>NZ_BCUS01000008.1 GCF_001591345.1 Variovorax boronicumulans NBRC 103145 | reverse complement strand
CCGGCGAGGCGCCGCACCCCGTCGCCGGTCGGCAGCGTGCGCTTCAGCGCCGAGAGCAGCCGGCCGCCGGACAGCAGCGCCACCGAGAGCGAGGTGCACGCGCCGGCCGCATAGGCGAGCAGCAGCAGCGAGGTGCCGACGCTCGCGCCATTGAGCGCCGCGCCCGTCAGGATCAGCCCGAGGATCGGCCCCGCGCACGGCGCCCAGAGCAGGCCCGTGCCCACGCCGAGCCACAGCGGCGAGAACACGGAGGCCTGCGGCGCATCGGACATGCGCAGGCCCAGCGCCACCAGCGGCCGGCTCAGGCGCTCGGCCACGCGCGGGAACAGCAGCGTCGCACCGAACAGCGCGAGCAAGGCCATGGCCGCGTAGCGCCCGTATTCGTTGAGCGTGACGATCCAGCCGCCGCCCACCGCGGCCAGCGTGGCGACCCCGGCGAAGGCCAGCGCCATGCCCACGAGCATCGGCAGGCCGTGCGAGCGGAACGGCCGGTCGGCGCGCGCAAACACGAAGGGCAGCACCGGCAGGATGCAGGGGCTCAGGATCGTGAGCACCCCGCCCAGGTAGGCGATGAAGAGGATGAGCATGGGGATGTGAAAGATGGGGGGTCGGGTTCAGCGAGCGGGCGCGGCGGCCAACGCCAGCCGCGCCTCGAGCCCGCCTTCGGGGCGGTTGTGCAGCGTGAGCTCGGCGCCCATGGCCATGGCCAGCTGGTGCGCGATGGCCAGGCCCAGGCCGGTGCCGCCGGTGCTGCGGTTGCGCGAGCTTTCGACGCGGTAGAAGGGCTTGAGCACCGCGTCGAGTTCGCCGGGGGGAATGCCCGGGCCGTTGTCGAGCACGCTCACCACGAGGCGGCCGCCCTCGCTTTCGGCCTGCACGCGCAGCGTCACGTCGGAGCCGAACTTCAGCGCGTTGTCGATCAGGTTCATCAGGATGCGGCGCAGCGCGTTCGGACGGCTCACGATCGGCGCACCGGCCCGGCCGTCGAGCCGCACCTGCTGGCCCACGTCCTCGTAGTCGGCCACCATGCTCTCGAACAGCGCGTCGGCGTCGATGCGCAGTGGCGGCTCGGTGGCGCCGTGGAGCGTGCGCGCATAGGTCACGCCCTCGCGCACCAGCGCGTTCATGGCGTCCAGGTCCTGGCGGAATTTCTCGCGGTCGTGCGTGTCGTCCATCAGGTCGGTGCGCAGGCGCATCCGCGTGATGGGCGTCTGCAGGTCGTGCGAGATGGCCGCCAGGATTTCGACGCGCTCCGCCATGTAGCCCGCGATGCGCTGCTGCATGGCATTGAAGGCGCGCGCCGCGTGCGCCACTTCGGTGGGGCCCTCTTCCGCCAGCGTGCGGCCCTTCAGATCAGGCCCGAGCTGGTCGGCCGCCGCGGACAGCTGCGCGAGCGGCCGCGTCACCAGCCGCACCGCGACCCAGGCGCACACGGCCAGCACCAGCAGCTGGCCCACCAGCAACCACATCACCCAGCCCGACACCGGCATGCCCACGCGCATGGCGTGCACGACCACGGACGAGCCGTCGCCCAGCCGCACCTCGATCTGCAGGCCTTCGGGCGGCCAGGCCACCTCGCCGACCTTGACGACCGGGAACGGGCGCATCGCATCGACGATGGCCGCGGCAAACTGCTGCGAAGCCTCCGAGCGGGGCGCGCCGCCCTGCGCGCTGCAGCCCAGCACGAAGCGGTAGTTGCGCCGTTCCAGCCGGTCGAGCCAGCCGGCGCGTTCCACCGCGGGGAGCCGGTCGAGGATGGCGACCGAGCTCGCAATGTCGCGCTCGATGCCGATCATCATCAGCTCGCGAAGCGCCATGTTCCGTTCGTAGCGGATCGCCGCGAAGGTGAGCAGCTGCGCGATCGCCAGGCCCACCACGATGATCAGCGTCACGCGGGAGAACAGCGAGCCGGGCAGCAGCCGGCGCCAGCGCGGCGCCGTACCGGTCGGATTCGCAACGGGATTCGCGGAAGTGGACATGGACAGCTTCTTGGTCAGGCGGCGTGGCGATGCGTCATCAGCGCAGCAGGCTCACACCAGGTGGATGGCAACGTCGATGTTGCCTCGGGTCGCCTTGGAATAGGGGCAGGTCTGGTGCGCGGCCTCGGTGAGGGCCTGGGCCACCTCGCGGTCCAGGCCCGGCAGGCTCACGTTCAGGCGCGCCTGCAAAAAGTATTCGCCGCCGGCGGTGCCCAGGTCGACCTCGGCATCGACGGCCAGGTCGGGCGGCAGCGCGACCTTCATCTTGCCGGCCGCCTTGCCCATCGCGCCGATGAAGCAGGCCGACCAGCCGGCCGCGAACAGCTGCTCTGGGTTGGTGCCGGTGCCGGCGCTGCCGGGCGACGAGAGCTTGATGTCCAGGCGACCGTCGGAGCTGCGCGCCTCGCCGTCGCGGCCTCCCGAGGAGGTGTGGGTCTTGCCGGTGTAGAGGACTTTGTCGATGCGGGTCATGAGGGTTCCTTGGATGCAGGGTGGTTGGAAAACGCACGGATTGTTGGGCCGCCCACCCCCTGCCGGATCGCCTTCTGTATGCCTGTGTATCTGGCCCGCACATCCACACACTACGTTTCCACGGCCACCCCCGGCGCGCCGCCGGAACGCTACATTGCGGCTGCGGCGCCGTGCCGCCAATGCCTCCCCTGCCATGACGCCCAAGACCTCCGACCACATCCTCATCGTCGACGACGACCGGGACATCCGCGAACTGCTCACCACCTACCTGGTGAAGAACGGCTTGCGCGTGGTCGCGGTGCCCACGGGGCGCCACATGCGCGCCGCGCTCGAGGCGTCGGGGCCCTTCGACCTGATCATCCTGGACCTGATGCTGCCCGGCGAAGACGGGCTCACGCTGTGCCGCGACCTGCGCACCGGCAAGTACAAGGCCACGCCCATCCTCATGCTGACCGCGCGCAGCGAGGAAGCCGACCGCATCCTGGGCCTGGAGATGGGCGCCGACGACTACTTGGCCAAGCCCTTTTCCGCGCGCGAGCTGCTGGCGCGCATCCGCGCCGTGATGCGGCGCACGCGCATGCTGCCGCCCAACATGGGCACCGTCGAGCCCTCGCAGAAGCTGGGGTTCGGCGAGTGGCAGGTCGACACGGTGGCGCGCCACCTGATCGACGACGCCGGCGTGATGGTGGCGCTCAGCGGCGCCGAGTACCGGCTGCTGCGCGTGTTCCTGGACCACCCGCAGAAGGTGCTCAGCCGCGACCAGCTGCTGAGCCTGACCCAAGGGCGCGAAGCCGAGCTTTTCGAGCGCTCCATCGACCTGCTCGTGAGCCGGCTGCGCCAGCGCCTGCGCGACGATGCGCGCGAGCCGCGCTACATCAAGACCGTGCGCAGCGAAGGCTACGTGCTCGCTTCGGCGGTCGAAGCGAGAGACTGACCGACGCCACGCTCTGGCACTGGGTCGGGTGGCGCAGCTCGTGCGCCAGACCGCCCGCGAAGAACAGCAGCGCGAACCAGAGCTTCTTGAATCCGCGAGGGCGCGTCATGGGGATTTCCTTCGGGCAATGAGTGGAGGACGGGCGGATTGTTGGCCGCCCGTTGGCCGCGCAACGGGCATTGCGTATGCCTGTGTATCCCGGCCCGACATCGACACACCACGTTTCGTTGAGGTGCCTTCGCACGCCTGCGATTGAAATTTAGTGTGGCCGGAACCGGCGCGGATACAGAGGCATACACGAGCCGATCCGCAGGTGGGTTTCCCCCCGAACAATCGCGCCGTCCCCCCTCGAATCCCAGGAGATTTCCATGACCGCCTCCCCCTCGCTGCCACGCCGCGCCTTCCTCGGCAAGGCCGCACTCGGCCTCGCCGCCACGCAGCTCACGTCGATCGTTCCCGCCTTCGCCCAATCCGCCAGCACAGGCGGCGCCCGTCGCCTCGAACCCCTCAAAAGCATCGACGCCGGCAGCCTGCGCATCGGGTACTACGAAGCAGGCCCGGCCGACGGCGCGCCGGTGATTCTTCTGCACGGCTGGCCCTACGACATCCACATGTTCGTCGACGTCGCGCCGCAGCTGGCCGCCGCGGGCTTTCGCGTGATCGTGCCGTACCTGCGCGGTTACGGCACCACCCGCTTCCTGTCGGCCGACACGCCGCGCAACGGGCAGCAGTCGGCGGTGGCCGTCGACATCATTGCGCTGATGGACGCGCTGAAGATCCCCGTCGCCACCGTGGCCGGCTGCGACTGGGGCGCGCGCACCGCCTGCATCATGGCCGCGCTGTGGCCCGAGCGCGTGAAGGCGCTGGTGTCGGTCAGCGGCTACCTCATCGGCAGCCAGGAGGCCGGCAAGGCGCCGCTGCCGCCGCAGGCCGAGCTGCAGTGGTGGTACCAGTACTACTTCGCGACCGAGCGCGGCCGCGCGGGCTACGAGAAGAACCGCCACGACTTCGCCAGACTCATCTGGCAGCTCGCCTCGCCGAAGTGGAACTTCGACGCCGCCACCTTCGAGCGCAGCGCCGTGGCCTTCGAGAACCCCGACCACGTGGCGATCACGGTGCACAACTACCGCTGGCGCCTCGGACTGGCCGAGGGCGAAGCGAAGTACCAGGCGCTGGAGAACCGGCTCGCCCAGGCGCCGGTGATCGGCGTGCCGACCATCACGCTCGAAGGCGACGCCAACGGCGCGCCGCATCCGGAACCCGGCGCGTATGCGAAGAAGTTCTCGGGACGCTACGAGCACCGGCTGGTCAGCGGCGGCATCGGCCACAACCTGCCGCAGGAAGCACCCGAGGCATTCGCGAAGGCGGTGATCGACGTGGCGCGCGGGTAGCCGCGCGGCCCCTCAGTCGGCGACGAGCGCCTGCGCCAGCGGCTCGGCGTCGAAGCGCTCGAACCCGCAGTAGCACAGGAAGTGGCGGTTGGCCGCACGGCCGAACAAGGTCATGCCGAGCTTGGAGGCCAGCTCGTGCCCCATCGCGGTGACGCCGTTGCGCGAGACGACGATCGGCACGCCCATGTGGGCCGACTTCATCACCATCTCGCTCGTCAGGCGGCCCGTGGTGTAGAAGACCTTGTCGCCGCCGTCGACGCCATGCACCGCCATCCAGCCGGCGATGGTGTCGATGGCGTTGTGCCGTCCGACGTCTTCCGCGAACACCAGCAGCTCGGTGCCACGGAACAGCGCGCACCCGTGCACCGACCCGGCATGCCGGTGCACGCTGTTGCGCGATTTCATCTGTTCGAGGATGCGCGCCAGCGTGCCCTGCGCGATGCGCGCCGACTGCGCCGCCGGCAGCCGCACGGCGCCGATCTGCGCCATGGCGTCGCCGAAGACGGTGCCTTGTCCGCAGCCCGTGGTCACGACCCGGTGCGCGGTTTTTTCGGCGAGGTTCGTGATGCCGCGGTGGGTCTTCACGGCGGCCGCCTCCACGCTCCAGTCGACGTCGATGCTCTCGACCTCGTCGGCGCGCCGCACCAGGTCCTGGTTGAGCAGGTAGCCCAGCACCAGCAGTTCGGGCGCGGCGCCCAGGGTCATCAGCGTCACGAGTTCGCGCTTGTCGACGAAGACGGTCAACGGCCGCTCCGCCGGGATGTCGATGTCGCGGCGCTCGCCGTGCTGGTCGACGATCTCGATGCGGCGCAGCAGCGGGCCGCGCGCCGGCTTCAGGCGCGGCGCGCCGGCGCGCCGGGGCAGCGGGACCGCATCGAAAGCCAGCGGTGTCTCGTCTTCTGCGTCGTCTTCACGTGGGGCCATGCGGAATCCTACGCCACCGCTGCGAGCGGAGCGCGAAGGGGTACTGCTCGCAGACCGGCGCGCCATCGGCTATGGTTCGTTCATGCCTTCTTCGGACACTCCCGCGACCGCGCCCACGGGCCGCCCGACGCTCGACGTCGCGGTGGTCATGCGCCGCGAGCGCCTGCACGGCCCCTCGAGCCACTGGCAGCCCTGGCGCTGGACGCTCGGCAGCGTGCTGCCCGACGAGCCCGGCTTCGGCACCGAACCGCGCCTCCTGCGCGACGACGACGGCGAGCAGCACTGGCTGCACCCCGGCTTCCAGGTCGAGCTGTACCGCGACGAGGCCGAGGGCTACCACCTCAACGCGATCACGCCGACCCCGTGCTGGTTCGTGCTGTGGCGCATGGACGAAGAGCCCACGCTCGCGCCGCTGCCCATCCCGCGTCCGGTGGTGGTCACGCTCAGCTACTACGAGGCCGGCCGCTGGCTCGACGCGCAGGAAACCGTGGAGCAGGTGCCGGCGCCGGTGGAGGTGGTCGACTGGGTGCGCGCCTTCGTCGACGAGCACTACGTGGTCGAGCCCAAGCGCCGCCGCCGGCCCGAGAGCTTCCGCTCGCTGGTCGACCGTTTCGGCAACGCCGCGAGCGTGTCGACCGAGAAGAAACGCGGACGGGGCGCGGGCGATGTCTGAAGGTTTCCTGGGACGCTGGTCACGCCGCAAGCAGGAGGTGCGCGCGGCCGAGGCCGCCGTGGAAGAAAAGACCCTGCCGGCGGTGGAACCCGTTGCGGCGCCAGCGCCAGTGCCAGCCCCCGCCGCGCTCGCCGAGCCCCCCGCCGCCGAAGGCGAACAGGAGGCCGCGCCGCCGCTGACGCTCGCGGACGTGGATGCGCTGGACATCGGGTCCGACTTCAAGCCCTTCCTCACGAAGGAGGTCGCGCCCGAGGTCAAGAACGCGGCCTTCCGCAAGCTCTTTGCCGATCCGCATTTCAATGTGATGGACGGCCTGGACACCTACGTCGACGACTACTCCCAGTCCACCCCGGTGCCCGAGAGCGTGCTGCGCCAGATGGCCAGTGCCAAGTTCCTCAAGCTCTTCGACGAAGACCCCGAAGACATTCCCCCGGAAACCCCCGACGACGCCGAGACGGCGGACGTGGCACAGTCCCAGGGTTCCGAAACGCTTCCCAGCCCGCCGGTTGCCGCGATGCAACCCGCCAGCCAAGAAACCGATGACCACCACGCTGATTTGCGACTGCAACCAGACGATGCCGCTCGAGCCGAAGACGCTCGGCGCGGCACTGGCTGAAACCCTCCCGCTGCATTCGTCGCTGTGCCGCCGCGAGGCGACCTCCTTCCAGCGCGCCATCCAGTCCGGCGACGACGTCGTGGTGGCCTGCACCCAGGAAAAACGGCTGTTCGGCGAGCTCGCCACGCAGACGCCCAACGCCACCTCGCCGATCCGCTTCATCAACATCCGCGAGACGGGCGGCTGGAGCCGCGACGCGAAAAGCGCGATGCCGAAGATCGCCGCGCTGCTGGCCGCCGCCAGCCTGCCCGAGCCCGACCCCGTCTCGACCGTGAGCTACACCAGCCAGGGCCGGCTGCTGATCATCGGCCCGCTCGACGCCGCCGAGCGCGCCGCGGCGCTGGTCGGCGACACGCTCGACGTGACCCTGCTCGCGCAGGGCCCCGGTGCAGACGGTGGCGCCCAGGCGCGCCGCTGGCCGGTGATCGCCGGGCGCATCGATTCGCTCGCCGGCTGGCTCGGCGCCTTCACGCTGCGCTGGACGCGCGACAACGCGATCGACCTCGACCTGTGCACCCGCTGCAATGCCTGCGTGGTCGCCTGCCCCGAGCAGGCCATCGGGCTGGACTACCAGATCGACAACGCGCGCTGCACCTCGCACCGCGACTGCGAGCGCGCCTGCAGCGTGGCCGGCGCCATCAACTTCAGCCGCGAGCCGCAGGCGCTCGACGCGGCCTTCGACCTCGTGCTCGACCTGGGCGCCGCGCCGCAGATCGACTGGCACGCGCCGCCGCAGGGCTACTTCCACCTGCCCGGCGGCGTCGCGCAGGCCGAGGGCCTGCAGACGCTGCTGCGCCTGCGCGAGCTGGTGGGCGAATTCGAGAAGCCCAAGTTCTTCGACTACAAGCAGAAGCTGTGCGCGCACAGCCGCAACGAGGTGGTCGGCTGCAACGCCTGCGTCGAGGTGTGCTCGGCCCATGCCGTGAGCAGCGACCCGCAGCGCCAGCGCATCGTGGTCAACCCGAACCTGTGCGTCGGCTGCGGCGCCTGCACCACGGTGTGCCCGACGGGCGCGCTGGGCTACACCTACCCGCGCGCGCCCGACCAGGGCCTGAAGCTGCGCAAGCTGCTCTCCACCTATGCCGCGGCGGGCGGGCGCGATGCGGCGCTGCTGCTGCACAGCCAGGAAGACGGCCAGGCGCTGCTCGAACAGCTCGGGCGGCAGGCGCAACTCGGCAAGGCCCAGGGCGTGCCGGCGCGCGTGATGCCGGTCGACCTCTTTCATGCGGCCAGCACCGGCATCGACCTGTGGCTGAGCGCCGTCGCCTTCGGCGCCTCGCAGGTCGCGGTGCTGTGCACCGGCGAAGAGGCGCCGCAGTACCTCGCGGCGCTCAAGCAACAAAGGGACGTCGCGCAGGCGCTGCTGCTCGGCCTGGGCTACACCGGCACGCACTTCCACGTGATCGAGGCCGATTCACCCGCCGCGCTGGACGCCGCGCTGGCCGGCCTGCGCACGACCACGCAGCGCGTGCCGGCCACGGCGGCGCGCTTCGCCGTCGGCGCCGACAAGCGCGACCGGCTCGAGATGGCGCTGGACCACCTGATGGGCGCGGCCCCTGCCCTGCAGGCGCCCGCCGAGGCCCCGCTGGCCTTCGCGCTGCCGACGGGATCGCCGCTGGGCGCCGTCGCGGTCGACAAGGACAAATGCACGCTGTGCCTGGCCTGCGTCAGCGCCTGCCCGTCGGGCGCGCTGCTGGACAGCCAGAGCGCGCCGCAGCTGCGCTTCATCGAGAAGAACTGCGTGCAATGCGGCCTGTGCGAAACCACCTGCCCCGAGGACGCCGTCTCGCTCGTGCCGCGCCTGCTGGCCGCGCCCGAGCGCAAGCAGCAGGTGCTGCTGAACGAGGCCAAGCCCTGGGCCTGCATCCGCTGCAGCAAGCCCTTCGGCACGCAAAAGGCCATCGAGGCCATGCTCGGCAAGCTGGCCGGGCATGCCATGTTCCAGGGTGAAGCGCTGGAGCGCCTCAAGATGTGCAGCGACTGCCGCGTCATCGACCTGTACAGCGCCACCAACGAAGTGAAGATCGCCCCGCTATGAGCCAGACCTTTCCCGCCACTTCCGCGCTCGACGAGGAGGTGGCCCGGGCCGAGCTCTACGGCCTGCTCGCGCGCCTGTGGTACGCCGCGCCCGATGCCGAATTGCTGGCGGCCTTCCAGGTCGCGCCCACCGAGGCGCCGGCCGCGGGCGCCTTCCTGGAAGAGCCGTGGCGCCAGCTGGTCGGCATCGCGCGCGACACCGACGCGGCCGCCGCGCACGAGGAATACGACGCGCTCTTCGGCGGCATCGGCAAGCCCGAGGTGTTCCTGTTCGGTTCGCACTACCTGAGCGGCTTTCTCAACGACAAGCCGCTCGTGCAGCTGCGCCACGACCTCGACAAGCTGGGCCTGGCGCGCACCGAGACCACCTACGAAACCGAGGACCACATCGCCTGCCTGTTCGAGGTCATGCGCTACCTGATCGCCGGCGAGGACGTGGCGGTGGCCAACCTCACGCAGCAGCAGGCGATGTTCTCCAGACACATCCAGCCGTGGCTGCCCGCCTTGTGTGATGCTGTGTTGCAGCATCCGAAGGCGCGGTTCTATGCGGCGCTCGCCGCCTTCACGCGCGCGTTCGGCGACGTCGAGGCGCAGGCCTTCGACATGCTGGACTGAGAAGGCGTGAACGAACCCGCCATGTCCGCTCATCCCGCGCAGGCGCGCCCCCTCTGCGTTGCAAATGCTCGCCATAACCCGAGCTATGGCTGCGCTTTGCGCCTTGAGGGCGCGCGCCTGCGCGGGCTGCTCGGCCACGCCGGATTCATTCACACCTTCTGAGGCGAACGAATGCGAGGGGTATTCAGGTTGCTCACACCTTGTTGCTGGTCTAGTATCCACAAGGCCGACCGGGTTTCCCCTCTCTCGTCGCGCCCAGCCACTCCTGGAGTCAATATGCAGGACAGCCAAAACACCGGCATCAAACCGGCCTCCCGCCGCGGATTCTTCATCGGTGCCGCCACCGCCGGCGCCGCCGCGGTGGCCGTCACCGCGCTGCCGAAGGTGGCGACCGAAGCGCCCGTCGCCGCCGCCACGCCTTCCCTGCCGCCCCCGCCCGAAAACGGCGGCGGCTATTCCCTGAGCGAACACGTCAAGCGTTACTACGCCACCACGTCAGCCTGAGGAGACCCCGTGCTTCTGACCAGAAAATCCCCAGGCGCCGCGAGCTCGCGGACCTCCGACGCGTCGCCCTTCGTTCACAGTCTGCGGCGCGGCCTCGCGAACGCCTTGCCGACCATGGACCGGCGCGCCTTCCTGCGGCGCTCCGGCCTCGGCGTCGGCGTGGGCCTGGCGGCCAGCCAGCTCACGCTGATCCAGAAGGCCAAGGCCGCCGACGGCCGGCCCACGGCCATCGGCGCCGGCAAGATCGAGGTGAAGCGCACCGTGTGCTCGCATTGCTCGGTCGGCTGCGCGTCCGACGCGGTGGTCGAGAACGGCGTGTGGGTGCGCCAGGAGCCGGTGTTCGACTCGCCCATCAACCTGGGCGCCCACTGCGCCAAGGGCGCGGCGCTGCGCGAGCACGGCCACGGCGAGTACCGCCTGCGCTACCCGATGAAGCTCGTGAACGGCAAGTACGAGCGCATCAGCTGGGACACCGCGCTCGACGAGATCACCGCCAAGCTGAAGGAGCTCACCAAGGCCAGCGGCCCCGACGCCATCTACTGGATCGGCTCGAGCAAGCACAGCAACGAGCAGGCCTACCTGCTGCGCAAGTTCGTGAGCTTCTTCGGCAGCAACAACTGCGACCACCAGGCGCGCATCTGCCACTCGACCACGGTCGCGGGCGTGGCGAACACATGGGGCTACGGCGCCATGACCAATTCGTACAACGACATGCGCAACGCGAAGATCGCGATGTACATCGGCTCCAACGCGGCCGAGGCGCACCCCGTGAGCATGCTGCACATGCTGCATGCCAAGGAAAACGGCTGCAAGATGATCGTGGTCGACCCGCGCTTCACGCGCACGGCGGCCAAGGCCCACGAGTACGTGCGCATCCGCTCGGGCTCGGACATCGCGTTCCTGTTCGGCATCCTGCACCACATCTTCAAGAACGGCTGGGAAGACAAGCGCTACCTCAACGACCGCGTCTACGGCATGGAAGAAGTGCGCGCGGAAGTCATGAGCAAGTGGACGCCGGACAAGGTCGAGGAGGCCTGCGGCGTGAGCGAGGCGCAGGTGCTGAAGGTCGCGACTATGCTGCACGAGCACCGCCCCGGCACCGTGGTGTGGTGCATGGGCCAGACGCAGCACAGCATCGGCAACGCCATCGTGCGGGCCTCGTGCATCCTGCAGCTGGCGCTGGGCAACGTGGGCACCTCGGGCGGCGGCACCAACATCTTCCGCGGCCACGACAACGTGCAGGGCGCGACCGACGTCGGCCCCAACCCCGATTCGCTGCCGGGCTACTACGGCCTGGTCGAAGGCTCGTGGAAGCACTTCGCCGCCACCTGGGGCGTGGACTTCGAATGGATCAAGGGCCGCTTCGCCTCGCCCGCGATGATGAGCAAGCCCGGCATCACGGTGTCGCGCTGGATCGACGGCGTGCTCGAGAAGAACGAGCTCATCGACCAGGACTCGAACCTGCGCGGCGTCTTCTACTGGGGCCATGCGCCCAACTCGCAGACGCGCGGCCTCGAGATGAAGCGGGCCATGGACAAGCTCGACCTGCTGGTCGTGGTCGACCCGTACCCCTCGGCCACGGCCGCCATGGCCGCGATGCCGGGCCGGCCCGAGGACGCCAACGCGAACCGCGCGGTGTACCTGCTGCCCGCGTGCACGCAGTTCGAGACCAGCGGCTCGGTGACGGCGTCGAACCGCTCGATCCAGTGGCGCGAGAAGGTCATCGAGCCGCTGTGGGAAAGCCGCACCGACCACATGATCATGCAGCAGTTCGCCGACCGCCTGGGCTTCGGCAAGGAGCTCAGCAAGAACTACAAGATGCAGAAGGTCAAGGGCATGGACGAGCCCGTGCCCGACGACATCCTGCGCGAGATCAACAAGTGCTGCTGGGCCGTCGGCTACTCGGGCCAGAGCCCCGAGCGGCTGCAGGCGCACATGCGCAACATGGCCGCCTTCGACGTGCGCACGCTGCGGGCCAAGGGGGCGGTCAAGGACAAGGTCAACGGCTACGACATCTCGGGCGACTACTTCGGCCTGCCCTGGCCCTGCTACGGCACGCCCGAGCTCAAGCACCCCGGCTCGCCGAACCTGTACGACCCGTCCAAGCACGTGATGGACGGCGGCGGCAACTTCCGCGCGAACTTCGGCGTGGAGCGCAACGGCAAGAACCTGCTGGCCGAGGACGGCTCCCACTCGCTGGGCGCCGACATCACCACCGGCTACCCCGAGCTCGACCACCTGCTGCTCAAGAAGCTCGGCTGGTGGGACGAACTCACGGAGGCCGAGAAGCCCAAGGCCGAAGGCAAGAACTGGAAGACCGACAGCTCGGGCGGCATGATCCGCGTGTTCATGAAGAACCACGGCTGCCACCCCTTCGGCAACGCCAAGGCGCGCGCGGTGGTGTGGAACTTCCCCGACGCGATTCCGCAGCACCGCGAGCCGATCTACGGCACGCGCCCCGACCTCGTCGCCAAGTACCCGACGCACGACGACAAGATGGCCTTCTGGCGCATGCCCACGCTCTACAAGACGGTGCAGCAGAAGAACATCGCCGACAAGATCGCCGAGAAGTTCCCCTACATCATGACCTCGGGCCGGCTCGTGGAGTACGAGGGCGGCGGCGAGGAAACCCGCTCCAACCCCTGGCTGGCCGAGCTGCAGCAGGAGATGTTCATCGAGATCAACCCGAAGGTGGCGGCCGAGAAGAACATCCGCAACGGCGAACGCGCCTGGGTGCACACGCCCACGGGCGCCAAGCTCAACGTGCAGGCCCTGGTGACCGAGCGCGTGGGGCCCGACACGGTGTTCATGCCCTTCCACTTCTCGGGCCGCTGGCAGGGCGAAGACCTGCTGGCCTATTACCCGAAGGGCGCGGCGCCCATCGTGCGCGGCGAGGCCATCAACACCGCCACCACCTACGGCTACGACAGCGTCACCATGATGCAAGAGACCAAGACCACGGTCTGCAACATCGAGAAAGCATAAGGAATCACCATGGCAAGAATGAAGTTCGTCTGCGATTCCGAGCGCTGCATCGAGTGCAACGGCTGCGTCACGGCCTGCAAGAACGAGAACGAGGTGCCCTGGGGCGTGAACCGCCGCCGCGTGGTCACGCTCAATGACGGCCTGCCGGGCGAGAAATCGATCTCGGTGGCCTGCATGCACTGCTCCGACGCGCCCTGCATGGCGGTGTGCCCCGTGCAATGCTTCTACCGCACCGACGAAGGCGTGGTGCTGCACGACAAGGACGTGTGCATCGGCTGCGGCTACTGCTCGTACGCCTGCCCGTTCGGCGCGCCGCAGTTCCCGTCGCAAGGCACCTTCGGCGCACGCGGCAAGATGGACAAGTGCACCTTCTGCGCCGGCGGCCCCGAAGCCAACGGCTCCGAAGCCGAGTTCGAGAAGTACGGCCGCAACCGCCTGGCCGAAGGCAAGCTGCCGGCCTGCGCCGAGATGTGCTCGACCAAGGCCCTGCTGGCCGGCGACGGCGATGTGGTGGCCGACATCTTCCGCACCCGCGTCGTGCACCGCGGCACGGGCGCCGAGGTCTGGGGCTGGGGCACGGCCTACGGCTCGCAGCAGGCCGGCACGCCGCCCACCGGAGGCACCAAGTGAAGCGCGCGGTCGTGATGCTCGTCGCGCTCGCCTCGGGCGCGATGCTGCTGGCGGCCTGCAGCGAGAAGCCGCAGACGAACGCCGAGGGCGTCAAGCACGACGCGGTGCCCTGGAGCGGCACGGGCACGCAGGCCAACACCGGCACCGCCTTCACCGCGCCCGGCTGGAAGGTGGGCGACAAGACGGCGTGGGAGCAGCAGATCAAGACGCGCTCCAACGGCCAGAACGAGTACACCCGAGAAAACTGAACCGGAGGCCGCATGAGCGTCACCATTCGCACCAGGCACGCGTTCCACGCGCTGCTGGCGACCGCGCTCCTGGGCTGGGCGGCGGTGGCGCCGGCCCAGGAGGCCAAACCGGCCGCGAGCGGCGCCGTGACCGCGGCGCCCGCCCCTGCTTCTTCGCCTGCCGCAGCCACGGCTGCAGCACCGAAGGCCGAGGGCGGCATCCGCAGCCAGAACATCTTCGACGTCAAGCCCGAGGCCAGCGCCGATCCCAACTACCTCAACCAGACCAACGGCGAGCGCAACAAGGTGCAGCCCGGCAACAACGCGCCGATGTGGCGCCAGGTGAGCGGCGGCGTCACCGGCTACAGCAGCCTGCCGGTGAGCCAGGCGCCCGAGGCCGGCAACCTGATCCAGCGCTTCGTGCAGTACCCGGGTTCGCGCTTCACCAACGCGGGCGAGGCCTGGCGGCAGGTGCGCAACGACTGGATCATTCCGTACGGCGCGGCGCTGCTCTTCGTGACGCTGCTGGCGCTGGCGATCTTCTATTTCACGCGCGGGCCGATCCGCCTGCACGGCACCGAAACCGGCCGCAAGATCGAGCGCTTCACGCCCTTCGAGCGCGCCACGCACTGGTCGAACGCGCTGGCCTTCGTCACGCTCGCGATCTCGGGCATCGTGATGGCCTTCGGCAAGTTCTTCCTGCTGCCGGTGCTGGGCAGCACGCTGTTCGGCTGGCTCGCCTACGTGCTCAAGACGGTGCACAACTTCGTGGGGCCGCTGTTCGTGGTGACCACGCTGTTCATGATCTTCACCTTCATTCGCAGCAACTGGCCGAGCAAGGACGACTTCACCTGGCTGCGGCACGGCGGCGGCCTGTTCGGCGGCAAGGAGCCCGCGTCGCACCGCTTCAACGCCGGCGAGAAGGCGGTGTTCTGGGGCGGCGTGCTGTTCCTGGGCAGCATCGTCATCGCCTCGGGCCTGTTCCTGGACAAGCTGCTGCCCGGCTTCGTCTACACGCGCGGCGAGATGCAGGTCGCGCACATGGTGCACGCGGTGGCCACGCTGCTCATGATGGCGATGATCATGGGCCACATCTACATCGGCACGCTGGGCATGGACGGCGCCTACAAGGCGATGCGCGAAGGCTATGTCGACGAGGCCTGGGCGCGCGAGCACCACAAGCTCTGGTACGACGACATCCAGGCCGGCAAGATCCCCGCGCAGCGCTCGCAACCGGCCGGCGCATCCGAGCCCGCACGGCCGGCGACGGCGCAGCAAGGAACCTCCGCATGAAGCACACGCTGACCCTTCTTCTGTGCGCACTCGCTGCGACCTCCGCTGTCGCCAAGCTCCCCCCGCCCACGCCGGAAGCGCAGGCCAAGGCCGCCGAGGCCGCGGCCCGCACCGCGTGGAGCGCCAAGACCGACGGCTACCTGCTGTGCAAGTCACAGGACCAGGTCGCCGCCAAGTACCGCGCGAGCGCGCAGGCCGCCGGCAAGCCGGCACCGGCCGCGGTGGCCACGCCGCCCTGCGTGGACCCGGGGCCTTACGCCGCCGCCCCCAAGGTTGAAGCCAAGCCCATCGAAGCATCGGGCGCCCACTCCCCGGCCCCCACGGCCGCGTCGCCGCCGAGTTCGAACCAGACCTCGGCACAGACGAATCCCGCACCCAAGAAGTAAGCCCGGCGACGCACCGCGCGTGCGCGGACGCGGCTGAAGAAAAAGCGACTGCAAATGGCCCGCCGGCAAGGCCCGGCACGGCCGCCTTGTGCATGGCTGTCGGGTGCCATGCCCGACCACGCCGGCGACCTCCAACTTCTATACTGGCCCCGATGCCCACACCCGAACGAACTGCCTCGACCGATGTGCGTATGCGCGGCTTCACGCAGCGCGCCGAGGTGCCCACCGCCCTCGCCTGGATCGATGCCCACACGCCCTTGCTGCCCGGTGAATCCGTGGCCGTCGACGAGGCCACGGGGCGGGTGCTGCTGCAGGAGGTGATCGCGCCCATCGCGGTGCCCGAGTTCGACCGCGCGGCCATGGACGGCTATGCGCTGCGCGGCGGCGAGACCACGGGGGCCGGCGAATACAACCCGCTCGAGTTTCCGATCGCGGGCCACGCCTGGCCCGGCCGCCCCTTCGACGGCGAGGTGCCCGCGGGCGCCGCCATCCGCATCATGACCGGCGCTCCGGTGCCGCGCGGGCTCGATGCCGTGGTGCCCGCCGAATACGCGAGCGAGCAGGACGGGCGCCTGGCCATCACGCGCGCCGTCGCGCCGGGCCAGCATGTGGGCCACGTCGGCGAAGACATCGCGCGCGGCAGCACCGCGCTGGCCACGGGCCGCCGCCTGCGCCCGCAGGATGCGGGGTTGGCGGCTTCATTGGGCCTGGCCCAGTTGCAGGTGGTGCGCCGGCCGCGCGTGCGGCTGCTCGTCACCGGCAACGAGGTGCGCGCACCCGGCACGCCCAAGGGCCCGAGCGAGATCTACGACGCCAACTCCGTGACCTTGCGCGGCCTCGTGGCGCGCGACGGCGGCCTGCTCGAGTCGCACCAGCGCCTGGGCGACGACCCGCAAATCATCGCGCAGGCACTGGCCGCGCCCGGCGCCGACGTGGTGCTCATCTCCGGCGGCTCCAGCGTGGGCGCCGAGGACCACGCGCCGCGCCTGCTGGCCGAGCTCGGCGAGCTGGCGATCCACGGCATCGCGATGCGGCCTTCCAGCCCGGCGGGCATGGGGCGCATCGGCGAGACACTGGTGTTCCTGCTGCCGGGCAACCCGGTCTCCTGCCTGTGCGCCTACGACTTCTTTGCCGGGCGTGCGATCCGCCTGCTCGGCGGCCGGCCCGCCGACTGGCCCTACCCGCGCACGCGCGCCACCGTGGCGCGCAAGATCGTCTCGCAGGTGGGGCGCGTCGACTACGTGCGCGTGAAGATCGGCGCCGATGGCGTGGAGCCGCTCGCGCTCTCGGGCGCCTCGGTGCTGAGTTCGACCACGCGCGCCGACGGCTTCGTGATCGCCCCCGCCGAAAGCGAAGGCTTCGGGCCCGGGACCGACGTCACTGTTCATCTGTACGAGTGCCTGTGAAAGCCCAATCGCAATTTCTCGATGTCGTCACGCGGGACGAGGCCGAGCGCCGCTTCCGCGAACACCTGAGCCTCGCGCCGCTGGGCCGCGAGACCGTTCCCCTGCACGCGGCACTGGGCCGGGTGCTTGCCGACGACGCGGTCGCCGCCATCGACGTGCCCGGCTTCGACCGCTCCAACGTCGACGGCTTTGCCGTGCAGGCCGCCGACACCTGGGGCGCGATGGAAGAACAGGTCCGCGCGCTGGCCCTCGTGGGCGAGACGCTCGCACCCGGCATCGTGCCGCAGCGCGAAGTGACGCCCGGGTGCGCCACGGCGATCGCCACCGGCGGCATGCTGCCGCGCGGCGCCGACGCGGTGGTGATGGTCGAACACACCGACCTCGACGACGGCAACGTGCAGGTGCGCCGCGCCGCCACGGCCGGCGAGAACGTGAGCTACGCCGGCACCGACATCGCGCGCGGCGAGACCGTGCTGCGCGCCGGCCAGGTGCTGAGCTCGCGCGAGATCGGCGTGCTCGCCGCGCTGGGCCTGGCCGAGGTCGGCGTGTGGCGCAAGCCGCGCGTCGCCATCTTCTCCACCGGCAACGAGATCGTCGCGCCCGGTGCGCCGCTGCCCACGGGCGCGGTGTACGACTCCAACGCCGCCATCATCGGCGCCGCGGTCGAGGAACTGGGCGGCGAGCCGGTGCGCCTGGGCGTGATCCCTGACGACGAGGCCCTGCTGTCGGCCGCGCTCGCGCGGGGCCTCGCATGCGACGCCGTGGTCTTCTCGGGCGGCACGTCCAAGGGCGAAGGCGACCTGTCGTACCGCGTGGTGGCCGCCCTCGGCGACCCGGGCGTGGTGGCGCACGGCGTGGCGCTCAAGCCCGGCAAGCCGGTGTGCCTGGCGGTCACGGGCGGCAAGCCGGTCGTGATCCTGCCGGGCTTTCCGACCTCGGCGGTCTTCACCTTCCACGAGTTCCTGGCGCCCGTGATCCGCGCCTTCGCGGGCCGGCCGCCGCAGCGGCATGCGCACGTGGCGGCCACGCTGCCGATGCGCGTGAACTCCGAGCGCGGCCGCACCGAGTACCTGCTGGTGGGCCTGGTGCCCACCGACGACGGCGTGGCCGCCTACCCGATGGGCAAGGGCTCGGGCTCGGTCACCACCTTCAGCAGCGCCGACGGCTTCATCACCATCGGCCAGCACACCGAGATCGTCGATGCCGGCGCGCCCGTGCAGGTGCAGCTGCTGGGCCAGGGGCTGGACGCCGCCGACCTGATCTTCATCGGCAGCCATTGCGTGGGCCTGGACTGGCTGGCCGGCGAGCTGATGCGCCAGGGCATCCGCATCAAGGCCATGAACGTGGGCAGCACGGGCGGGCTGATGGCCGCCAGGCGCGGCGAATGCGATGTGGCCGGCATCCACCTGATGGACCCGGCGACGGGCGTCTACAACCGGCCGCTGCTCACGCCGGGCCTCGAACTGGTGACGGGCTACGGCCGCATGCAGGGCGTGGTCCATCGCCCCGGCGACACGCGCTTCGAGGGCCTGGACGCCGCCGCGGCCATCGCGGCCGCGACCGCGCAGCCCGGCTGCACCATGGTCAACCGCAACGCCGGCAGCGGCACGCGCATCCTCATCGACCGCCTGCTCGGCGGCGCACAACCGCCCGGCTACGGCGTGCAGACCAAGTCGCACAACGCGGTGGCGGTGGCCGTGGCTCAGCAGCGCGCCGACTGGGGCCTGGCCATCGACACGGTCGCGCGGCAGTACGGGCTGGGCTTCATTCCCGTGCAGGAGGAACGCTACGACTTCGTGGTGCCCCAGGCACGGCTTGCGCGCGCGCCGGTGCAGGCTTTCATTGCGTTGCTGCAATCGGCCGCGGCACGCGAGGCGCTGGGCCGGCTGAGCTTTCGCGTCGATGCCGCAGCCTGATGGCCGAACCGCTTCTTTCTTTCACTCTCGAGGACTGACACGATGACGATGGCTTCGCGCAGACGCTTCACCCTTCTCGCCCTCGGTGGCACGCTCGCTGGTGCACTCGCCGGCACGCTGCTCGCGCCGATGGCGCACGCGCAGGACAAGTTCATCGTGCTGGCCTCGACCACCTCGACGGAACAGTCGGGCCTGTTCAAGCACCTGCTGCCGCAGTTCACCAAGGCATCGGGCACCGAGGTGCGCGTGGTGGCGGTGGGCACCGGGCAGGCGCTGGACATGGCGCGCCGCGGCGACGCCGACGCGCTGTTCGTGCACGACCAGCCCGCCGAAGAGAAGTTCGTCGCCGAAGGCTTCGGCCTGCCGCGCCGCCCGGTCATGTACAACGACTTCGTGCTGATCGGGCCCAAGTCCGACCCGGCCGGCGTGCGCGGCAACGACATCGCGGCGGCCCTCAAGCGGCTGGGCACCACGGGCGGCGCCTTCGTCTCGCGCGGCGACAAGAGCGGCACGCATGCGGCCGAACTGCGCCAGTGGAAGCTGGCCGGCATCGACCTGGCCGCCGCCAAGCCGGCGGGCTACAAGGAATGCGGCTGCGGCATGGGCCAGGCGCTCAACATCGCGGCCTCGACCAATGCCTACGTGCTGTCCGACCGCGGCACCTGGCTCAACTTCAAGAACCGCGCCGACCTGGGCATCGTGGTCGAGGGCGACAAGCAGCTGTTCAACCAGTACGGCGTGATCGTCGTGAACCCGGCCAGGCACCCGCACGTGAAGAAGGACCTGGCGCAGGCCTTCTCCGACTGGGTCGTGTCGCGCGACGGGCAGGCCGCCATTGCCGCCTACAAGATCGGCGGCGAGCAGCTCTTCTTCCCGAACGCGGGCCAGTGAACGGCGCGCCGGTCGATGACGGTGCCGGGCTGCGCAATGCGCACGGCCTCGCGTCGGCGATGAAAGCCGTCCTTCGATGAACACCGTGACCGAAGGCTGGGCGCTGGCCTGGCACCTCATCACCGGCGCCGACCCCGAACTCGTGCGCATCACGGCGCTCTCGCTGCAGGTGAGCGCCACGGCCTGCCTGATCGGCGCGCTGTTCGGCCTGCTGCTGGGCGCCTGGCTCGCAGTGGCGCGGTTTCCGGGGCATGCGCTGGCCGTGTGGCTGGTGAACACGCTGCTGGCCCTGCCCGCCGTGGTGGTGGGCCTGCTGGTGTACCTGCTGCTCTCGCGCTCGGGGCCGCTGGGCGAACTGGGCATTCTTTTCACGCCGTCGGCGATGGTGGTGGCGCAGAGCGTGCTCGTCACGCCGCTGATCGCCGCGCTGTCGCGCCGGCTCGTGATGGCGGCGCTGGCCGACGGCGGCGACCAGCTGCGCTCGCTGGGCGCCGGGCCGCTCGCCACCGCCCTGCTGATGCTCGTGCACGATCGGATGGGCGTGGCCACCGTGCTGCTCACGGCCTTCGCGCGGGCCATCGCCGAGGTCGGCGCCGTGATGATCGTCGGCGGCAACATCGCCGGCGTCACGCGCGTGATGACCACCACCATCGCGCTGGAGACCAGCAAGGGCGACCTCGCGCTGGCCCTGGCGCTGGGCATCGTGCTGCTGGCGGTGGTCGGTGCGGTCAACGGTGCCATCGGGTTGCTGCAATGGCTGGCCACGCGTCCGCTGAGCACTGCCCCGCCAGCGAAGCCGCGCGCGGTGCGCCGCACGCTCGCCCCGCACACGCCGGCCGTGGCCGGCACGGTGCCGCTGATCCGGCTCGAGCGCGCCACGGTGCGCTTCGGCGCACTGATCGCGCTGGACGAGGCCTCGCTGACCCTGCACCGGGGCGACCGGCTCGTGCTCGTGGGTGCCAACGGCTCGGGCAAGACCACGCTGCTGCGGCTGCTGCACGGGCTGCTGCCCTGCGAAGGACGCTGCGAGCGCCTGCCGCTGCGACCCGAAGGCCGCTTGCCGCGCGCGGCCATGCTGTTCCAGCGTCCCTTTTTGCTGAGCCTCTCGGTGTGGCGCAACGTGTGGGTGGGCCTGTGGCTGGCGGGCGTGCCGGCCGCCGAGCGCAGCGAGCGCTGCGGCCTGGCCCTGGCGCGCGTGGGCCTGCTCGAACATGCCGAGCGCTCGGCGCGTTCGCTGTCGGGCGGCCAGCAGCAGCGCCTGGGCCTGGCGCGCGCCTGGGCGCTGCAGCCCGACATCCTGTTCCTGGACGAGCCCACGGCCAGCCTGGACCCCGGCGCCAAGAACGAGATCGAGGCCCTCATCGAAGAGGTCGCCCACAGCGGCGTGACGATCGTGATGAGCACGCACAACCTCGGGCAGGCCAAGCGACTGGCCACGCGCGTGGCCTACCTGCACGCGGGGTGCATCGTGGTCGAGCGGCCCGTGGCGAGCTTCTTCGATTCGGACGACCTGCCGCCCGAGGCCGCCCAGTTCCTGCAAGGCGAGCTGGGCTGGTACCGTCAGCCCTAGCGCCGGCGGGCTGGTCGGCGGTTCCGCGCCCCTCGCCTTCGCTTACACGGCATCCCGATCCAGCGAGGCAAAATACCGCGATGGAAACCACTGTCGCGGTCTCGCTGCCGACACGCCTTCCTTCCGGGTCTGGGCGCGGCCATTTCTTTCGCCTGCACAGAGACCTCACCGACCGGCTGCGAACGCACGACCGCCCCCCGATAACCGAATACGCAGAGCCCTCATGAAAATAGCCACCTGGAACGTCAACTCCCTCACCGCGCGCCTGCAGCATGTGCTCGACTGGCTCATCGCCAACCCGGTCGATGTGCTGTGCCTGCAGGAGCTCAAGATGACCGACGACAAGTTTCCGCTCGAGGTGCTGAAGTCGGCCGGTTACGAAGCCGCGGTGTTCGGGCAGAAGACCTACAACGGCGTCGCCATCCTCAGCCTGGCGCCGGTGCGCGACGTGGTGAAGAACATCGAGAACTTCGCCGACGAGCAGTCGCGCGTGATCGCCGCCACCATCGAGACGCCCTCGGGCCCGCTGCGCGTGGTGAACGGCTACTTCGTGAACGGCCAGGAGCCGGGCAGCGAGAAGTTCGCCTACAAGATGAAGTGGCTCGACGCGCTGCACGCCTACATCGCGCGTGAACTCGCGGCGCACCCGAACCTCGTGCTGCTGGGCGACTTCAACGTCACACCCGAAGACCGCGACAGCTTCGACCCCGTGGGCCTGAAGGAAACGATCCACCACACGACCGAAGAGCGCGACCACTTCAAGGCACTGCTCGGCCTGGGCCTGACCGACAGCTTCCGCATGTTCGAGCAGCCCGAAAAGAGCTTCTCGTGGTGGGACTACCGCATGCTGGGCTACCAGAAGAACCGCGGCCTGCGCATCGACCACATCCTCGTGAGCGAGCCGCTGCGGCCGCTGGTGAAGGGCTGCGTCATCGATCGCGTGCCGCGCAAGTGGGAAAAGCCGAGCGACCACGCCCCGGTGGTGCTCGAACTCGGCGCGGGCGCCTGACGGCCATGACGACGCCGATCGCCGCACGCGTTGCCCGTTCTGCCGCGATCGCCGCCGCGGCGCTCGCGCTGGCCGCCTGCTCGGTGCTCAAGCCGGGCAGCGGATCGGAAAGCGGCACAGGCAGCACATCACCCGGCGGCGCAACCGCCACCGAAGGCAGCCGCGACGTGCCGACCGTGCGGCTCATCACCGCGCAGACGCCCGCCATCCGCACCTACCGCAAGACCGGCGCACGCCACATCTACAAGGCGTATGCCAGCCGCATCTACAAGGGCAAGATCCCGCCGCTGGTGTACGCCGTGGTGGTGGTCGAGACGGAGATCGATGCCAACGGCAAGGTCACCAACGTCACCTTCAGCCGCGTGCCCAGCCATGCGCCCGAAGTGCCGCCGATGATCGCGGAGCTGGTCAAGGCGACCTCGCCCTTGCCGAGCCCCGGCAAGCTGGGCGGTCACACGTATGTCGACACCTGGCTCTGGGACAAGAGCGGCAATTTCCAGCTCGATTCCCTCACGCTCGGCCAGCGCAGCCGGTAATAAAAAAAGGCCCTGGGAGGGCCTTTTCATTCGATACCGAGTTCCTGGATTTTCCGGGTGATGGTGTTGCGCCCGATGCCCAGTTTCTGGGCCGCCTCGATGCGCCGGCCGCGCGTGTTGGCCAGGGCGGTGAGGATCAGCCGCGATTCGAAGCGGCGCGTGAGCACGTCCCACACGTCGGTGCGGCCTGCGGCGAGCAGCGCCTGAGCTTCGGCTTCGAGACCACTCTCCCAGGCGCTGGGGCCCGTCGGTGCACCTGGCACCGCCTCCGGGGCCGCGACCACCGGCGCGGACGCGTCGCGCTCGACGGCCAACGGCGCTGCTGCCTGCACGGGCGCCGCCACCTCGGCCACCGCTACATGCACGTCCGCCCCGCTGCCCGCCATCACTTCGGGCGGCAGGTCTTTCGACTCGATCAGCTGCGCGGGCGCCATCACGGTGAGCCAGTGGCAGATGTTCTCGAGCTGGCGCACGTTGCCCGGGAAATTGAAGGCCGCAAGCCTGGCCAGCGCCGCATCGGAGATGCGCTTGGGCTCGACGCCCAGCTGGCGCGCGCTCTGCTGCAGGAAGTGGCGCGTGAGCGCGGGGACGTCTTCGCCGCGTTCGCGCAGCGCCGGCAGGCGCAGGCGGATCACGTTGAGCCGGTGGAACAGGTCTTCGCGGAAGCCCCCGAGCTTCACGCGCTGCTCGAGGTCCTGGTGCGTGGCGGCGATGACGCGCACATTGGCCTTGACCGAGTTGTGGCCGCCCACGCGATAGAAGTGGCCGTCGCTGAGCACGCGCAAGAGGCGTGTCTGCAGGTCGAAGGGCATGTCGCCGATTTCGTCGAGGAACAGCGTGCCGCCCTCGGCCTGCTCGAAACGGCCGCGGCGCATGGTCTGCGCGCCGGTGAAGGCGCCGCGCTCGTGGCCGAAGAGTTCACTCTCGAGCAGGTCTTTCGGAATGGCGGCGGTGTTGATCGCCACGAAGGGGCCGTTGGCGCGCGGCGAGTGCTTGTGCAGCGCACGCGCCACGAGTTCCTTGCCCGAGCCCGATTCGCCGGTGATGAGCACCGTGACGTTGCTCTGCGACAGCCGGCCGATGGCACGGAACACGTCCTGCATCGCGGGCGCCTGGCCGAGCATCTCGGGCGCGGCGACCATGCGCTCTTCAGATACCTCTTCGCGCTGGCTTTCGTCGACGGCGCGGCGGATGAGTTCGACGGCGCGCGGCAGGTCGAAGGGCTTGGGCAGGTACTCGAAGGCGCCGCCCTGGAAGGCCGAGACCGCGCTGTCGAGATCGGAGAAGGCGGTCATGATGATGACCGGCAGGCCGGGGTGCTTGGCCTTGATCTTGTCGAGCAGGTCGAGCCCCGAGCCGCCCGGCATGCGGATGTCGCTCACCAGGACCTGCGGGCCCTGCTGCTCGTCGCCTTCGGCCTGTTCGAGCGCGGCCAGCACTTCGCGTGTGTTCGTGAAGCTGCGCGTGGGCAGGTCTTCGCGCAGCAGCGCCTTCTCGAGCACGAAGCGTATCGATTGGTCGTCATCAACTATCCAGATCGGCTTCATGCATCTCCTCTGTTGCCGGGGCTGCGCTAGGGCAGCGGAATCAATATCTTGAAATCGGTTCGGCCCGGGACGCTGTCGCACTCGATCACGCCGTGATGCTGTTGCACAAAAGTTTGCGCAAGCGTCAGTCCCAGCCCGGTCCCGCCTTCCCTGCCCGAAACGAGCGGATAGAAGATGCGGTCCTTGATCGTGTCCGGCACACCCGGTCCATTGTCGATGACATGCAATTCCAGTGCCAATCGATACCACTGCTTGTTGAAGATCACCTGGCGGGCCACGCGGGTCTTGAAAGTGATCTGCGCGTCGCCCGCCGCGCGGCGCTCGGCCAGGGCCTGCGCCGCGTTGTGCGCGATGTTGAGGGTGGCCTGGATGAGCTGCTCGCGGTCGCCGCGGAACTCGGGAATGGAGACGTCGAAGTCGCGCTCGATGTGCAGGTCGCGCGGAAACTCTGCCAGGATGACCGAGCGCACGCGCTCGCACACCTCGTGGATGTTCACGTCGCCCACCACGTGCGGCCGGCGGTGCGGCGCCAGCAGCCGGTCGACCAGCGTCTGCAGCCGGTCGGCCTCGTGGATGATGACCTGGGTGTATTCGATGAGGTCGCGCGACTCGACCTCCATCTGCAGCAGTTGCGCCGCGCCGCGGATGCCGCCCAGCGGGTTCTTGATCTCGTGCGCGAGGTTGCGGATGAGCTCCTTGTTGGCCTGCGCCTGGTCGATCAGGCGCTCCTCGCGGTCCTGGCGCACCTGCTGCTCCAGCGGCGACATCTCGATGATGAGCTCGCCCTTCTTGTCGCCGTGCGCCAGCGTGACCTGCACCGGCATCAGCTCGTGGTTCACGCGCCGCAAAAAGGCCTCGTAGCGCAGCGTGGCGAAGTCGTTGCTGCTGGCGCCGTCGAGCGCGGTGCGCAGCACCTGCGGCTCATGGAAGCAGGCGCCGAACTGCGAGCCCTCGAGCGTGCGCCGCGAGGTACCCAGCGCGTCTTCGAGGCCTGCGTTGGCGAACAGCACCGAGCCGTCGCTGTTGACCACCGCGATCAGCGTGGACAAGAGGTCGAAGGCGCGAAAGCGCGGATTGGCGCCAGTCGCCTTCTTGCCGAACACCATGGACTGCGTGCCGCTTACTGCGCTTGCGGCTTGCCGGGCAGGCGGCCGATTTCGCGGCGGATGCCGGCGATGTCGCTCTCGTTGCGCGCGAGTTCGGCCTTCATCTCGGCCACGCGGTCCAGGTACTTCTGGTAGTTGCGGCCTTCGCTGCCCTGCTTCTCGGGCTCGCCGTTGTTGTATTCCTTCTTGAGCTCGGTCTGGCGGGCCTCGGCCTTGCGCAACTCGGCCTCGAGCACCGAACGCGCCTCGCCGTCGCGGGCGCGCTGGTCGACGCCTTCGACGCGCGGGCTGCCCGCCGGGGCGCGCGCGGCCGAACCGCCCGAACCCGACGACGACGCGCTGCCACCACCGCCGCCCGAGGGCTTCGTGCCCTGCACGACGGTGACGTTGCCGCCTTCCATGATCTTGCAGCCCTTTTGCTGGGCCACGGTCGCGTTGTTGGTGTACTCGTTGCCGCAGCGCCAGACGCGCTCTTGCGCGAGCGCCGCCGTGGCGGTGGCGAACGAGGCGGCGGCCAGGAAAATCAGGGAAGCAGTCTTCATTTGGATCCGGAGAGGGCGCGACAAACGCGCATTTTGATGCAATTCGGGCCCGCTCACGACAGGGTGTTCCGCACCAAGGAAAAAGGACGGCCGGGGCCGTCCTTTTGTCTTACTTGCCCGCCGGGGCGGGCTTGTTGTGGCGCTTTTTACAGCGAGTAGTACATGTCGAATTCGACCGGGTGCGTCGCCATGCGGAAGCGCGTGACTTCCTGCATCTTGAGGTCGATGTACGCGTCGATGTACGAGTCGGTGAACACGCCGCCCTTGGTCAGGAACGCACGGTCCTTGTCCAGGTGCTCCAAGGCTTGGTCCAGGCTGTGGCAGACGGTCGGGATCAGCGCGTCTTCTTCCGGCGGCAGGTGGTACAGGTCCTTGCTGGCGGCTTCGCCCGGATGGATCTTGTTTTCCACGCCGTCCAGGCCGGCCATCAGCAGCGCGGCAAAGCCCAGGTACGGGTTCATCAGCGGATCGGGGAAGCGCGCTTCGACGCGGCGGCCCTTCGGGTTGGCCACGAACGGGATGCGGATCGAGGCCGAACGGTTCTTGGCCGAGTAGGCCAGCTTCACCGGGGCTTCGAAGCCGGGCACCAGGCGCTTGTAGCTGTTGGTGCCGGGGTTCGTGATGGCGTTCAGGGCACGGGCGTGCTTGATGATGCCGCCGATGTAGTGCAGCGCGAAGTCCGACAGGCCTGCGTAGCCGTCGCCGGCGAACAGGTTCTTGCCGTCCTTCCAGACCGACTGGTGCACGTGCATGCCGGAGCCGTTGTCGCCGACGATGGGCTTGGGCATGAAGGTGGCGGTCTTGCCGTAGGCGTGGGCCACGTTGTGGATCACGTACTTCTGCAGCTGGACCCAGTCCGCGCGCTGCACCAGCGTGCTGAAGCGGGTGCCGATTTCGAGCTGGCCGGCGTTGGCCACTTCATGGTGATGCACTTCGACCGGGATGCCCAGCGATTCGAGCACCAGGCTCATTTCCGAGCGCATGTCCTGGAAGCTGTCGACCGGAGGCACCGGGAAGTAGCCGCCCTTGACTGCCGGACGGTGGCCGCTGTTGCCGTGCTCGAACTCCTTGTCGGTGTTCCACGAGGCTTCTTCGGACTCGATCTTCACGAAGCAGCCCGACATGTCGTTCTTCCAGCGCACGCCGTCGAACACGAAGAATTCGGGTTCCGGTCCGAAGTAGGCGGTGTCGCCCAGGCCGGAAGCCTTCATGTACGCCTCGGCGCGCTTGGCGAGCGAACGCGGGTCGCGCTCGTAGGCCTTGCCGTCGGCCGGGTCGATCACGTCGCAGGTCAGGATCAGCGTCGTTTCTTCGAAGAACGGGTCGATGTTGGCGGTGTTCGGGTCGGGCATGAGCTGCATGTCCGAGGCTTCGATGCCCTTCCAACCGGCGATGGACGAACCGTCGAACGCGTGGCCCGAGGTGAATTTGTCTTCATCGAAGTGCGACACGGGCACGGTCACGTGCTGCTCTTTGCCGCGGGTGTCGGTGAAGCGCAAGTCGACGAACTTGACCTCGTTTTCCTTGACGAGCTTGAGTACATCGGCGACGGTCTTTGCCATCAGTTTCTCCTGAGTTGGATGGTGGTTAGGAATACAGGGACGGGAGGATGCAGTTTCTGTGCCATTGTCACCCCGCCGGATGAGGCCCGGGTGACGGCCCAGGGGCTGCCGGAAAAGGAAAATATCCCCAAATTGGTGCAATGCGGATTAACGCACCAATTCAGGGCCAAGCTTCGCATCGAAAGTGTGCAGACCTTCGATGAGCTGGCCATAGGCGGCATCGAGCTTCGCAGGGTTGCCCTTGACGCCCAGCTCGATATGGCGCCCGTACTGGGGGTGATCCACGCTGGGCAGGCTGAACACCTTGATGCCGGCGTGGGCCTGCTCGATGGCCTGCATCAGGGGCGTGAGGGTGGCTTCCATCGCACCGAAAACGATCACGGACTTCTCGGCGATGGCGTTGCGGGTGAACAGATCGGCATAGCGGCTGTCGAGCACCGACTCGATCATGGGCCAGGCCATGACCGGAAAGCCCGGCACGAAATGCACGTGCTCGACGCTGAAGCCCGGGATCTTGTTGTACGGATTGCGGATGATCGACGCGCCCTGCGGAAACACGCCCATGTTCAGGCGGTGGATGTTGTCGGGCCGGTCGGGCTCGTAGGGCACGCCCTGCTCCAGGGCCGTGTCCTGCATGCGCTCGCGGATCAGCGCCTCGGCCTCGGGATGCAGCGCCAGCGGCACGCGCAGGGCCTGGGCGGCGCACTGGCGGGTGTGGTCGTCGGGCGTGGCGCCGATGCCGCCGGTCGAGAACACGATGTCGCCCGAGGCGAAGGCGCGCATCAGGGCCGCGGTGATCCGCGTGGGCTCGTCGCCCACGTACTCGGCCCAGCCCAGCTGGAGGCCGCGCGCGGCCAGCAGCTCGATGACCTTGGCCATGTGCTTGTCGGCCCGCTTGCCGGAAAGGATCTCGTCGCCGACGACGATGAGACCGAATGCGCGTGTCATGGAGAACTCCATTGAGAAAGAGCGGCCTTGTTGGCCTCGGTGGCTTCGGCCGCCTCGAGCGTCTGCTGCGCGTCGCCGCTGCCGGCCGCGGGCTGCTGCGCCGCGCGCTGGGCGCGCAGCTGGGTCAGGGCGTCGAGGCAGTAGTGGGCGAACCAGAGCGCGGAGAAAGCGAAGACCAGCGTGTAGATCCAGATGGCGATCGGCACCAGCACGAAGAAGGCGGCGGCGAACAGCAGGCCCGAGGCCCAGACGATGCTCGGCGCGGCGCCCAGGTAGCCGCACAGCACGCCGATGCACAGCAGCGGCAGCCGGTGGGCGCGCAGCAGCGTGGCGCGTTCTTCAGGGCTGGCGTGCTCGGCCAGCGCGTCGAAGCTCATCACCCGGTAGGTCAGCCAGCCCCAGATCAGTGGCGGCAGGATCAGCACCAGCGGCGGAATGAGCCACAGCGGCATCGACACCACCAGCGCGATCAGCGCCAGCACCGTGGCGCCGAGCGAGCGCAGCACGCTGCCGAAGAAGGAGGCGCCCTTCTTCTGTTCGAGCGTGGGAAAGCGCCGTTCGGCCACGAGCTTGGTGAGCGCCGGCGCCATGAAGCCGGCCACGATGAGCAGCGACAGCACCACGATCAGCGGCGTGACGCCGAACACCACCACCAGCGGCGCCAGCGCGGCCGTGACGTCGCTGGAGAACAGGCGCCCGATCCAGGCCCAGAAGCTGGACAGCAGCGGCCAGGCGTCGAGGGCCTCGCGCGTCCAGGCGACAGCCGCGTCCCAGTAGAAGTAGCCGAGCCCCGCGGCCAGCAGCACCATGAGCGCCAATGGCAGGAGCGACAGCACGATCACGCGCGGGAGCATGCAATAGGCCACCGCGCGCCAGAAGGAGTCGAGGAGCAGGCGCATGAGGTTCGAGGATAGCGCAAGGCCCCGGCCCGCCCGCCGCCGGGCTTGCGGGCGGATCAGGCGCGGCCGAACAGCCGCTTCAGCCCCAGCCACTGCTGCGACCAGAAGCCCTGACCGTAGTCGCGCGGGCGGCCGTCGGCGCCGGGCTCGACCTGGTCGCGGATGCCGGTCGGGTCGTAGCGGTTCTCGAAGTTGGCGGTGCGAAAGAGCATGTCCCACCAGGGCAGCAGCACGCCGAAGTTATGGCCGCCGAGCGTGCTCCGGCCGTGCGACTCGTGGCCCAGCCCGATGCTGTGGTGCAGCCGGTGAAAGCGCGGGCTGACCCACAGCCGCTCGCCGATGGCCCCGAAGCTCAGCCGCAGGTTGGCGTGCTGCAGGCTCTCGCTGAGCTGGGTGAAGGCCACGACGGCGATGAACTGGCCCGGCGCCACGCCGATCAGCTGCGCCACGATGACGATGAGCGTGTCGTGGATCACGTCGTCCAGCAGGTGGTTGCGGTCGTCGCTCCACATCGTCATCTGGCGCTGCGAGTGGTGCAGCGAATGCAGACTCCACCACCAGTTGAACTGGTGCTGGCCGCGGTGAATCCAGTAGCCGACAAAGTCGAGCACCACGAGGTAGATGGCAAAAGCCACCCACGGCACGTCGGTCACGCCGGGCCAGGCCTCGTCCAGGTGGAAGGTGCCCCACCCCGCCATGCGCAGGTTGCCGAGCAGGTCGTCGAACAGGGGCTGCAGCGTGAAGAACAGCGCCAGCCGGAACAGGCCCAGCCGGTGGATCAGCGTGTAGAGCACGTCGATGCGGATGGCACGGCGATCGGTCACGGCCTCGACCGCGCGCCAGCGCTGCAATGGGCCGATGACGGCCAGCAGCACCAGGATCTGGATCACCCCGACCAGCAGCCAGCCGGTGGCGTCGAAGGCGTCCTCGGCCCAGCCGCCCAGGCCGATGGCGTACACCAGCGGCTGCACGGCGGTCTCGAAGAGCCAGCCCTGCATGGCGGAAAAAACGTCGGTCAACCAATCGATCACGGCGAAAACTCAGGATTCAAGGGTGGGAGGCGATCCAGGCGCGGTAGTCCGGGTGCTGGCGCAGCGTGCGAAAGCAGAAGCCCTTGGCCTTCAGCCCGACGATGAGCGGCTCCAGGTTGGCGGGCGCCCACGGGTCCTTGCGCGACCAGATGCCCAGGTGCGCCAGCAGGATGTCGCCGGGGCGGATGCCCGCCAGCGCCTGGGCCAGCAGTTTCTGGTTGCTGAACGCCTCGCTGGGCAGTTCGTCGCCCAGGAAGCCGGCGGGCGACCAGCCCACGTGCGCGTAGCCGCAGTCCCTGGCGGCCGCCAATAAGGCGGGCGAGGTCTTGCCGCCCGGCGCGCGGTACAGCGGCAGCGGCTTCTTGCCGGTGATGGCGGCCAGCCGGTCGGACGACTTGCGGATGTCAGCGCAGTACTGGGCCGCGCTCCAGACCGACTCTTTCCCGGTCTGCGGGCCGGCCGACGGCTTGATGCGAAAGCTCGGCGGCGTGCCCTTGACGTCGCCGCGCCAGTAGGCGTGATCGTAGGTGTGCGAGCCGAACTCGTGGCCCTCGGCCGCCCTCGCCTTCCACCACGGCGCCCAGTGGTCGTCCAGGCTGTCGCCGTCGGTCTGGGTGCGCTCGGCGGCGGCGAAGAAGGTGACGCGCACGTCCTGGCGCTTGAGCACGTCGGCCACCGGCGGGGCGATGCCCATGTGGCCGGTGTCCAGCGTCAGGTAGACCGGCTTGTCGCAGGCGGCGGCTTCCTGGGCTCCGGCCGCCGGCACGGTGGCGCAGGCCAGCGCCGCGACGGCGAAGGCCACCCCGGCGGTGCGCAGGCCGCGCACGCGCTCAGATGCGCTTGGCATGGTCGAGGGTCCAGACGCCGTGCGGCGAGCGGCCGACGTTGATCTGCCGCACGACCTTCTGGCTCGCGAGATCGACCACCGTGAGCTTCTTGGCCCAGCGCGAGGTCACGTACAGCGTCTTGCCGTCGGCCGACACGTCCATGCAGTCGGGGCCGCCGGGCACGTTGTAGGTGGCGACGACCTTCAGCGTGGTCAGGTCGATGCGGCTGATGGTGTTGGCCACCCGGTTGCTCACGAACACGGTCTTGCCGTCGCCGGCCGAGCGGAAGGCGTGGGCGCCCTTGCCGGTGGGGATCTTGCCGACCAGCTTGGGCTGGGCGCCGGCCACGTCGAACACCTGCACGCCGTCGCTGCCGGTGAGGCCCACGAGCAGCGTCTTGTCGTTGTGGGCGCCGAAGATGTCGGCGGGCATGGCGCCGGTGGCCATGCGCCAGCGGATGGTCTGCGTCGGCAGGTCGACCGCGATCAGCTCGTCGCTGTCCTGCATGGTGACGTAGGCCACGGTGCTGGTGTTGTCGATCCAGATGTGGCTGGGCGTCTTGCCGGTGGCGATGCGCTTGACCAGCTTCAGGTCCTTGCCGTCCCAGCGGTACACGTCGACGTGGTTCAGGCGGTTGGCCGCCGTGACGAACCACTTCATGTCGCGCGAGAACTGCAGCTGGTAGGGATCGATGATGCCGTACACCACGCGCTGCACCTCGGCCGTGCGCGGGTCCAGGAAGGTGAGCGAATCGCCCGCCGAATTGGCCACGATGACCGACTTCTCGTCGGGCGTCATGTAGATGTGGTGCGGCTCCTTGCCGGTGGGAATGCGCTGCTTCTCGGTCCAGTCGACCGGGTTGATCACGCTCACGCTGGCGTCCAGCGAATTGAGCACAAAAACCGGTGGAGGGGCCGGCGGCGCCGCCGCGGCGGGGAGGGTCACCAGGGCTGTCAGGCACAGGCAGGACAGCAGGAAGGCCGCGATGCGGCCGTTCGGGCGGGCAGGGAGTCGCAAGGGAAGGTTCCGGGAGAGGGTTAACAATCTTAACGGTCGAACCCGACAAACAGCTGACCGCCGGCGCCCCCTCACCCGCTGTTGCGCCCGGCGCCTTGACCTATGTCAAGCGGCGCGGGGCACGGGCGCCCGCAGCTGGGCCACCTGCTCGGCCGTGAGCCAGCGCCATTGCCCCGGCGCCAGGTCGTCCGGCAGCGCCAGGCCGCCGATGCGCGAGCGGTGCAGCCCCTCGACCCGGTTGCCGACCGCGGCCAGCATGCGCTTGACCTGGTGGTACTTGCCCTCGGTGAGCGTGAGCCGCAGGTGCAGCGGGCTGTCGGACTCGCAGGCGGCCGCGCGCACGGGCTTCGGATCGTCGTCGAGCACCACGCCGGCCAGCAGTTTGGCGATCTGCGCCTCGTCGATCGGGTGCTTGGCCGTCACCTCGTAGACCTTGGGCACGTGGTGCTTGGGCGAGCCCATCTTGTGGATGAACTGGCCGTCGTCGGTCAGCAGCAGCAGGCCGGTCGTGTCCTGGTCGAGCCGGCCGATGGCCTGCACTCCCTGCACCGCGCCCTTGTTGGGCCGCAGCCGCAGCGGCGACGGCAGCAGCGTGTAGATGCTCGGGTAGGTCGAGGGCTTCTGCGAGCACTCGGTGCCGGCCGGCTTGTGCAGCATCAGGTAAGCCTTCTCGTGGCAGGCCCACTCGGTGCCCTGCACGGTGAACAGCAGGCCTTCGGGGTCGAGGTCGGCGAAGGGGTCGATCACGGCCGCGCCGGCGACGCTCACGTGGCCTTGCTGGACCAGGCCCGCGCACACGCGGCGGGTGCCGAAGCCCTGGGTATAGAGGATGTCTTGCAGGTGCATGAAAAATGAAAAAAGCGGCCGTGCCGACAGGGGCACGACCGCCTTCGAGTGTGCCGCAGGTTCAGTAGCCTGCTGCCAGGCCCGTGTTGCGACGGGGGTCGTTGGCGCCGTAGAAGCGGTTCGCGCCCACCGGCTTGCCGCCCAGCGAGGGCGCGCCGACGATGATCGCCGCCAAGTGGTTGGCCGGCTGCGGCACGCCCAGGTTGTGGCCCATGTCGGTCAGGATCTTGCGGGTGTCGGGGCTGATCGCGAAGGTCTCGACGTTGGTGACATCAGGCAGCCATTGCTGGTGGAAGCGCGGCGCATCGACGGCCTCCTGCACGTTCATGCCGTAATCGACCACGTTCAGGATGGTGTGCAGCACGGCCGTGATGATGCGGCTGCCGCCGGGCGTGCCGACCACGAACACCGGCTTGCCATCCTTGGAGACGATGGTCGGGCTCATCGAACTCAGCGGACGCTTGCCCGGGGCGATGGCGTTGGCCTCGCCCTGCACCAGGCCGTACATGTTGGGCACGCCGATCTTGGAGGTGAAGTCGTCCATCTCGTTGTTCAGCAGCACGCCGGTCTTGTCGGCCGTGACCTTGGCGCCGAACCAGTCGTTCAGCGTGTAGGTGACCGAAACGGCGTTGCCCCACTTGTCGGTGATCGAGTAGTGGGTGGTGTTGCTGCCTTCATGCGGCGCCACGCCGGGCTTGATGTCCTTGGACACGCCGGCCTTCTTGGGGTCGATGACGGCGCGGATCTTGGCGGCGTAGCCCTTGTCGAGCAGGCGGTCGAGCGGGTTCTTCACGAAGTCGGGGTCGCCCAGGTAGCTGTTGCGGTCCACGTAGGCGTGGCGCATGGCTTCGATCTGGTAGTGCACAGACTCGGCCGAGCGGAAGCCCAGGTCCTTGAGCGGGTAGCCCTCCAGGATGTTGAGCATCTCGCAGATGATCACGCCGCCCGAGCTCGGCGGCGGTGCCGACACCACGCGGTAGCCGCGGTAGTCGCACTCGACCGGCGCGAGTTCGCGCGTCTTGTACTGGTCGAGGTCGGCCTGCGTGATGATGCCCTTGCCGGCCTGGCTCGATGCCACGATGGCCTTGCCGACCCAGCCCTTGTAGAAGCCGTCGGTGCCCTTGGCGCTGATTTCCTTCAGCGTCTTGGCGAGGTCTTTCTGCACCAGCTTCTGGCCGACCGCGAAGGGCTCGCCCTTGTTCAGGAAGATCGCGCCGGAGACCGGGTCTTTCTTGAAGTCGTTGGTGGCGGTGAGCAGCATGTCGATGTCGCCCTGCTCCAGCGCGAAGCCCTTGTCGGCCAGCTGGACCGAGGGGGCGATGAGGTCGGCACGCTTCATCGTGCCGTACTTCTCGCGCGCGTACTCCATGCCCGACACCGAGCCCGGCACGCCGACGGCGAGGTGGCCGTGGGTGCTCAGGCCCTTGACGACGTTGCCGTCCTTGTCGAGGTACATGTTGGCCGTGGCGGCCAGCGGGGCCTTCTCGCGGAAGTCGAGGAAGGTCTTGCGGCCGTCGGCCAGTTGCACGGTCATGAAGCCGCCGCCGCCCAGGTTGCCCGCCGCCGGGTACACCACCGCCAGCGCATAGCCCACGGCCACGGCCGCATCGACCGCGTTGCCGCCGCGCTTGAGCACATCGACGCCGACCTTGCTGGCCAGGTGCTGCGCGCTCACGACCATGCCGTGTTCGGCCGCCACCGGCGCCTGCGACGCGGCCTGCGAGGCTCCGGCCGCGGCCAGGGTGAGCGCGGCCGCGACGGCGGCGCGCAGGGTGGGGGTCCACTTGAAGTGCTGCATGGAAAAGTCTCCTCTGTGCGTTGGATGAAGAATGAGGGAGGGGTGAATGGAAAGTGGGCGGTCAGGCCGTGAGCAGCGCCTTGCGCCGCAGGCTTTGCAGCGCCTGCGCGACCTGCTCCTGCGCGAAGGCATGCAGCGCCGACGGGTCGGTCAGCGGCTGGTCGTCCTTGAGGAAGCGCAGGCGTTCGACGCGCACCTCGTCGAGCAGGAAGGCGGCCAACGCCTCGTGCGTGTGCGCCCCGTCGAGCAGCGGCAGCAGGCTGCGTTCGAGTACCGTGAGCGACACCGGCTCGTGCCACTGGTTGCAGAGCACGGCCGTCGCTTGCGACGCGGGCACGCCGGCCAGCGCGCGCCGCACCGGCGCCAGCACCTGCGGCAGCGCCGACACCGAAGCAGTCGCCGGCACCGGCGTGCGCCGGATGCGCAGCGCGCCGAGGATCAGCAGTTCCTCGAGCATGGCGAGCACGATGGGCTCGACGGCCGCGCGCGGCTCGCCGGTGAGCGTCACGACAGCGGCCAGCAGGGCCTCGGTCGACATCGAACACGGATAGCTCGCATCGAGCGCCTGCGCCACCGCCTTGTGCGCCGGCAGCCGCAACGTGACCTTCAGGTCGCGCAGTGCGGTGCAGGGCTGCTCGCGAGAGTCGATGGTGAGCGCCTCGCCGCCATCGACGCGGAAGACGCCGGCGAACTCCAGCGCGCGCAGGCGGGGAACTTCGAGGCGGTAGCGGATGTTCGCGGCGTTGCCCTGCTTCACCAGCAGCGTCTGGCGGAAGGTGCGGTTGACGAGGAAGTCGAGGTACTGCTCCATCATCACCTGGCTGCCGCCGCACTCGCGCAGCAGCGGGTCGCGCACCTTCTCGCCGTAGTTCTGCACGAACATGGTCGAGGGCTCGGCGTCGCACAGGTAGGCCAGCCCGCGCGCTTCGGCACGCGCGACGAACTCCTTGAAATAACAGGGCTCGTTGCAGGGCTCGAGGAACTCGTGCAGCAGGTAGTAGTTGCCGGAGTTGCGCACGATCGGCATCGTCTCTTCGAGCGTCTTGCGCAGCACGCTGTCGGGCCGGGCCGACTGCTCGAGGAACTCGAGCATGCCGCGCGCGTAGGAGAGCTTTTCTTCGGGCGTGTCGCGCGGGCCGCCGCGCAGAATCATCGCGTCGCGCACGATCTCGCGCGCCTTCCAGCCCGGGTACACGTTGTAGCTCACGTACACCACGCCATTGGGCGCCAGGTTCTCGGCGCACACGCGCAGGATCGCGTCCTGCACCGGCCCCGGCACCCAGCTGTAGACGCCGTGGCAGACGATGTAGTCGAACAGGCCGAACGAGGCGTCGATGTCGGCGATGTTGAAGGCCTTGAGCTCGATGTTCGACAGCCCCGCCTGATCGAGCGCCGCGGCGCCCTGCGCCACCTGCACGCGCGACAGGTCGACCCCTACCGCTTGGGCTTGCGGGTGACGCGCCGCGAACGGAATCAGGTTGCCGCCGGCGGCGCAGCCCAGCTCGAGCACGCGCGCCTTGTGCGGCGGCGGCGCCTCGAGCCCGAACAGGAAGGCCAGGGCTTCCAGGTGCTCCACGGCGGACTGGGGAAACGGGTGCGAGTCGTAGGGCACCGCATCGTAGTAACTGGTGAGCGTGGAAGTCAGAGAGTCCGGCACGAACGTCCTTTGGGGATCGGAAGGGGCTGCAGCAGTGCTCGCAGACTATAGCCCCGTGCCCTCGCAAAAAGAAGCCGGCGCGGGCCGACCCGCCCTGCCCTGGCCGCGGGCTCATGCGCTTGCACGACCTCTTTAGAATGGCCCGATGAACTGGCGCATCACACTGTTTCCCCTGGCTTTGGTCATTGCCGGCTGCTCGACGCCGCCCAACCAGATCGTTCCCTTCCGCGACGGTGTGCTGCGTGCCATGACCTACACCCAGGCTTCGGACTACTGCAGCGCCAAGAGCCAGGAGCCGAAGTGGCTCGGCAAGGCGCCCGCCGAATCCGGCGTGCTGTTCCAGTGCCAGTAAGCCACCTCATCACGCGGGGCTGACGCCCGGCCGCACCGCTCAGGCGTCGATGTCGATGAGCGCCAACCCGCTCTCGCGGTCGCAGGTCTTGCGCAGGTAGCCCGGCGACTCGACCATTTCATGGCGAGACGTGTTCTTCCGTTCAAGGCGTCATCGGGGGGAGTTCTGCCTGCAGTCCTCGGCGGTGCCCCGGCAGTCGTCCTGGCGCGAGGGCGCACCGGGGTCGTCCACGCGGGGCTTGTCCTCGCCGGCCCGCTTCGCGTCCGCCGGTGGCTTTTTCACCATGCCGGGGTCGCGGTCGGGCGGTGCGGGCTTCACCAGCCGCGGATGGCCATGGGGCGGCGGCTTCACGAGGAGTTCAGGATCGGGCCCGGGTTGCGCTTGCGGCTTGACCGGCGGCGGCTTGTCGGCCGACTGCGCGGCAGCCGGCCCGGCGAGGAGCGCCGCGACGCTGATGACCCCGACAGCGAGGCTTCCGGCAAACATCGATTTCGTTGGATTGCGCATGGCGTTCACCCATGGCCCGAAGGTTTCACCGGGGCGCTCCCGGCGGTGTAGGCCTCTTTCGCCAATGGCCGCAAGTCGGCGTCGCGGTGCCTGCGACGTTGGCGCAGCCGCCGGGCGATGGCCGCAGGGATGGAGCGCGCTCAGCCCGCCAGGCTGACGCGCACCACGCACGCCGGCGGCACCAGAATCTCGTCGCAGTTCGGCCCGGCCCCGCCGCGGTCGATCACCACGAAGCTGGCCGGCTGCTGCGTGACCACCAGCGGGTGGTGCCAGACGCCGCGCGCATAGTTCACGCCCTGCCGCCCGTCGGTGACGAAGGCGCGGATGTCTTCCACGCGCACCGTGTCGCCCGCCGGCGCCACCACCACGAGAAAGCGGCTGCCGTCCATCGGCACGAAGGCCTGGCTGCCCAGCGGGTGGCGCTCCAGCATGCCCACCTGCAGCGGCAGCGCGTAGGGCTGGGTCTCGAAAATGTTCACCAGCACGCGGCTGTCGCCGGGGCCCGGGTCCACGCGCGCCAGGTCGTGAAAGCGCGTGGTCATGCCCGCATTGATCGGCATCGACCGGGCGTGCGCGCTCTCGATGACGTCGCCGAACGCGGCGAACGCCTCGCGCGTCAGCGGCTGCGCAACGAGCGCGAGCGCCGCGGGCGTGCCCGGCGCCGGGGGCAGGAAAGTGGGGCTGGCAATCGTCAACAGAAACTCCTCGGCTTTTTTGGTCCAACTGGTATTACCAGTATGCTTGCGATGCATCCAAGCCGTCAATCTCCCGGTGTCAGGGAAATCGCTAGTGTCCAACGGCGCATGAGGCCTTAAGGTCTCGGTCGCGTTAAATAATACCGGTAATACCAGTTAATCCACCCATCGACGCCTTCGAGGACCGCCATGTCAACCACCACCCTTCATGCGCCGCTGCAGCCGGCCACCACCTCTGCTGCAGCGGAGAACGCGCTCTACAAGAAAGTGGCATGGCGACTCATGCCGTTCCTGATGCTCTGCTACGTGGCCGCCTACCTGGACCGCGTCAACGTCGGCTTCGCCAAGCTGAACATGCTCAGCGACCTGCAGTTCAGCGAAGCGATGTACGGGCTGGGCGCGGGCCTGTTCTTCATCGGCTACTTCTTCTTCGAGGTGCCGAGCAACTTGCTGATGCACCGCATCGGCGCCAAGGCCACCATCTCGCGCATCATGATCACGTGGAGCCTGATCTCGGCCGCGATGATGTTCGTGACCACGCCCACGCAGTTCTACGTGCTGCGCTTTCTGCTCGGAGCGGCCGAGGCCGGCTTCTACCCGGGGATGATCCTGTACCTCACCTACTGGTTTCCCTCGCACCGCCGCGCCAAGATGGTGGCGGTGTTCATGTGCGCGATTCCGGTGTCGGGCGTGCTGGGCGGGCCGCTGTCGGGCCTGATCATGGACGCCATGCACGGCATGGGCGGGCTGCGCGGCTGGCAGTGGCTGTTCCTCATCGAAGCGCTGCCTTCGCTGGTGATCGGCCTGCTGGTCATCGTGTACCTGGACAACAGCATCCAGGGCGCACGCTGGCTCACGGCCGAAGAAAAGGCCGTGCTCGCACGCAACATCGCCGCCGAGAACGCCACCAAGGGCGGCACCAGCCACATGACGCTGCGCGCACTGTTCGCCGACCGCCGCATCGTGAAGATGGCGCTGATCTGCTTTTGCACGGTGATGGGCCAGTACGGCCTGACCTTCTGGCTGCCCACGCTGGTGCGCCAGTCGGGCGTGTCGGGCGCGCTGAACATCGGCCTGCTCACGGCCATTCCCTTCGCCGTGGCCATCGTCTCGATGCTGCTGGTGAGCCGCAGCTCCGACCGCATGCGCGAACGCCGCTGGCATCTGATCGTGCCCTTCTGCTGCGGCGCGCTGGGCCTCACGCTGAGCGCGATCTTCAGCAACAACGTGTACCTCTCCCTGGCCGCATTGGCCCTGGCCGCGGGCGGCAGCCTGGCGACGTCGCCCCTGTTCTGGAGCCTGCCCACGGCCATCCTGTCGAGCGCGGGCGCGGCGGCGGGCATTGCACTCATCAACTCCTTCGCCAACCTGGCGGGCTTCGTGAGCCCCTACATGATCGGTCTGATCAAGGACGCCACGAAGAGCACCGACATCGCCCTGTTCGTTCTGGCCGGCGTGCTGCTGTTCGGCGCCTTCCTCACCTGGACGGTGCCGGCCAAGCTGGTCAACAAGTAGGGAAGGCCCGGGGTGCGGCCACAGTAAGATTTCCAGCTCCCGCCACTGCCGCACTTCGCACCGAAAACCGCCCATGCTCGCCTCCCCCGCCGTCGCCGCCACCGCCGCCCGCCTGATCCAGCAGCGGATCGCGGACGGCACCTATGCGGCCGGCGGGCTGCTGCCTTCGCAGCGCGACCTCGCCGAGCAGCTCGGCATCAGCCGCACCTCGCTGCGCGAGGCGCTGTCGACGCTGCAGGGCACGGGCCTCGTCATTCCGCGCCCCGGCAAGGGCATGTACGTGGCCGAGGACGGCGGACAACAACAGGCGCCGGCGGCCTCCCCGGCCTGGAAGTTCGCCACCTCGCATTCGCTGCAGGACGTGTATCAACTGCGCTTCGCGGTCGAGAACTTCACCGCGCGGCTGGCCTGCCTGGTCATCGAGGCGGACGACCTGGCGGCGCTGCGTGCCAATGCACAGGCCATGCGCGCGTGCATCGACGCCGGCGACTTCACGCAGGCCACGCAGCTCGACTTCGACTTCCACATGCAGATCATCGGCATCGCGGGCAACCAGGCCATCGCCGAGATCCTGCGCAACAGCGCCGAGGTCATGCAGGAGAGCCAGCGCCTGCCCTTCTACAAGCGCGGCGCGCGCCATGCCACCTACGACGAGCACATGGCGATCATCGAAGCGCTGGCGCAAGGCAACCCGGCGCTGGCGCAGCAGGCGATGACGCAGCACATCGTGCAGGCCGCGCAGCGCGCGGGGGTGCACTTTCCGACGGGGCTCGAGGCGGCGTCGGCGGCCTGACGCTTCAGGTCCACGTGTCGACGACGATGCGCAGCACCTCGACGCGCTCGGGCAGTTCGATCAGAAACTCCGCATCGCGCGGCAGGTGGTGCACCCCATTCGGGTCGCCGCCGGTGAACGCGCTCATCGCGGCCACGTCGGGCCAGTAGGAGGTCGTGACGAACTCCGTGTGCGTGGCGCGGTCTTCGCGGAACAGCTGCACCGCGAGCGCCGTCTTGCGCAGCGGCGGAATGCCTTCCGCCAGCAGGTAGCGTTCGTAGGCATCGGCACGGTCCGGCGTGACGCGGCCGCGCCAGATGCGTGCAATGGTGGCGGCGCTCATACCGGCACGCCTTCGATCGTCCGGTTGGATGCAGTCGCAGGCGCCGGCAGATGCCGCCCCAAAAAATCGCGCAGCGGCGGCAGCACCTCGGCCAGGTGCGTCTCGAGCAGCCAATGGCCCCCATCGTCGAACGCGTGGAACTCCGCATCGGGCAGGTCGCGCAGGTACGCACGGCCGGCCTCGATCGGCATGTAGCCGTCCTGCGGCCCCCACAGGATCAGCGTGGGCGGGCGGTACGTGCGCAGGTAGTCCTGGTAGCGCGGGAACCACCGCAGGTTTTCCTTCAGCCCCTTCATGAGGCCCAGCACAATGGCGCGCCGCGCGGGCGTGTCCATCAGCGGCCAGTGAAGGCGCCAGAGATCGGGCGCGAGCCGCGGGGCCACGCGCGAGGACACCTCGCCGATGAACTCGTCGCGAAAGCCTTCTTCGCTCACGGCGCGCTCCAGCACCGCGAGATGGGCCTCGCTCGGGTCGTTCCAGTACGCCCGGATCGCCGCGTACTTCGGCCCCAGCGTGTCTTCGTAGATGTCGCCGTTCTGGACGATCAACGCCGTCACCCGCCCGGCCCGCCGCATCGCATGGCGCAGGCCGATCTGCGAACCGTAGTCGTGCAGGTACAGCGCGTAGCGACGCAGCGCGAGCGCGGCGGTGAAGCGGTCGAGGAAGTGCGCGTAGCCATCGAAATCGAACACGAAGTTCTCCTCGGGCGTGCCGCTGTAGCCGAAGCCCGGGAAATCGGGCGCCACCACGCGCCAGCGGTCCGCCAGCGCCGGCATCAGCGCGCGGTACTGGAACGAAGAACACGGATAGCCGTGCAGCAACAGCAGCACCGGGGCCCCCACCGGACCGGCCGCGCGATAGAAGACCTCGACGCCATCGATCTGCACCGTGCGGTGCGTGACGGCGGTCGTGCCGGCCGCGTCGTTCTTTCGGGGGTTCGCATTGGCCATCTCGGCTCCTTGAGAAATGCACGGAAAGAGAGATGTCTTTGTCGCCTCCGGCGCGGGGGCCGGATGTGGGAAAGGGCCGACCCTGGGTGTCGTCCAGGCCGCGCGGCGGGCAGGTTGCAGGGCGACATAGGCAACCTGGCCAGCCCGTTGGCCGATCGGCCTTGGCAGCACCAGCCGGACGGTCGCCCCGCGCCTGAACATGAAACTTTGGCTCACTGGCCGTCAAACCGCAGTCCAAAGCTTTCACTGCAGCGCGGTGCGCAGGACAATGCGCCTTGATGGTGGTCGGAGGCGCCGCCTCCGATCCTGTCGGCATTGCACTTTCAGGACAACACACGTCGCGTCATGGAACAACGGCTGGAATGGGCCCTGGCGGCCTGCTCACGCATCCTTCGACCCGTGGTGAAGCTCGCCCTCGCGATGGGGGTCAAGCACCCCCACCTGGAGGAGTTGCTGCGTGACCTGCTGATCGAGGAGGCGCAGCACTCCTGGCGCAGCCAGGGCGTTCCCAAGCCCAACCTGAGCCAGTTGTCGGTCACCACCGGCCTGAACCGCAAGGCCGTGACCGCCAAGGTCCGCTCCACCGTCGACCCCCTGCCCCACACCGAACTGTCGGCCGCGGCCAAGACCTTCACGCTGTGGCTGCAGATGCTGACCGAAGACGCTTCGTTCCGGCGCCTGCCCGTCACCTCGGGCCACACGGCGCCCTCGTTCGAAGCGGTCGCCCGCCTGAGCAGCCGCGGCAACGTCCACCACCGCACCATCCTCGACGAGCTGATCCGGTTGAACATGGTGACCGAGAACGAAGGCATGGCCGAGCTCACCGCAGACGGTTTCGTGCCCGTGCAGGACCTGCAGTCGATGCTGGCCTTCATGGGCGACAACGGCCGGGACCACCTGCTGGCGGCCGTCGCCAACACGCTGGGCGAGCAGCCCCGCATGCTCGAACGCGCGGTGTACGCGCGCGGGCTGTCGCTGAACGATTGCGAGCAGATCCACCGCCTGGTGCGCGAACGCTGGTCCGCCATGCACCACGAGCTCGCGCAGGAAATGGCGCACGCGGTCAGCCGCGCGCCGGCCCGCGCCAATGGACGAATCCGTGTCGGCATCTACACGTACTACGAGGACGAGGGCACGCCGCCCCCGCCCGCGTCCTCTGAAAGCGAGCGCCCCTCATGAGCACGATGAAAACACCCCGCCGCCTCCTGCTGGGCTTGCTTTGCGCCGGCCTCACGGTCCTGCTGATGTCCTGCGGAGGCGGCGGTGGTGCCTCGAGCGGGAACCTGGGCCTGGGCAGCGGCACCGCAATCGGCGGCGAGGGCCCCGGGGGCGCGGGCACGGGCACCGGTACAGGCGGGGATGGGAACGGCTCCGGCAACACCGCCAGCAACGGCAACACCGACGGCTCCGGTGTCGGCTCGGGCGGCACCGGCGTGACCGCGGACGCCGCCGGCATCGGCGCCGCGGACGGCCTGGGCAGCATCATCCTGAACGGCCTGCGCTACAACACCGATACAGCCACCTTCACGATCGAGGACGCCACCGAACTGCAGATCGGCATGAGCGCGCGGGTCGCCGGCAAGGTCGACCCCGACTTCACCCGCGGCATCGCGACGCAGGTCGTGTCGGGGGCCGAACTGCGCGGCGCCGTCTCGCGCATCGACGTGAAGGCGGGCAGCTTCGTGGTGATGGGCATCAACGTGACCATCGATGCGGCCACGGTCTGGGCCGACGCGAGCGGGCTCGCCAGCGTGGCCGACGGCAGCCTCGTCCAGGTGTGGGGCCTGCCCGGCGCGCCGGGCACGCTGCGCGCCACCCGCGTGCAGACCGCGCCCACGCTGACCGCCCCGCTGGTGACGGGCGCCATCCAGAACCTCAACGTGATGAACCAGACCTTCACGCTCGGCCAGCTGACGGTCAGCTATGGCGGCGCCGGCTTCGCGGGCATCGACGCGGCGTCGCTGGCCAACGGGGTCATCGTGCGGGCCCGTGGCACGGCCGCGCCGGTCGGCAACGCGTTCACGGCGACCCAGGTGCAGGGCTGGTACGCGATACCGAGGAGCAACGGCATCGCACTGCAACTCGCGGGGGACATCACCGATTTCGTCTCGCGCGGCGCCTTCAAGGTGCTGGGCATGCCGGTGGACGCCACCAACGCGCAGATCACGGGCGGCCCCGTCGGTTCGCTCGGCAACGGCGTGAAGGTCGAGGTCGACGGCTTCATGTCCGGCGGGGTGCTGGTCGTCAAGAAGCTGCGCATCCGCCATGTGCCGGGCACGGGCGGGCCGGCCTCGTTCACGCTCATCGGCGCCATCGGCGGCTACGTGTCCCCTGCCAATTTCAGGGTGCAGGGCCAGCCGGTGGACGCCAGCGGACCGGGTACCACCTTCGAGAACGGTACCGCCGCGAACCTGGCCAACGGCCAGCGCGTGACCGTCGTGGGAGACCGGGTGGTCGACGGCGTTCTCATCGCCCAACGGGTGACATTCAACCCCTGACCTGAAGCGGCGGCGCAGCGCCCCGCCGTCCGGTCGCATCGCCCGCCCCTTCTGGCGGCAGGCGAAGCCGGGCTTTCGCACACATCCAGCTCGATATCGCCGCATCGCGGCGGGCCTGCGCGCACGCGGGCCGGATAGCACCTTCGGCCATCTATCTCCAAACCCGTGGCGAAAGTACGAAAAAGGGACTAAAGTGAAAAAATCACATTTCTTACATTGGTGGCTTCCGTGTCTGTTCCCGCGAGTTCAGTGCGACCGTTGCTCCCCGTTGGCATCGCAGGCCCACGCCTGACGGATGCCTCCCTGTGCGGGGCTGCGCATCGGGTGCCTGTTCGTCGCCGGACCAGCCGGCACCGCTGACACTGCGAGGAGTACCGCATGCCGCTCGTCCTTCTTCTTCGGCTCATGAACAAGCGTTTTCCGGTCATGCTCACGGCGGACGCGGACATCCGGCATGCATCGGTGCTGGTCGCCACCGGACTCATCGAAGCCGAGTTCCATGTCGACAACTTCGGCTACCAGCGGTACGAAAGCGCCCAGGTCTTTGCCATCACGGACGAGGGGCACGCGGAGATCGCCACGCTCTGCGGCAACGGCGCCTCGGTGCATGAAGAACGCCCCCAATGGAGCGTGATGCCGCTCGATTACCTGCGCAGGATCGGCAACTCGACCTTTCCCCTGCACACCGAGGACCCGTCGGAGATCAACTCCGTGGCGGTCCTCGAAGCCGCCGGCATGGTGGAGGCCACCCTCCCCCCGATCTGCCGCGCCCGGCAGAAGCTGCGCCAGGCCACCGTCCTGCGGGTCACGCCCCTGGGACGGACGGCGCTGGTGCCACGGCGGGGCTGAATCCGGGTTCGGATCGCACGGCGCGCCCGCCCGGGCGCGCCGGGGATCGGTGCGTCCGGCGCGCACGAACACCGCCCCTCGCGTTCCCCTTGCCCCACACCTCCATGAATCGGGTACCCGTTTGCCCTGCGGCAGCCCCCGGCCGAGGGAAAGCGCCTCGTACAGCGATGAAAAAAGCCTGCCCACGACACAATTGAAACCAAGCGCAACAGACGTCACAGATCGCCCACAAGGTTCCTTTCGAGTACCAAAGAAGTAATGTGAAACCTTCACATACACCGCGTTATTGGCACGAAGAAATGAACGCCAGGCTGTTACCACCGAACGTCGGCCCCTGCCGTGCATGAAACAGTTCATGCGAAGGATGTCTTGCCATGCGCGCCCCCGTCTCCGCCCCGAGCCTCGACAGCAGCCTGTCGACGGATGCGCTCATGGCCGCCCGCATGCGGCTGGTGCTGTCGATCTCGGCGGTGCTGGCCATGGCGGTCGATGCGGGGCCCACGCGGCAACCGGTGGCCAGCGCGGTCTGGCTGGCCTTTTGCGGATACCTCCTGCACAGCGTGCTGGTGCATGCCTGCACGCAGGGCGGCTGGCGCCATGTCCAGGGCAAGGCGGTCCACTGGTCCGACGTGATGTGGTTCACGCTGATCGTCTTCGTGACGGGCGGCGTGCACAGCCTGTTCTTCCTGTTCTATTTCTTCGCCATCCTGACCTCCTCGTTCCGCTGGGGCTTCGAGGAAGGCGCCCGCGTGACGATCGTCTCGGTCGCGTCGTTCGCCGCCTGCGGGCTCGGCACGAGCACGGGCGACGACGCGCCGCAGCTGCTGATGCGCACGACCTTCCTGCTGGCGCTGGGGCACATGATCGTGCACTGGGGCGGCTCCAAGCTCATCCTGCAGCGGCGCCTGGCCCTCTTGGGCGACATCAGCCAGCTGTCGAACCCGCGCTTCGGCGCGGGCCGCACCATCGCCCGCACGATGGAAAAGACGCTGGCCTTCTTCAAGGCCAGCCATTGCATCCTCATGACGCGGGACACCGCCACCGGCAACTGGACCCTGCGCACGCTGCGCAAGGACGACACCTGCGAGCACGTCGGTGTCGAGACGCTCGGCGGCATCGCCGAGTCGCCGCTGATGGCGCTGGAGCATCCGCACACCGTGCTGAGCAACCGCCTGCCCTGGCCCCTGAACCACTTCTTTGCGCGCAGCCACATGCACGGCCCCGGCGCGATCGGCTGGCGCCCCGAGGGCCGCGACGGCGCCAAGCGCAGTGCCGCGGTGGCCGCCATGCTCGAGGCCCGCGCGTTCATCAGCGCCGCGCTGCCGCTGCGCTTGGGCGAGGGGCGCGTGTTCATCTCGTCGCGCAACGGCCACTTCAGCAAGTCCGATGCGCTGTTCCTCGCGCACCTCATGGAACAGATCTTCCCGGTCATCGAGACCATCGAGGTGCTCGACCGCATGGCCTCGGAAGCGGCCGCGACCGAGCGCCTGAAGATCTCGCTGGACCTGCACGACACGGCCGTGCAGCCCTACATCGGGCTGCGCATGGGCCTGTGCGCCCTGCGCAAGAAGGCCGCCGCGGACAACCCGCTGCTCGAGGACCTGGACAAGCTCGCCGAGGTGGCGAGCGGCGTGATCGCCGACCTGCGGCGCTTCGCGGGCGCGGTCAAGGCCGGCCCGGAAAGTTCGTGCGGCCTCGTGCTGCATCAGCTGTACAGCCAGGCCGCCCGCATCCAGGGGCTCTACGGCATCGAGATTTCGGTGAACGTCGAAGGCCACGTGCGTCTTGACGACCGCATGACCGCGGAGGTCCTGCAGATGGTGGGCGAAGGCCTGAACAACATCTGCAAGCACACGCAGGCCCGCCGCGGCAGCGTGCGCATCGGCTGCCGCAATGGCTGCCTGCACCTGCGCATCGAGAACGAAAGCGGCGAAGAGAACTTCGCGCCCTTCCGGCCACGCTCCCTCAGCGACCGCGCGGCGGCGCTCGGAGGCCGCGCGCAGGTCAGCCGGTGCCGCGGCGGCGGCACCGAGGTGCTGATCGAAATCCCCATCTGAGCCCCCAAAGCACGACAACAGTCCGAGGAGTCTCCTCATGCAAACCGAAGCCCATCCCATCGGCGTCCTGCTGGTGGACGATCACCAGACCATGCTGTGGGGCCTGTCCCGGCTGATCGACGGCGAACAGCCGCGCATGAAGGTCGTCGCCACCGCCAGCTGCTGCGAAGAGGCCGTGGCGCACACGCAGAGCCTGGCCCCCGACGTCATCGTGCTCGACCTCGACCTGGACGGCCATTGCGCCCTGGACATCCTGCCGCAGCTGTTGTCGAACGAAGTCTCGCGCGTGGTCGTGCTGACCGGCGAACGCGAGCAGCGCACGCTGGACCTGGCGGTGCTGCGCGGCGCGCGCGGCGTGATGCGCAAGGACGCCTCGGCCGAGCAGGTGCTCGATGCCATCGAACGCGTGCACCACGGCGAGCTCTGCCTTGACGCCCCGACCATGGGCCGCGTGCTCTCGGAACTCACCTCGGTGAAGAAGCCGCCGAAAGCCGACCCCGAGTCCGTCAGGCAGGCCAGCCTGACCCAGAAGGAGCGCGACATCGTCCGCACCGTGGTGCACGGCAGCGGCGCCTCCAACAAGACGCTGGCCGGGCAGGCCTTCGTCACCGAACACACGCTGCGCAACCACCTCACGTCGATCTACCAGAAGCTCGGCGTGACGAACCGGCTCGAGCTCTACATCTACGCCGTCAAGCACCACCTCGACGCCATGGCGCACTGACAGCGCCCTGCCCGCCCCCGTCCTTCGGGACGCCCGCTGCGGGCCGCTCAGCGTCGGCATGCCCCTCCGGGACCCGCCATTTCCCCGCTTTTCCGATCACCGCCTGCTGCGATCAGCTGACGTGCGGGAGCGCACCGCACTGGCAGAGGAGGAAAAGATTCGGCACCGTATTTCGTGCCACCTCAAAGAAACTGAATTTCAATCGAATTGAAAAATCATGATCAGCGAGAGAATAAATTCCAAAAATAAAAATCGGATAGCTGGCAATTTGGTTAATAAAGGATTTCATTCAATTCAAATATCATCGGAATTTCAATAATCAAATTATTTCCACGGTTTCAATTGGTTTTTTGAATATTTTATTTCACCGAACACCAAATACCCATTTAAAAATGAATTTCATGTTTGATTAATTTGATTCTTTTCAAAATTTCCATGCATAAATAAGCCAATTCCACTTTTCAACCAGCATTGCTCACTTGGCGAACAATGCGTCGTTTTTCACGATCCGCCTCAAAAACATAGAAATTAGGTATATCGAACGTCATGGTTCAGGTAGTTCCATTTTGAAACACTCATGTCTTTCCACAAACAGGAGCAAAAGACCCGCGCAACCGCCCCGTCAAGTTCATAGGATTGCGCAAGCCTCGGGCTGAATTGAATTTCAATTAAAACTCGCAGAAAAAATCCAATTCGGCACTTGCTTTCCATTTTTCTCTTGAAAATGTATGAAACCCCAAACTGCTTTGCCGCCGATGGGGAAAGTGGCCCCGGAGCGCTCGACGGACGACCTTTGCGTCTCCCCGCCCACGCTCGCAACGACCGGCCTGCGTCGCTCACGCCAACCGGGGCAGGCACATGCTTGATCACCGGCTCATCAGCTCTGGCGAGAAGGCCTCCGCCGGCGTCTGCGCGCCCGCCGCGAGGCTGTGGCCGGACTTCCTGATCGGCCAGGAGAAATCGCCGGTGCGCGTGCTGCTCGTCGACGACGACGAGTACATGCGCCGGGTGATCGCCCAGGAGTTGCTGTCGGACCTGCGCATCCAACTCGAAGGCCAGGCCGACAGCGTTCGCGAGGGACGCCGGCTGCTGACCACGCACACCTTCGACGTGCTGATGCTCGAGCTGCAGCTGGGCGACGAGATGGGCTTCGAGCTGATCACCGAGGCACGCCGCCTGCACCGCAGCAGCGAGGTCATCGTGATCTCCTCGCTCGAGGACGACGCCCACGTGCTGCGCGCCTTCGAACTGGGTGCCATGGGGTACCTCCTGAAGAACGCCTGGTTGCAAAGCTTCGCCGATGCCGTGCTGCACGTGGTGAACGGCGGGGCCGCGATCACGCCCCGGCTCACGCGGCGCCTGCTGCACCGCCTGGACTACCACCCCCGCGAGCCGGTCGCCGACAAGGCGCCGTCGCCGCCGAGACCGCCGTCGCGCGACATGACACTGACGCCGCGAGAGAGCGAGGTCCTGCGTTGCGTGGCCTCGGGTTACGTCTCCGCGGAGATCGGCGCCAAGCTCGGCATCACCGGCCAGACCGTCAATGTGCACATCAAGAGCATCTACAAGAAGCTGCATGTGCATTCGCGCGCCCAGGCGGTGAACTTCGCCGTTCACACGGGCCTGATCTGAAGGGCAGCGACCCCATGACTTCGATCGATTGCCCCTTCGCCGCCGGATCGCGCCCTCGCCGCGCGCTCGACAAGCGGCCCTTCGTTCAGGCCATGCTTGTCGCGGCCTGGGCCACGCAGGTCATGTGCGCCGACCTGGCGATCGCAACGGAATCGACGTCGGCCGCCGTTGCGGCGCACGAGAACCCGGATGGCGGCGTTGCGGACGGCGAAGTCGCAAACGAAGCGGCCGTGGCGACGGCCTCTCCCGACGATCCGGCGGCCACAACAGGAAGCGGTGACCCGGAGCGCCCCGGCTCCGCCGTCTACAGCCCCTTCGCGAGCCCGCCACACGGCAATGAACGCCCTCCCGCTTTCGCTGCGGCGTCCCAAAAAAGCAATGGCGGCCATGCGGAAATGGCGCTCATCGCCCTGATTTCGGCCGGTGTCGCCGCGGTCGCTGTTTTTTTTTGGCTCTGGCGCGCGTAGTCAGGTTCTCGTCAGTTAATTTGTATGTGAGAAAGTTGCATTCCTGAAGATGGCCTCTCATAATTAGCGCCTTCGTTTTCGAAGACAACCAATCGACCACCGGTTGCCGTCCGCTTACAAGCGGCAACGACTTTCGGCGCGCCGACCTAGATTCTTTTTGACAGGATCCATGGTGGGGGTATCGCATGAACAAGTGTCGAATCAAGGTCCGCATGAAATGCGGGCTTCATCTCCATGCCGGCATCGCGCCTGACCGGCATCGCGCAATGGATATTTGCTGCACCGCCCCGCTGCGGTGCCTGAGCGGCCGACGACGACCCTAGTCGCTCCCCAGGCGTGACCGCCACCGGGTCGCGCGCTGCATCACTTCCTCGAAAAACCCGCGGCTGGCAATTCCAGGCGCGCGGTCACTCCTGAGCCACGCTACATGAGCCTTTTCGCCATGTAGGCGGGACCGGGGCTGCATTGAAAGTCGTTCGTCTTGAGGAGAATAGAAATGGCCACGCTGATCAGGTCCGATCTCGAATTCATTCTTCAACAAATTCTCATTGCGGAAGCACAAGCAGCGGGAGCGGACCCCGCGAGCCTGGTCCCGAACGCCTTTGCGCCCTTCGGCCTCAGGACGGTCGACGGGTCGTACAACAACCTGATGCCGGGCCAGAGCGAGTTCGGTGCCGCAGACAACCCGTTTCCGCAGCTGGTGCCGCAGACCTACAGCAACGAGCAGGACGACGCCTTCGCAGGGATCACCAACACGGACTACGGCAGCGCCGGGAACGTGGTCGATGCCGACCCGCGGCTGATCAGCAACCTGGTCGCCGACATGACCAGCAACAACCCCGCGGCGGTGAGCGCCTTCGTGGCCGCGGGCCTCGGAACGCTCGACGCAGCCGGCGTCCTGTACGACCTCCAGGGCGTCGTCATTCCCCCCGGCACGCTGCTGGAGATTCCGAACACCAGCCCCGACGAAGGCCTGTCGGCGCCCTTCAATTCATGGTTCACCTTCTTCGGCCAGTTCTTCGACCACGGCCTCGACCTGGTCAACAAGAGCAGCACCGAGATGATCTTCATGCCGCTGCAGCCGGACGACCCCTTGTTCGATACGACCCCCGGCGCCCCCAATTTCATGATCCTGTCGCGCGCCACGCGCGATGCGAACGGCGACCAGACCAACCAGACCACGCCCTTCGTCGATCAGAACCAGACCTACACCTCGCATCCCTCGCACCAGGTGTTCCTGCGCGAGTACGTGCTCGACGCCAACGGCCGTCCGGTGGCCACGGGCAGCCTGCTCGATGGCGCCGACGGCGGCCTTGCCAACTGGGCCCAGGTCAAGGCGCAGGCGCTGATGCTCGGCATCCAGCTCGACGACGCCGACGTGCTGGACCTGCCGCTCCTGGCGACGGACCAGTTCGGCAAGTTCATCCCCGATCCCGTGACGGGCTTCGCGCAGATCGTGCTGCGAGCCGCCGACGTCGGCGGGCCGCTGGACCCGGACGGCAACGGGCTCGCCTCGGGCACGCCCGGCGCGCCCCTCGACGCCAGCGTGGGCGTTCGCACCGGCCATGCTTTCCTGAACGACATCGCGCATGCCGCGGCGCCCGTGTTCGTGGGCGGCGTGCTGGCGCCCGACAGCGACTCGGCCGTCGGCCTCTCGGAACCCGGCACCTATGACGACGAGTTGCTGGACCGCCACTTCATCACCGGCGACGGCCGCGGCAACGAGAACATCGCCCTGACCTCCGTCCACCACGTCTTCCACTCCGAACACAACCGGCAGGCCGAAGAGATCAAGGCCACCGTCCTGGCCACCGGCGACGCTGCGTTCATCGCCTCATGGCAGCTGCCCGACGGCTCATGGAACGGCGAGCGCATCTTCCAGGCCGCGCGCTTCGCGACGGAGATGCAGTACCAGCACCTGGTGTTCGAAGAGTTCGCGCGCAAGATGCAGCCGGCCGTCGACGAGTTCCTGGCCGAAACCAACTACCAGACGACGATCAATCCGGCGATCGTCGCCGAGTTCGCGCATGCCGTCTTCCGCGTCGGCCACACGATGCTGACCGAGACCGTGGACCGGCTGGACCCCAATTTCCTGTCGAGCGATCTCGCGCTGGTCGATGCCTTCCTCAACCCGATCGGGTTCAACAACGACGGCGCACTGACGCCGGAGCAGGCGGCCGGCGCCATCGTGCGCGGCATGACCCGGCAGGTGGGCAACGAGATCGACGAGTTCGTCACCGACGCGGTGCGCAACCAGCTCCTGGGCCTGCCGCTGGACCTCGCCGCCATCAACATCGCACGCGGCCGGGACACCGGCATTCCCACGCTCAACGAAGCGCGCCGGGAGTTCTACACCTCGACCGCGGACCCGCAGCTCAAGCCCTATACGAGCTGGGTCGACCTCACGCAGCACCTCAAGCATGAAGCCTCCGTCATCAACTTCATCGCGGCGTACGGCACGCATGGCGCGCTGACCGCCGCGGACGTCGACACGATGGCCGAGAAGCGGGCCGTGGCGGCCGCACTCGTCTTCGGCGGCACCGTGGTTCTCAACGCCGGCACGGCCGCGGAGCGCAGCTTCGTTGCAGACGAAGCAGACAGGCTCGCCTTCCTGAACAGCACGGGCATCTACGCGATGGTCGGCGGTGTCACCACCACGGGCGTGGACGACATCGACCTGTGGATCGGCGGCCTGGCCGAAGAGCAGATGCCCTTCGGCGGCCTGCTGGGCTCGACCTTCAACTTCGTCTTCGAGTCGCAGATGGAGGCGCTGCAGAACGGCGACCGCTTCTACTACCTCTCCCGTCTGGCCGGCCTCAACTTCCTCACCGAACTGGAGAACAACACCTTCGCCAAGCTGGTGATGCTCAACACCGACGCCACGCACCTTCCGGCCGACATCTTCTCGACCCCGGGCCTGATCCTCGAGGTCGACCAGTCGCGCCAGTTCACCGGCATCGGCGTGGACGGTCACGGCGACCCGACCGAGGGCGGCACCGAACTCACCCCGCTGGTGATCCGTGACGATCCCACGACCGCGGCCGTGGAGACCACCTACCTGCGCTACACGGGCGACGAACACGTCGTGCTCGGCGGCACCGCCGGCAACGACACCCTGATCGCCAGCATCGGCGACGACACCATCTACGGCGACGGCGGCAACGACCGCATCGAGTCCGGCGACGGCAACGACCAGGTCGAGGGCGGCGCGGGCGACGACATCATCACGGACCGCGGCGGCGACGACGTGCTCAAGGGCAACGAGGGCAACGACGTCATCCACGGCGGCAACGGTGCGAACCTCATCATCGGCGGGGACGGCAGCGACTTCATCATCACCGGCGAGGACGTTTCCGAAGTCTTTGCCGGCCAGGGCAACGACTTCGTCCTGGGCAGCAAGGGCAACCTGCCGACATTCGGCAACGAGGGCCACGACTGGATCGAGCTGGGAACCCAGGACGGCACCACGGGCGACAGCTTCGACCCGCTCGTGCAAGACAGCGTCATCGGCAACGACGTCCTGATCTCCGGCGGCGGTTTCGACGAGCTGATCGGCGAAGGCGGCGACGACATCTTCACCGGCTCCGACGGCGAAGACCACTTCGACGGCGGCTCCGGCTTCGACTGGGCCAGCTACAAGTTCGACAAGTACGGCGTGACCGCCGACATGATCGTCAACGACTTCGTGGTGCCCCCGGTGGTCAACTCGAACGCCGCGATGATGGACCGCTTCGCCTTCACCGAAGGCTTGTCGGGATCGGCTTTCGCCGACTTCCTGCGCGGCGACGACGCCGACGCCGTCGAGATCCTGCAGGCGGGCTGGACCGGCAGCGTGCTCACCAACATCGCGCTCATCGACGGCCTGCAAGGCCTGCTGCCCGCGGGCATGACCTCGTTCGGCGAGGGCAACATCATCCTGGGCGGCGACGGCAGCGACCTCATCGAGGGCCGCGGCGGCAACGACATCATCGACGGCGACGCCTGGCTCAACGTGCGCATCGCCGTCTCGGGCGTGCCCGGCCTCACCAGCGTCGACAGCCTGAAGGAGCTGGTGCCGCGCATGCTCTCGGGCGAGATCAACCCGGGCCAGCTCAGCATCGTGCGCGAGATCCTGATGTCCGACAGCGCCGACTACGACACCGCGATGTTCTCCGGGCTGCGCGCCAACTACACCGTCACCACCGGCGCCGACGGCCGCACCACCGTCACCGACAACGTCGGCACCGACGGCACCGACATCCTGCGCAACATCGAGCGGCTGCAGTTCTCCGACGCCGTCCAGCTGCTGTCCGGCAGCAACAACGCACCGGGCGGCTCGGTCACGATCAGCGACGACACGCCGCAGATCAACCAGCTCCTGAGCGTGTCGGCCGCCCTCACCGATGCGGACAATCCTGGCGGCACCGTCACCGGGCCGATCAGCTACACGTGGCAGTACGAGGCCGACCCGGTGCGCGCGCCGGGCGTGTTCCGCGACATCATCGACCTGGGCGGCGGCCAGCCCGCCACGGTGAACGGCACGACCTTCCGGGTCACCGCGCCGTTCGACGGCCTGGCCATCCGGGTGCGGGCCGTCTACCGCGATGCCGACGGCGTGCTGGAAACCGTGTACTCCGCGCCCACCGCGGCGGTCACTGGCGTGGCGGCCGTCGTGCCGCCGGCGCCGGCGCCCTCCTCCGCGCTGGTCGACAGCGCGGGCGTGCGCTTCCTCCAGTCCGACCTGCAGTTCATCCTGGAGCAGATCAAGATCTCGGAGCGGCATGCGAACGGCGAGGCGCTGACCGACATCCTGGACAACGCGCGCGCGCCGCTGGGCCTGCGCACGGTGGACGGCTCCTACAACAACCTGGTGCAGGGCCAGTCCGGCTTCGGCGCCGCGGACCAGGTGTTCCCGCGCCTGGTCGATCCGGTGTTCCGCAACGACCAGGACGGTGACACCATCAACCTCGGCCCGGGGGGCACGCTCACCAACACGGACTACGGCCCCAGCGGCAATGTGGTGGACGCCGACCCGCGCATCATCAGCAACCTGATCGTCGACATGACGAGCAACAACCCGGCGGCGGTGAGCGCATTCGTCGACGCGGGCCTGGGCACGCTGGTGGACGGTGTGCTGTACGACCTGGACGGCGTGGCGATTCCCGTCGGCACCCTGCTGGTCATTCCGAACACCGCGCCGGACGAAGGCCTGTCGGCGCCGTTCAACGCCTTCATGACCTTCTTCGGCCAGTTCTTCGACCACGGCCTGGACCTCGTGGCCAAGGGCGGCAACGGCACCATCTTCGTCCCGCTGCAGCCCGACGACCCGCTCTATGTGTCGGGCAGCAACAGCAACTTCCTGGTGCTGACGCGCGCCACCCAGGTTGCCGGACCCGGCGCCGACGGCGTCATGGGCACCGCGGACGACACCACGCACGAGGCCACGAACCTCACGACGCCTTTCATCGACCAGAACCAGACCTACACGTCGCACCCCTCGCACCAGGTCTTCCTGCGCGCCTATGAGCTCAACGCCGACGGCAAGCCGGTCGCCACCGGGCGGCTGATCACCAACCGCGACCTCGGTGCCGACGGCCTCTTCGGCACGGCCGACGACATCGAGCTGGGCGGCATGGCCACCTGGGCGGTGGTCAAGGCGCAGGCGCGCGACCTGCTGGGCATCGCGCTGGACAATGCCGACGCGCTCAACCTGCCGCTGCTGGCGGCCGACGAGTACGGCAACTTCATTCCCGACCCGGTGACCGGCTTCGCGCAGATCGTGCTGCAGGCCGGCGGAACGCTGGCCTCGGGCTCGCCGGGCGCGCCGATCGATGCAAGCCTGGCCGTGCGCACGGGCCACGTGTTCCTGGCCGACATCGCCCACACCGCCAACCCGGTGAACAGCCAGGGCGTCGCGCTGACGGCCGATGCCGACGACCAGATCGGCGGCACACCGGCCGCGGGCTTCTACGACGACGAACTGCTCGATGCGCACTACATCGCCGGCGACGGCCGGGTGAACGAGAACATCGCGCTGACCAGCATTCACCATGTGTTCCACGCCGAGCACAACCGGCTGGTCGAACACACCAAGGCGGTGATCATGGCGTCGGGCGACGCGGCCTTCATTGCCGAATGGCACCTGCCCGATGGCTCGTGGGACGGCGAGCGCCTGTTCCAGGCGGCCCGCTTCGGCACCGAGATGCAGTACCAGCACCTGGTGTTCGAAGAGTTCGCGCGCAAGGTGCAGCCGCAGATCGACATCTTCTTTGCCGCCACCCAGGTCTACGACACCGAGATCGATCCATCGATCGTCGCCGAGTTCGCCCACACGGTGTACCGCTTCGGCCACTCGATGCTGACGGAGACGGTGGACCGCTTCGACGTCGACTTCAACGTGATCGGCGGCACGGCCGACCCCACGCAGCAGCTCGGGCTGATCGAGGCCTTCCTCAATCCGCTCGCGTTCGCAGCCAGCGGCATCACGGCGGATGAAGCGGCCGGCGCGCTCGCGCGCGGCCTCACGCGCCAACAGGGCAACGAGATCGACGAGTTCGTGACCGAGGCCCTGCGCAACAACCTGCTCGGCCTGCCGCTCGACCTGGCGACGATCAACATCGTGCGCGGGCGCGACACCGGCGTGCCGACACTCAACGCCGCGCGGCGCGACTTCTATGGCGTGACCGGCGACAGCCAGCTCAAGCCCTACGCGAACTGGGTCGACTTCATGCAGCACATCAAGCATGAGGCCTCGGTGGTCAACTTCATTGCGGCCTACGGCGTGCACGCCAGCCTGGCCGCCGCCGACACCCTGATCGAGAAGCGCGCGGCAGCGGTGGCGCTGGTCTACGGCGGCATCGGTGCGCCGGAGGACCGGCTCGACTTCCTGTACGGACGCAATGCCTACGCGGACGAGGCCGGCATCACGACCACCGGCGTCGACGACATCGACCTGTGGATCGGCGGCCTGGCCGAAAAGCAGATGCCGTTCGGCGGCCTGCTGGGCTCGACCTTCAATTTCGTCTTCGAGGAGCAGATGGAGAAGCTGCAGGACGGCGACCGCTTCTACTACCTGGAGCGCACGCAGGGCCTGAACTTCCTCACCGAGCTGGAGAACAACTCCTTCGCCCGGCTGGTGATGGCCAACACCGATGTCGAGCACCTGCCCGGCGACATCTTCACGACGCCGGGGTTCACGCTGGAGGTGGACCCGTCCCGGCAGTTCACGGGCCTGGGGCTCGACGGGCGCGACGATCCGACGGCCGAGGGGAGCCTGACGCCACTGGTGCTGCGCAACAACCCCGGCACCGAAGCGGCCGATCCGAACTACCTGCAGTACAGCGGTGAGGACCACGTCGTTCTGGGCGGTACCGCAGGCAACGACACCATCATTTCCAGCATCGGCGACGACACGCTCTGGGGCGACGCCGGCAATGACCGGCTCGAAGGCGGGGACGGCAACGACTTCGTCTTCGGCGGGGCCGGCGACGACATCATGACGGACCTGGGTGGCGACGACAACATGCAGGGCGGCGACGGCAACGACGCCATCCACGGCGGCAACGGCATCAACCTGATCCTGGGCGGCCACGGCAACGACTTCATCGTCACCGGCGAAGACCCGTCCGAGGCGTTCGGCGGCACGGGCAACGACTTCATCCTCGGCGCCCGCGGCAACGAGTTCGTGTTCGGCAACGAAGGCGACGACTGGATCGAGAAAGGCATGGCCGACGGCAGCGCCGGCGAGAACTTCGACGCCTTCGCCCGCGACCAGGTGGTGGGCCACGACGTCTTCATCGGCAACTCGATCTCCGACCGGATGGACGGCGAAGGCGGCGACGACATCATGTTCGGCAACGGCGGGCAGGTGGACCGCTACGAAGGCGGCTCCGGCTTCGACTGGGCCGGGTTCAAGGACGACGCCTTCGGCGTCACGGCCGACCTGTTCCTTCGTGCCTTCGACGAGACGCCCGTGCCGATCTCGAACGCGACCGTGCTGGCGCGGTTCACTTCGGTCGAGGGCATGTCGGGCTCGGCGCACGCCGACGTCCTGCGCGGCGACGACAACGATGCGGCCGCGATGGCGCTGTCGGGCACCACGGGCAGCGTGCTGACCCACATCGAGCTCATCGACGGACTGCAGAGCCTCCTGGACCAGGTGCTCGGTGTCGGCATGGAGATGGACGGACCGGTGACTTCGTTCGCCGGCAACATCATCCTGGGCGGCGGCGGCAGCGACCTGCTGGAAGGCCGCGGCGGCAACGACATCATCGACGGCGACGCCTGGCTGAACGTGCGCATCAGCGTGCGCGAGAACGCCGACGGAACCGGCGCCGAGATCGCGAGCTATGACACCATGACCGACCTCGAGCTGCAGGGGCGCGTCTTCGACGGCACCTACAACCCGGGTCAACTCACCATTGCCCGCGAGATCCTGATGTCTGATGCGCCGGACTTCGACACGGCCGTCTTCTCGGACGTCTTCGGCAACTACGAGATCACCTTCCTCGAAAACGATGTCTGGCGCATCAGCCATGTCGTGGACGGCGTGGCCGGCGCCGACGGCATCGACGTGGTGCGCAACATCGAGCGCCTGCAGTTCTCCGATGGCGCGGCGTTCATTGCGGAAGAAGGCTTCAACCTCGATCCCGAAGGCCAGCTGACCCTCAGCGACACCACGCCCACCCTGGGCGCGACCCTCACCGTGTCGGCCCTGGGCGTGACCGACCCGGACAACGTCAGCGCGACCAACCCCGACGGTGCGATCACCGGCCCCATCGCCTACTTCTGGCAGGCCGAGGTCCGCCCCGGCATCTTCGAGGACATCCTGATAGAGAACGCCGGCGGCGAAGTGGCCCGGGCCACGGGCACGAGCTTCACGCCGCGGACCTTCGAGCTCGGCCTGGCGCTGCGCGTGCGGGCGGTCTACAAGGATGCCAACGACGTGCTGGAGAACGTGTACTCCGCCACGACCGCGCCGCTGGCCCTCAACACCGCGGCCACCGGGCAGCCGACGATCAGCGACACCACGCCGACCGAAGGCCAGCTGCTGACGGCATCGACCCTCGGCATCAGCGACGTGGACGGGCTGACGGGTGCCGTCTTCAGCTACCAGTGGGAACAGGCCGTCAACACGGGTGTCGGCGGCGGCGGCGCCGGGTTCACGCCCATCGCGGGCGCCACGCTGGCGACCTTCACGCCGGGCGCCGACCAGGTCAACCGCGAACTGCGCCTGACGGTGAGCTTCACGGACGATGCGGGCGCGCTCGAGACGGTGCGCTCCGCGGCCACCGTGGTCACGGGCGACTTCATCGCGGCCAACAACGCCGCCCAGGTCCTCACGGGCACTGAAGGCCAGGACGTGATCTTTGGCGGCGGCGGCGCGGACGCCATCAACGGCCTCGGCCAGGACGACCTCATCGACGGCGGCGCGGGCAGCGACAGCATCGCCGGCGGCGCCGGCAACGACACCATCAACTACACGATGGGCGAAGGCACGGACACCGTCGACGGCGGCGCGGGGCTGGACACCCTGAACGTCATCGGAACGGCGGCGGCCGACGCGCTCGCGGTGAGCTACAACGGCACCGCGCTCACGGTGGTGGCCGGCGGCACGGTGAGCAATGTCGAGTCGGTCACGGCCGACCTGCTGGCCGGCGTGGACACGCTGACCTACACCAGCGCCGCCGCCATCTCGGTGAACCTCACGGCCGGAACGGCCTCAGGTTTCACCTCGATCGCCGGCATCGAGAACGTGACGACAGGCGGCGGCGCCGACGTGCTCGTGGGCAATGCGCTGGCCAACGTGCTCAACGGCGGCGGCGGCGACGACCGCTTCGTCGCGACGGTGAACGACGGCAACGACAGCTACACCGGCGGCGGCGGCACCGATACGCTGGACCTCTCCGCGGTTTCCGCGGGCGTGACGATCACCCCGACGACCGCCACGGGCGCGCAGACGGGCACCGATGCGCTGTCTTCCATCGAGAACTTCATCGGCAGCCAGGGCGCTGACAGCATCGTCGTCAATGGCGGCGCGAACGTGATCGACGGCCAGGGCGGCAACGATGTCATCGACGCCGGCGGCGGCAACGACACCGTGACGGGTGGCGAGGGCAACGACACGCTCACCGGCGGCGCCGGCAACGACACGGTCGACGGCGGCGCGGGAGACGACCTCTTCCACTACCTCGTCGGCGACGGCGCGGACACGATCAACGGCGGCGCGGGCGCCAACGACCGGCTGACCATCGCCGGCACGGCGCTGGGCCAGACGCTCGCGGTGGTGCTGACGGGAACGGCGATCGCTTCCCTGGCGGGCGGCACCGTCACCGACGTCGAGGCGGTCACGGCCGACCTCCAGGGCGGCGTCGATACCCTGAGCTACGGTGCCACGACCACGGCCGTCACCGTGAACCTGGCCACCGGCACGGCCACGGGCTTCGAATCGGTGGCGAACATCGAGAACGTGACCGGTGGCGCCGGCAACGACACGCTGACCGGCAACACCGGTGCCAACGCACTGAACGGCGGTGGCGGCGACGACCGCTTCGTCGCGACGATCGGCGACGGCAACGACAGCTATGTCGGCGGGGCCGGCGTGGACACCTACGACCTGTCGGCCACCACGGCCGGCGCGACGGTGACGGTCAACCTTGCCACGAGCGCGCAGATCGGCACCGACACGCTCAACACGATGGAGAACATCATCGGCAGCCAGGGCAACGACATCATCGTCGTCAATGGCGGCGCGAACTTCATCGACGGCCAGGGCGGCAACGACACCATCAGCGCCGGTGCCGGTGCCGACATCGTGCTGGGTGGCTCGGGCAACGACACCATCAACGGCCAAGCGGGCGACGACAGGCTCACCGGCGGGCTGGACAGCGACACGGTGGACGGCGATGCGGGCGACGACACCCTCATCGCCACGGTGGGCGACGGCAACGACAGCTACGCCGGCGGCGCCGGCAACGACACCTACGACCTGTCCGCCACCTCGGCCGGTGCCACGGTCACGCCGACCTCCGCCACCAGCGCCGAGACCGGCACCGACACGCTGAGCTCGGTGGAGAACGTGATCGGCAGCCAGGGCAACGACAACATCAGCTTCGCGCCCGTGGCGCTCCTGAATTCCGCGAACGTGGTGGATGGCGGTGGCGGCAACGACACCCTCAACACCGGGGCGGGCGCGGACCGGCTGACCGGCGGCACGGGCAACGACACCATGGACGGCGGAACGGGAGACGACGTCTTCGTGTTCGCGCCGGGGTTCGGCAACGACACGATCCTCGGCTTCGATGCCAGCGGGAACCTGCTCAACGGGCAGGACCGGCTGAACATCTCCGCGATGGGGATCAACGCCGGCAACTTTGCCGCCAACGTGTCCATCACCGACCTGGGCGCCGACACGCTGGTCGAGTTCGACGGCCTGGAAAGCATCCTGCTGATGGGCGTGAACGGGGTGGGAACGAACACCATCACGCAGGCCGACTTCGTGCTGTCGACATGAGCACCGCCAACGTTTCAACGACCTTGACCACGGAGAACGACATGGACGAGAAAAACAACGCAAGCCCGCAGCAGGCCCCTCGTTCCATCTCCGACCCGCGCGAGGTGGCGACGTTGATCATGTCGCGCATCGGCATGGTCAACGCGAAGAAGGACGAGCTGAGCGTCGCCATCCAGGGCCTGTGCGACGCGACCCAACAACTGTCGCGCGCCTACTCGGCGCAGATGGTGACCATCGACCGGCTGGTGCGGCGGGTGAAGTCGCTGGAAGCCGCGGCGCAGGCCGCGGCCCAGGACCAGCAGGTCAACTGAGCAACGCCCCACAGAACCACAGGAGACGCACATGAAAACCCTGTGGATGGAACTGCGACCGCTGCTGCTGTACATCGCGGCGTTCTCCTTCTTCATCAACCTGCTGTTCCTGGTGCCCGCGTTCTTCACCCTGCAGGTGTTCGACCGGGTCATCTCGACCAGCAGCCATGAAACGCTGCTGGTGCTGCTCGCCGGGACCGGCGTGGCGCTGCTGATCCTGCTGCTGCTGGACTACGTGCGGACGCGGCTGCAGAACGTGGTGGGGATCATGGTGGACGAGCGGCTGTCCCCGCCGGTGGTCTGCGCCATCGTGGAGCGCGCCGCCCGCACGCCCACCGGCATGCGCACGGAAGGCATCCGCGATGTGGCCGCGCTGCGCGCCGTGTTTTCCGCCAACGGGCTGATCGCGGTGTTCGATGCGCCGTGGGTGTTCGTGTACGTGTTCGTGATCTGGATGTTCCACCCCGCGCTCGGCCTGGGCGCGGCGTTCTCCGCGGTCCTCATGCTGGGCCTGGCCTGGCTCAACGACCGCATCAGCCGCAAGTCGCTGGAGAACCTGCAGAACGAAGGACGCCGCGCGGCGCAATACGTCGAGAGTTCGCTGCGCAACGCCGAAGTGCTGCAGGCCCTGGGAATGACCAAGCGCCTGCTGGTGCGCTGGAGGGCCTTGCAGGACCAGATCGCCGCCATGCAGACCAGCGCCAGCCGCAGCACCGTGGCGTTCACCGCCGGGACCAAGGCCGCGCGCCAGGCCATCCAGATTCTCATGCTGGCCCTGGGCGCGTACCTGGTGCTGAGCCAGCAGGCCTCCGCCGGCGTGATGATCGCCACCAGCATCCTGCTGGGCCGCGCGGTGCAGCCGGTGGAGCAGCTCGTGGGCAGCTGGCGCACGCTGATCGAGGCGCGGGCGGCCTACGGGCGCCTGCAGGAACTGTCGAAGGACTTCGAGCGCACCGAGCCGCATGTCGCCATGCCGCGCCCCGAAGGACGCCTGAGCGCGGAGAACATCTCGTACCGCGCGGCCGGCTCGGAGACCCTGGTGCTCTCGAACATCGTCTTCGCACTGGCGCCGGGCGAGGCCCTGGCCATCGTCGGCCCGAGCGCGGCCGGCAAGTCGACCCTCGCGCGCGTGCTCACGGGCGTGTGGCGCCCCAGCAGCGGTAAGGTCCGCCTCGACGGCGCCGACGTGTCGTACTGGCCGCGCGAAGAGCTGGGCCCCTACATCGGCTACGTGCCCCAGGACGTCGAGCTCTTCGACGGCAGCGTGGCGGACAACATCGCGCGCCTGGACAAGGTGGACTCCGAAGCGGTGGTTGCCGCCGCCGTGCGCGCCAATGCGCACGAGATGATCCTGACCCTCCCGAAGGGCTACGACACGCCGGTGGGCGAACACGGCTCGCGGTTGTCTCCGGGCCAGCGCCAGCGCATCGCGCTCGCCCGTGCGCTGTACGGCAACCCGCAGCTGGTGATCCTGGACGAGCCGAACTCCAACCTCGACGGCGCGGGAGAAGTCGCACTCGCCCAGGCGATGAGCGGCCTGCGCCAGGCGGGCGTGACCTCGGTCGTCGTCACCCACCGCCCGTCGCTGATCGCCCACGTCGACAAGATCCTGGTGCTCGCCGCGGGCCGCATCCAGCAGTTCGGCCCGGCGAGCGAGGTGATGCGCGACATGCAGCGCCAGGCCCAGGCCATCGTGGACCAGAAGGCCGCCTGAGCGCCGCGCCGCCGTTGCGAACAAGGACCCCGCACCATGAGCACCGCCACACTCCCGATGCCTCCCGTTGCAGCCCCACGCAGCAGCCGGGAGCACGCACGACGCCTCGCGCGAAGCGGATGCTGGGTCATCCTCGGCGCGATCCTGCCCCTGGGCCTGTGGATGGGCCTCGCCCCGCTCTCGATGGCGGTGGTGGCCCCCGCGTTCGTCAAGGTGGACCTCAACCGCCGTCCGGTGCAGCACCTGGAAGGCGGCACCGTGCGCGAAGTCATGGTGCGCGATGGCCAGCATGTGAACGCCGGCGATCCGATCCTGGTCCTGGGCGACGTGCGCGTGGACGCGGACCGCAATCGCCTGAGCTATCGCGTCCATCTGGAGCGTGCCATGCTGGTGCGCCTGGAGGCCGAGCAGTCCGTCGCCAAGACGCTCGCCTTCCCCGAAGACCTGCTGCGCGCGGCCCGGCAGGACGATCGCATCGGCCAGGCCCTGCTCAAGGAGACGGCGCTGTTCCAGGCCCAGCGCCATTCGCTGGACAGCGCGGCCTCGCTCATGAGAACGCAGCGCGATCGCGTGCAGCAGGAAATCGTCGCCGTGCACGCGCAGATCGCGCAGGCGCAGAACTCGCTCGTCCTGCAGCGGCAGGACCTGGAGGCCAACCGCGGCCTGATCCAGGAAGGCTTCATTTCGTCGAGCCGGATCTCCCAGCTCGAATCGGTGGTGATGGAGTACGCGGCCAAGCTCGAAGAGCGGCGCACGGAACTGGCGCGCGCCGCCCAGCGCCTGGTGGAGATCGACCTGAAGATCCAGTCGATCCGCAACGACTACGTGAAGGCCGCGAGCGACCAGCTCAAGGCCACCACCCAGCGCCTGGGCGAGATCGAGCAGGAGCAGCGCAAGTCGAACGACGCGGCGCAGCGGCAGGTCGTCGTGGCCCCGGCCAGCGGCGAAGTGATCGACCTGAAGTTCACCTCACCCGGCGCGGTGGTCGGGCCCGGCGAGTCGATCGCGGACATCGTGCCCAGCGACGCCCAGCTGATGATCGAAGCGCGCATCCGTCCGGAAGACATCAGCAACGTGCACCTCAACCAGCGCGCGCGGGTGAAGTTCACCGCCTTCAAGTACCGCAACACCTCGATGGTCACGGGCAAGGTGACCTATGTCGCCGGCGACCGGTTGATCGAGCGCCAGACCAACCTGCCCTACTACAGCGTGATGATCCTGGCCGACGCCGAGTCGCTCAGGGCCATCGGCGACTTCAAGCTCCAGGCGGGCATGCCCGCCGAGGTCTACATCGCGGGCGTCTCGCAGACCGCGCTGCAGTACGTCATCGAGCCCATCACCTCCACCATCCGCCGATCGGGACGGCAGATGTAGCGGGGCTGTTCTCTGTCAACGAGGGGAATACATCATGCGCAAGGATTCCAATCACCACGACCCCGTGACGCCTGTCGCCCACAGCAAGAGACGCACGTTCCTGAAGGCCTCGCTGGCAGCCACGGCGGCTCCCCTGGTCCTGACACCGGGCAAGACCCGCGCACAACCCACGCCCCTGCCGCCCAGCCCGCCGACGACACCGTGGGTCGAGGACCTGCCCAACCAGGTCACGCCGCTCACACCGCTGGCCACGCTGACCCCGGCCCCGACCCTCAACGCGAACATCGCAGGCGGCGAGTGCGGGCGTGCACCGCACCAGCGCTACGCGGAACTGACCGTGCCCGGCAAGGCCGGCACGCCGCTGCTGTACCAGCTGACGGCCAAGGAGAACCCGGCCTGGCTGTTCAACGGCAACAACCCCTACTACCCCCCGCAGCCCATCTGGGGCTACGAAGGCAACACGCCGGGGGTGACCACGCCGGGCCCCACGATCCACGCGCGCTACGGGCAGTCGGTCATCTGCCGCATCCGCAACCAGCTGCCGCAGAACCACACGGGATTCGGCTCGCCCGAGATCAGCACGCACCTGCACAACATGCACACGCCGTCGGAGAGCGACGGCTTCGCGAGCGACTTCTACAGCGCCGTCCAGGGCGGCGTGACGCTGACCGCGCCGGGGACCTTCAACGACCACTTCTACCCCAACCTCTACGCCGGCTTCGACGAGTTCGGAGGCCTCGGCGATTCGCGCGAAGCCCTGGGCTCGCTCTTCTATCACGACCACACGGAAGGCGTGACGGCACCGAACGTGCTCAAGGGCATGTTCGGGCGCTACATGGTCTTCGACACGCTCGACACCGGCGACGAGACCACGGGGCTGCGGCTGCCCAGCGGCGCGTACGACTACCCCCTGAGCTTCTCGGACAAGCGGTTCGACTCGGGCGGCCGGCTGACCTTCGACGAGCTCAACCCCGAGGGCGTGCTGGGCGACAAGATCGTGGTCAACGGCAAGATCGAGCCGGTGCTGCGCGTCGCACGCCGCAAGTACCGGCTGCGGCTGTTGAACGTCGGGCCGTCGCGCTTCTACGAGTTCGTGCTGCAGAACACGGGCGGCACCATCGTGTACCCGTACACCCAGATCGCCAGCGACGGCAACCTGCTGCCGGCACCGATCCTGAACCAGCTGAGGGTGCGGATCGCCCCGGCCGAGCGCGCGGACATCGTGGTGGACTTCTCGCGATTCCCGCTGAACACCACGCTGTACCTCGTCAACCAGCTCACGCAGGTCGACACCCGCAAACCCGGCGTGGTGCAGTCGCCGGGCACGCGCGTGCTCAAGTTCATCGTCGATCGCCAGCCCCCGACGCCCGACCTGAGCGTGGTGCCGAGCGTGCTGCGTCCGCTGCGCGACCTGCCCAGTGCCAGCGAACTCGCCGCCCTGCCGGTTCGCTCCTGGGTGTTCCAACGCAACAGCGGCATGTGGAACGTCAACGGACTGTTCTTCGATTCGCTCACGGCCAGAGCCAGGGTCACCAAGGGCACCGCCGAAATCTGGGAGTTCATCAACCCCGACAACGGCTGGCAGCACCCGATCCACGTGCACTTCGAAGAAGGACGGATTCTCAGCAAGAGCGTCAACGGCGTGAGCCAGCCCATTCCCGTGAACGAGCGCGGGCGCAAGGACGTCTTCGTCGTCGGCGAACTCATGACCGTGAGGGTGCTCGTGCGCTTCCGCGATTTCTCGGGCAAGTACCTGATGCACTGCCACAACCTCACCCACGAGGACCACTCGATGATGGTTCGCTTCGACATCGTGTGAAGCACGCCGATGACTTTCAGGAGATTCTCATGAACCACCGCAGACACTTGATCGCCGGACTGGGCGTCGCGTCCTTGTACGCGTTCGGCCTGCCCGCCTCCGCCGAGGCGCCGGCAACGGCTGCACGCCCGGGGCGTCGCATGCCGAACGTCGAACTGAAGACCCACACCGGGGCGAAGGTGAACTTCTACGACGACCTGGTCCGTGGAAAGATCGTCGCCATCAACATGATGTATGCGGACTGCGAAGGCATCTGTCCGCTCATGACCAACAACCTCCTGCGCGTGCAGGAGCGCCTGGCCTCTCGGGTGGGCCGGGACATCTTCATGTACTCGATCACCATCCGCCCGGAGATCGACACCGTGGAGCACCTGGCCGACTACGCCGAGATGCACAGCGTGAACCCGGGCTGGCTTTTCCTGACCGGGAGCCGGGGCAACATCGACCTCGTGCGCTTCGCCCTGGGCTTCTACGACCCGGACCCGAAGGTCGACAAGGAGATCAATCGCCACACCGGCATGGTGCGCATCGGCAACGACGTCTATGACCGCTGGTCGATGGCGCCGGCGCTGGCGGCGCCCGAGCAGATCGTGAGCGCCATCCTGCATGTCGATCGCAGCCCGGCCGCGGTTCGCCGCGCGGGTGGCGCCATCTTGCAGGCCGACCCTCGGAGCACGGTCTGAACCAGCGCCTGCGCCGACCCCCACCCGGTGGACAGGGCTCACGGGCCCCCGCCACCGGGAAGCGTCTCGTCTCGGCATGGGGCGCCGTGCTCGCAGCGAGCTTCGCGTGGCCCGTCCATGGGCAGAGCCTGGTCGAGATCTACACGTCGGCGCGCGGCTACGACGCCACCTACCAGGGCGCGCGGGCCCAGTACGAGGCCACGCTGGCGCGGGCGGCGCAGTCCAGGGCCGGCATCCTGCCCACTGTCGGCCTGTCGGCCGGCGCCTCGCACACCCGGCAGGACCTCTCGACGGAAGGCAGCGCGACGACGCGCGGGTTCAACACCCAGAGTGTCGGCATCAACGCCACGCAGCCGCTGTACCGCCCCGCCAACTGGGCCGCCTACGAGCAGGGCCAGCGGCAGGCCGAGGTGGCGCAGATGGTGCTCACCATCGCCGAGCAGGACCTCATCGTGCGCGTGAGCCAGGCCTACTTCGACGTGCTCGCCAGCCAGGACAGCCTGGCCCTGGTGCGCGCGCAGAAGGTGGCCGTGGCCGAGCAGCTCGCATCGGCCAAGCGCAACTTCGAAGTCGGCACCACCACCATCACCGACGCGCGCGAAGCGCAGGCCCGCTACGACCTGGTGATCGCGCAGGAGATCGCTGCCGAGAACGACCTGCAGGTGAAGAAGATCGTGCTCGACCAGCTCGTCGGCAGCACCGGCAGCGTGCCCGTGCCGCTGGCGGCGCCCGTGGTGCTGCCTCCGCTCGCGCCCGCCGACATCGAGGTCTGGACCTCGCACGCGGATGCCGGGCACCCTGCGATCCAGCAGGCCCGCCTGGGCCTGGACGTGGCCGGGCTCGAGGTGCAGAAGGCGCAGGCCGGCCACCTGCCCACGCTCGATGCGACCCTGGGCTACAACGTCACGAACAACCCCCAGGGCACCAACACCACGCCGGGCCGCTCGCGGGTCAAGGCCCTCACCGTGGGCGTCTCCCTCAACCTGCCCTTGTTTGCCGGCTACGCGATCGAGAACCGCGTCAGGGAAACGCTGGCGCTCGAAGACCAGTCGCGCTCGCTGCTCGAGGCCACGCGCCGTGGCGTCGCCCAGGCCACCCGCGCCACCTACCTGGGGCTGGTGTCGGCCGCCGGCCAGGTGAAGGCGCTCGAAGCCGCCGAGGTCTCCAGCCAGATCGCGCTGGAGGCCAATCGCATGGGCTACCAGGTGGGCGTGCGCATCAACATCGACGTGCTCAACGCGCAGAGCCAGCTGTTCCAGACCAAGCGCGACCTGGCGGTGGCGCGCTATTCGGTGCTGCTCGGCAATCTCAAGCTGCGGCAGGCCAACGGCACGCTGGTGCCCGAGGACCTGAACGCCATCGATGCCGCGCTTGCAACCCACGGCCGCACCCCGGTCGACAGCGCGGCGCCCGTCTCCGTGTCCAGGAGAACGCCGGCTCGCCAATGACGAGGCATGCCATGGCACGTACCGACAGCACCAGCGACTGCTCGCGGCCATGACGGCGCTGAACATGCAGGTGACGCCATGCGACTGCTTCTGCTTCAGGATCGCGCGCGGGTCGACGACGGCCTGTTCACGCACTTGCGCAAGAACGGGTTCCTGATCGACAGCGTCGAGCGGCTCGGCGACATCGACATGCTGGAGAACGAGTCCTACGACGTGCTGCTCGTCAGCTCGCAGTTGCCCGACGGATCGGGACTCGACTGGGTCCGGTTGTTGCGGGTGCAGCACATCACGACCCCGGTCCTGATGCTGATGGTGGGAGCGCCCGGCCCGACCGCGCAGGCCGAGGTCCTCGACGCGGGCGCGGACGACTTCGTGGTGATGCCGTGCCGCCCCGAGCTGGTGGCCGAGCGGGTGCGGGCACTGCGTTGCCGGGCTGCGGGCCTGGCAACGCCGCGCGTGCGGTGCGGCGACGTCGAGTTCGACCTGGGCAGCCGGACGACGGTCCGCTGCGGCATGCCTGTCGCGCTGACCGAGCGGGAATGGAACCTGGTGGAGGCGCTCGCGCTGCGCTTCGATCACACGGTCCCCAAGGCCCAGGTGGAATTGCTGGTGCAGGGGATTCACGGCGCACCGACGAGCAACGCCCTGGAAGTGCACCTGTCCAACGTGCGGCGCAAGCTCGGGCGGCAGATCATCCGCACGATTCGCGGGGTCGGCTACCGCCTGAACACCTGAGCCCGTCGTCTTCAGACTCGTAAGCGTGCCGCACACAAGATAGCAACCTTAAGACGTGCGACTGGCCAGAATCGCACCACTCGCAGAGCCCCATCACTCACCGATGGCGCCACCACTGTCGCAGCGTCCCCCCGGGGCATGAATGGCGACACCTTCTCACGCAGGTACCACCGAACCATGTTCAAGCCCTCTCCCGCTCTCGTTTTCGCCAATTTCATGCAGCTGCCGACCATCGTGCCGAAAGCGGTGTGGCGCGCGCTGCGCGTGGTGAGCATCGCCTCGGCCCTGGCCCTGGCTGTCATGCTGGCGCTGCGGCCCGCCACCGCGATGCCCTTGTTCTGGGGGCTGATCGTGCCGTCACTCCCGCTCGTGTTCATGCTGGCACCCGGGCTGTGGCGCAACGTCTGCCCGCTGGCCGCCATCAACCAGATCCCCCGCAGGCTCGGTATCACGCGCGCACTCACGAGCCGTCGCCTGTCGCAGGGCGCGGCATTTCCGATCGGCATCGGCCTGCTGATCTGCGCGGTCGTCGCGCGCAAGCTGCTGTTCAACGGCAACGGCATGGCCACCGCCGGCCTGCTGGCGGCAGCCATGGGGGCGGCGCTCATCGGCGGCCTGCTGTTCAAGGGCAAGAGCGGCTGGTGCAGCAGCATCTGCCCCCTGCTGCCGGTGCAGCGGCTGTACGGCCAGACGCCGTTCATCCGCATCGCCAACACGCACTGCGAACCGTGCGTGGGCTGCGCCAAGAACTGCTACGACCTCAACCCCGGCGCGGCGTACCTGGCCGACCAGTACGACCCGAACCCGGCCTACCGCAACTTCCGCAGCTTCTTCGCAGGCGTCTTTCCGGGCCTGATCCTCGGCTACTACCTCGTGCCTTCGCCCGCCGAGATCGGCCCGGTCTCCACGGTCATGCAGATGCTGGTCTACATGGCCGCCAGCCTGACGCTCTTCAACCTGATCGAATTGCTGGGCAGCAAGACGCGCAACCTGTCGCCGGTGCTCTTCGCGGCGGCCGCGTTCTCGCTGTACTACTGGTTCACCGCCCCGCTGGTCGTCAGCACCTTGAGCAGCCTGAGCGGCATGGCCATCGCCCCCGAAGTCGTCGCCACGCTGCGCGGCCTGACGATCATCGCGAGCCTGACGTGGATCGCGCGGTCGCTGCATGTCGAGCGCCTGTTCCTTCGCCGTGAATTGCGCAAGGGTGTCCGGGACGGCTCCCGGCTGGCGCCGATCGTCATCGAGACGATGCGGCTGCACCGCGGCCTGAACGACGCCGCGCGCAAGGCGCCCGTTGCAGCCCCGCCGGAGAACGAGGCCGCTGCGGCCGCGCCGGCGGATGCGTCCCCGCAGCCGGCCGAACTCTGCATCGATCCCACCGGCACGAAGACCCCCATCCGCAAGGGCCAGACCCTGCTCGAAGCGCTCGAGGACTGCGGCGCCCCCATCAACGCCGGCTGTCGTTCCGGCGTGTGCGGCGCCGACCCGATCGCCGTCGTGGCGGGCGGCGAGCGGCTCGCCCCCATCGGCAGCGACGAGCGGGCGACGCTGGCCCGGCTCGGCTGCGCCGACGGCACGCGCCTGGCCTGCATGGCGCGCATCCGCAATGCCGGGCCCATCCGCATCGACCTGAAGCGGGAGGCGACCCCAGCGGCGCGCGAGACACGCAAGCCCGAGGTCGTGCCCTTCGATGCGTCGATCCGCCGCGTCGTGATCGTGGGCAACGGCGTGGCCGGCCTGACCGCGGCCGACCATGTGCGGCGTCGCCACCCCGACTGCGAGATCCACCTCATCGGCCGCGAGAACCACAACGCCTACAACCGGATGGCCATTGCCAAGCTGATCAGCATGCCGACGGGTGTCCAGGGCCTGCACCTGCTGCCCGAGCAGTGGTATGCCGAGCACCGTGTCACCGCGTGGCTCAACACGCATGTGTCGGGCGTCGACACGCAGCGTCGCGAGCTCACGCTGGCGACCCGGGAGACGCTGGGCTACGACAGGCTCATCCTGTGCTCGGGCAGTTCGGCGTGGGTCCCGCCGCTCGACGGCTACGGCATCGAGGGCAGCTTTGTGCTGCGCGATGCCGACGATGCGATGGCGATCCGCGACTACATGCAGCGCTTCCACGGCACCTGCGCGGTCGTGCTGGGCGCCGGCTTGCTCGGCCTGGAAGCGGCGCAGGCGCTGGCGCAGCTCGGGGCGCAGGTCCAGGTGCTGTCGAACAGCGGCCAGATCCTGGACCGGCAGATCGACACCCCGGCCAGCGCCTTGCTGGAAGCGCACCTGGCAACCCAGGGCATCCATGTCATGACCGGTGCCGACGCCGCGCGGCTGGAGCCGGGCAGCGAGGGCCGCGTGGCGCGGCTCGTGCTCAAGGACGGACGCCAGCTCCCCGCCGACGTGGTCGTGGTGTGCACCGGCGTGCGCGCCAACGTCGACATCGCGCAGTCGGCCGGCCTGGCGCTCGGCCGCGGCATCATCGTCGACGCACAGATGCGCACCAGTGCCGCCCATGTCTATGCCGCGGGCGATGTGGCCGAGTTCGAGGGCCACTCGATCCCCCTGTGGGCCGTGGCTGCCGAGCAGGGAGAAATTGCGGCCGTCAATGCGCTGGGCGGCAAGCGCGTCTATCGCGGCCATGTGCCGGTGACCGCGTTGAAGGTCTCGGGCATCGACGTCCGCTCCGCGGGCTCCGTGCACGCCGCGCGGCCCGGCGAATTCGAGTTGACGCAGTCCGAGCCTGCGCAGGGCATCTATCGCAAGCTGGTGGTCGCCGAGGGCCGGCTTGTCGGCGCGGTGCTGGTCGGATCGCCGGACGAGGCGGACGAGGTCATTCCAGCCGTGCGCGAGCACGCGCCGGTCTCCACGATGACCGCCTTGCTGGAGCGTGGGGACTGGCAGCAGCATTCGGTGGCATTGGCGGCCTAGCCCTACACGCAGCAGGGCAAGGTCCTGGACGCATGCCTGCAGCGGTTCGGCGACTGCGGCTACATGGTCGAGTACCCGATCGCACGCATGTATGCCGACGCGCGCGTGCAGCGCATCTACGGCGGCACGAGCGAGATCATGAAGGACCTGATCGCGCGCAAGCTCGGCGCATGACAGCGCCGCGTCGAGGGTGCGCGCGACCACGGAACGACAGCGCGCCCTCGCCGGTCGACATGCAGCCCGCCTCCGGCTGAGCCAGAGGGTATTCCCCGAGCCGGTGTCGGCGAATCTGTCGGCTGGTTGACGGAATCGATGGCCGCTGTTTCCTAGCATGGAGACGCAGTCCCACCCCCATAGCCATGGGGGACGCGCCCAGAGGCGCGGGGCCTGCGCGACCCATTCCCAAGGAGACATTTCCGTGAACAGGACATTGCTGCGGCCGGCACTCACCGCGCTGGCCCTTCTCGCCCTCGCCGGCGCGGCCACGGCGCAAGACGGCGCCGGCTACCCGGGCAAGACGGTGACCATCGTCGTGCCCACGCCGCCCGCTGGCGGCACCGACCTCATCGCGCGGCTGTTCGCCGACGTGCTGGGCAAGGCCTTCAAGCAGAGCGTGATCGTCGACAACCGCGCCGGCGCCAACGGCATCCTGGGCGTCGACTTCGTCGCCAAGGGGCCGGCCGACGGCACGCGCGTGCTGTTCACCTACGCCGCCACGATGGTGATCAACCCGGCGCTCTACAAGAAGCTGCCCTACGAGCCGCTCAAGGACTTCGCGCCCGTCGCGCAGGTCGGCCGCGGCGGCAACCTGCTGCTGGTGCGCAAGGACCTGCCGCCGAACACGCTCAAGGACTTCGTCGCCCACGCCAAGGCCCACCCCGACAAGCTGAACTACTGCTCGTGGGGCAACGGCTCGGGCGGCCACCTCACGATGGAAAGCCTGAAGAAGCAGGCCGGCATCTCGCTGCTGCACGTGCCCTACAAGGGCAGCAGCCCCTGCGTGCAGGACCTCATGGGCGGCCAGGTGGACGCCGGCTTCGCCGACATCTCCTCCACCATCGAGGTGGTGAAGGCCGGCCGGGTCAAGGCCCTGGCCTACAGCGGCCCCGACCGCCTGCCGATGCTGCCCGACGTGCCCACGATGACGCAGGCCGGGTTCCCGTTCAAGAACTACACCTGGTACGGCTTCTTCGTGCCGGCCAAGACGCCGCCCGCCATCGTCAAGCGCCTGAACGAAGAGATCTACCGCGCCCTGCAGGACCCGGCCGTGACCCAGCGCCTGCGCGAACTCAACTTCACCGACCTGCCGCGCCCCACGCCCGAGCAGTTCAAGGAAGTCCTGCGCCAGGACCTGCAGGACTGGAGCGCCCTGGTCAAGTCCATCGGCGTCACGCTGGACTGACGCCCGATCCACCACGACGCCGGGGCCCTGCCCCCGCGCGTCCCGGAGAACATCCCCATGACACAAGAAAAATCCAACCCGTCCGCCACGCTCGGCGGCTTCAACCCCCTGCCCGGCCAGGGCAGCCACCTGCCCTTCGATGCGCCGCCCAGCGCCAGCATCGCGGGGCGCAAGCTGTCGGAGTCCACGCACGAGCGGCGCAAGGCGGTGCCGCACCTGCGCGACGACGCACCGAACGTGCTGATCGTGATGCTCGACGACGCCGGCTTCGCGCACCCCGACACCTTCGGCGGCGAGATCCACACGCCCACGCTGACGCGGCTGGCCGGCAGCGGCATCACCTACAACGCCTTCCACAACTGCGGCGTGTGCTCGCCCACGCGCGCGTCGCTGCTGACGGGGCGCAACGCGCACCGCGTGGGCTACGGCCACATCTCCGAATACGCCACCGACTGGGACGGCTACGTGGGCGTCATTCCCAAGAGCGCCGGCACCCTGGCCGAGGTGCTCGGGGCCTGGGGCTACAACACGGCCGCGTTCGGCAAGTGGCACAACACGCCGGCCAACCTGACCACGCAGATGGGCCCCTTCGACCGCTGGCCCACCGGCCACGGCTTCAACCACTTCTACGGCTTCCTGGGCGGCGAGAGCTCGCAGTACGAGCCGCGCCTGGTCGAGAACACCACGCTCATCGAGCCGCCGCGCGACGAGGGCTACCACCTGAGCGAGGACATGGCCGACAAGGCCTGCGGCTGGCTGCGCCGCCACCGCGCCATCACGCCCGACAAGCCCTTCCTGATGTACTGGGCGCCCGGCGCGGTGCACGGCCCGCACCACGTCTTCAAGGAATGGACCGACAAGTACAAGGGCAGGTTCGACGACGGCTGGGACGCCTACCGCGAACGCGCCTTCGCACGCCAGAAGGCGATGGGCTGGATCCCCGAGACCGCCGAGCTCACGCCCCGGCCCGAGACCCTCGCCAGCTGGGACAGCATTCCCGAGGCCGAGCGCCCGTTCCAGCGCCGGCTGATGGAGGTCTACGCGGGCTTCCTGGAGCACACCGATGCGCAGATCGGCAAGGTCGTCGACGAGCTGGAGCAGCTCGGGCTGCGCGACAACACGCTGGTGTTCTTCGTGTTCAGCGACAACGGCGGCAGCGCCGAAGGACAGAACGGCACCGTGGTCGAGCTGCTGGCGCAGAACCGCATCTCCACCAAGATCTCGCAGCACCTCGAACTGCTGGAAGGCCTGGGCGGTCTCGACGCACTGGGTGGCCGCAAGACCGACAACATGTACCACGCCGGCTGGGCCTGGGCCGGCTCCACGCCGTTCCAGAGCACCAAGCTCATCGCCGCGCACTTCGGCGGCACGCGCACGCCGCTGGTCGTGTCGTGGCCGCGCGGCATCCAACCCGACACCACGCCGCGCTCGCAGTTCCACCACGTCAACGACATCGCGCCCACGCTCTACGACATCCTGGGCATCACGCCGCCCATCGAGCTCAACGGCGTGCGGCAGGATTCGCTGGACGGCATCTCGATGGCCTACACCTTCGCCCATCCGCTGGCCGAGGGCCGCAAGGGCGTGCAGTACTTCGAGGTGGCGGGCAGCCGCATGGTGCACCACGACGGCTGGACCGCGGGCGTGTTCGGCCCGCGCATTCCGTGGGTCGCGGGCGCCGCGCCCGGGCTGGCCACCTGGGACCCGGACAACGACGTCTGGGAGCTGTACCACGTCGCGAAGGACTACGCGCAGGCGCACGACCTGGCGCAGGCGCAGCCGGCCAGGCTGGCGCAGATGAAGGAGATGTTCGCCGTGCAGGCGGGCATCAACCACGTCTATCCACTGGGCGCGATCTACCACCTGACGCTCAAGCCGCAGCACCGCATCGCGCCCCGGCATACCTCGTGGCACTTCAGCGGCGACATCACGCGCATTCCCGAGAACTGCGCGCCCAACATCAAGACACGCAGCCACATGGCCACCGTCGACGCCACGCTGGGCGAGCGCGCGAGCGGCGTGCTGTTCGCGCTGGGCGGCTTCAACGGCGGCATCTGCCTGTACCTGGACGACGGCCACCTGGCCTACGAATACAACATGCTCGGCATGTACCGCTTCAAGGCGCGCTCGCCCGCGCGCATCGCCGCCGGACGCCATGCGATCGACGTCGAGTTCACGATGAGCGACGGCACGGCGCCCCAGCGGCCCGCGCGCGCCGTGCTGCGCGTCGATGGCGTGCAGGTGGCGGCGTGCGACATCGGCGTCACGGTGACGGCCATCTTCTCGGCCTGCGAGACCTTCGACGTCGGCTGCGACCTGGGCTCGCCGGTGGCGGCGGAGTACTTCGACCGTGCGCCGTTCGGCTTCGACGGGCAGATCCACGACGTCTGGCTGCGCTATGCGGAGGCCCAGTCGTGAGCACGTTGATCACTGAAGCAGACGCCTACGCCATCGGCATCGAGGCCTACACCTATGCCTATCCGATGGTGGTGATGGAGCTGACGCGCCGCGTCGCCACCAACGTCGCGCAGCCCGACGGCGCGCGCGTGCGCGGGCCGATGAACCGCTTCGTGCACGTGCCCACCTACCCCGACGCCGGCTTCAAGGACGTGGTGCGTCCCAACGCCGACACGCTGTACTCCAACATCTGGTACGACGTCGGCGACGAGCCGCTGGTGCTGACGCTGCCGGACATGGGCGATCGCTACCACGTCATTCCGTTCTACGACCTGTGGACCGACGTGTTCGCCACGCTGGGCACGCGCACCAACGGCAACAGCGGCGGCCACTTCGCGCTCGTTGGCCCGCGCTGGAAAGGCACGCTGCCCGAGGGCGTGCGCGCCATCGTGAGCCCCACGGACGTGGGCTGGATCGTCGGGCGCATCCAGACCAACGGCGCGGCCGACTACGCCCACGTGCACACGCTGCAGGCCGGCTTCGAGGCCGTGCCGCTGTCGGCCTGGGGCAAGCCCCATGACCCACCCGCCGGACGGGTCGATGCAGCGCTGGACATGCACCCGCCCGTCGAGCAGGTGGCCGCGCTCGGCGCCGGCGACTTCTTCGCGCTCTTCGCCGAACTGCTCCAGCGCAACCCGCCGCATGCCACCGACGGTGCGCTGCTGCTGCGCATGGAGCGCATCGGCCTGGTCCCCGGCCGCGGCTTCGCACTGGCCGAAGCCCCCGAGGCCGTGCAACGCGCCCTCGAGCGTGCCGCGCCCGATGCCTACCGGCGCATGCTCGAGCGCGCACCGGCGATGCGCATGGTGCGCAACGGCTGGAGCCTCGGCAGCAACGTGGGCGTCTACGGCAACGACTACCTGGCGCGCGCCTTCGTCGCCTACGCAGGCCTGGGTGCCCTGCCGCGCGAAGAGGCGATGTACCCGCGCTCGGTCTGCGACAGCGAAGGCCAGCCGCTGTCGGGCACTGCGCGCTACGTGCTGCACTTCGATGCGCACGAGCTGCCGCCGGCCGATGCGTTCTGGTCGCTGACGCTGTACGGCCCCGACCAGTTCTTCGTCGACAACGCGCTGAACCGCTACGCCATCGGCGACCGCGACGCGCTCGCCTTCAACGCCGACGGTTCGCTGGACCTGTACATCCAGCACGCGTCGCCGGGCCCGGCCAAGGCCCCGAACTGGCTGCCCGCGCCCGCCGGGCCCTTCAGCATGAACCTGCGCCTGTACGTGCCGCAGGCGCCGGTGCTCGACGGGCGCTGGGCACCGCCTGCGCTAAAGCGCCTGCCCTGACCGAACCGACCGCATCGACAGCACCGTCCCCCACCCGAAAGGCACTCACCTTCATGAACCGTTTCAGCTACCGCGCGCTGCGCGCGCCCGGCCTGTGCTTCGTCGGACTCCACCTGGCGGCCGGTGCTGCCCTGGCGCAGGCCGACTACCCGAGCAAGCCGATCCGCATCATCGTCCAGTACCAGGCCGGCGGCTCGGCCGACGCGCTCGCGCGGCTGGTGGGCGACGGGCTCGCCAAGCGGCTGAAGCAGCCCGTGCTGGTGGAGAACCGCAGCGGCGCCGGCGGCATCATCGGCACCGACTACGTGGCCAAGAGCGCGCCCGACGGCTACACCGTGCTGCTGTCGGTGCCGGGCCCGATCGCCGCGAACCTCGCGCTCTACAAGAAGCTGCCCTACGACCCGCGCACCGACCTGCGCCATGTGTCGGACATCGCGAGCACGCGCACGATCATGGTCGTGCACCCTTCCGTGCCGGCACAGGACTTCAAGGGCCTCGTCGAGGCCGTGCGCAAGGCGCCCGGCAAGTACGCGATGGGCTCCTGGGGCCCCGGCGTGCAGCCGCACCAGATGCAGGTCTTCATGGACAAGACCTACGGCACCCAGACCCTGCACGCGGCCTACAAGGGTGAGAGCCCGATGGCGGTCGACCTGCTCAGCGGCGTGATCCAGATGACCGTGGGTTCCATCAGCACCTTCCAGCCCTACGTCGCGGCCGGCAAGCTGCGCGCCATCGCCGTGCCCGGCGCGCAGCGCGCCAAGGCCGCCCCCACGGTGCCCACCTTCGCCGAGCAGGGCTACAAGGACGACATGTTCATGCTCATGGCGCCCACCTCGCTGCTGGTGCCCGCCAAGACGCCCGATGCCATCGTCGAGAAGCTGAGCCGCGAAGTCGCCGCAGTGGTGAAGCAGCCCGAGGTGCAGCGCCGCATCGAGGACATGGGCGCCGAGCCCATCGGCAACACGCCGGCCGAAGCCTCGGCGGCGTACAAGGCGTTCCTGCCCGTGTCGCTGAAACTCACGCGGGCCACGGGCGTCACGCTGGACTGATTGCGCCGCCGGCCGAGACCCGTGCATCACCCGCCTCCCGATTTCGAACCCCGGGTGTACACACCGCAGCGCATCGCCGCGGTCGTCGCCACGCTGGCCTCGGACGGCATCCCCGCCGCACAGGCATTGGCCGGCAGCGACCTGGACGAAGCCGAGCTGCGCGCGCCCGGCACGCGCGTGTCGTATGCGCAGACGGTCACCGTGCTGCGCAATGCGCTCGCGCTGGCACGCAACCCCACGGTGGCGCTGCGTGCGGGCGCGCGCATGCACCTCACGGCCTACGGCATGTGGGGCTATGCGCTGCAGAGCAGCCCCACCTTCAGCGCGTTGATCGAGTTCGCCATCACCTACCGCCGCACCATCGGGCCGCTGGCCGACATGCACCACGACCCCGCGCGCGCGCCCGGCACCTGCAGCTTCGAGGTGCTGGTGTCGCCCGACCCGCGCGATCCGCTCTACCGCTTTGCGCTGGCCTTCACCTTCGCGGCCCACCTGACGCTGGCACGCGACCTGTACGGCGATGGCTTCGGCTTCACGGGCCTGCGCCTGGCCTGCCCCGCGCCCGAGCACGGCGCGGGCGTCTGGGAGGCGTGGTTCCAGTGCCCCGTGCAGTTCGGCCAGCCCGACAACGCGCTGCAGTTCGACGAGGCCTGGTGCACGCGCGCGCCGCGCCTGCACGATCCGCTCACGCACGCCATGGCCAGTGAGAGCTGCCAGCAATTCGTGGCCGGGCTCGCGCATGCCGGCGGCATCGCTGCGGCGGTGCGGCGCACGCTGGTGGAGCAGATGCCGTGGCGTTTTCCGAGCATCGAGTCGATGGCCCGCACACTCGCGCTGGAGCCGCGCACGCTGCGGCGACGGCTCGCCACGCACGGCACCACGTACCGGTCGATCCTCAACGAGGTGCGCCTGCGGCTGGCCATCGAGTACCTGCGCAAGACCCGCATGACCACCGAGGAGATCGCGGAGCGCCTGGGCTACAGCGAGGCCGCGAACTTCAGGCACGCCTTCGTGCGCTGGACCGGCACCAGCCCGCACGCCTACCGCCTGGCCTGCGCGCCGTGCTGAGTGAGGCCTCGGCTCAGTCTTCCGCGGCGATGCGGTGCAGTCGGGGCAGGTCGACCACGGTGACCAGGCGGTAGCCCTCGTTGCAGCCGAGCACGCCCTCGTCCTTGAACTGCGCCAGTTCCTTGCCGACGGTCTGGCGCGACACGCCCAGCATGTTCGCCAGGTCGGTCTGCGACACGCGCAGCTCGGTGTCGCACGGCGCGCCGCTCGCGTCCCCGTAGCGATACACCATGTTGAGCAGCGTGATCGCCGTGCGCCGGCGCACCGAGCCCAGCACCTGGTCCTGCAGGATCTCGGCGCTCATGCGATAGCGCCGCAGCATGGTCTGGGCGATGCTGCGCCACAGCACCGGCTCCGCATCGAGGATGCGCCGCATGGCGGCACCGGGGATGTGGATGATGTGCGAATCGGCGCGCGCATCGAAGGCGAAGATGGGCTGCATGTCGTCGATGAGATGCACCATGCGCGTGATCTGGCCGGCCCCGAGCACCGAGAGGATGTACTTGTCGCCGGCCGCGTTGGTGGCCGCGATCTCGATCGAGCCCGACACGATCACGAACACCTCCCGCTGGTGGTTGCCGCGGCTCACGAGCGGCGTGCGGCGCCGGTAGTGCCTGGCGCGCGCGGCGTTCGCCAACTCGCGCAGCCGGTCTTTCGGCCAATCGAGAAACACCGCGCACGTGCTCAGCCCGTGCTCGATCTCTTCCCTTGTGCTCTGCGATACGGGTTGCGGGTATTCCATGGGATGACTCAGCAAAAACTGTTGCCTGGTTGACGGATTCGAAGAGCAGCGATTCCTATCATAGGACCGGCCAATCAAAGAACAACGAGGAACTCCCTAAGTGAGACATGCACGTTCCCTGCCTGCACGCCTGCCGCTGTTTCGCAGCACCGCGGCGCGTTCGTTGATCCGGCTTCTTGCGTCGCGCATGCGACGCGATGCGCGAACGACGAGACCCCTGCGCAGCATGCGCGGCTCGCGCGACGCGATGCGAATGCCGTGATGCGCGGCCACACGCCCTGCGTGCGCGGCTAGAGGCCGCACCCCTTTTTCCCGAAGTCCCCGAAGGGCATCCGCCCTTCGGAACACCCGAGCCCTGGAACGCAGCGATGCGCACCAGCGGACTCGTTCATCCCTGAAGAAGCAAGCAAAGCAAGACCTGCCATGAAACATCACTCCCTGGCCGCACTGGCCCTTCTCGCGACTGCCGGTACTGCATCGGCGCAATCGTCCGTGACCGTGTTCGGCATCGTCGACGTCGGCATCAGCCGCTACACGTCCAAGAGCACGTACCACAGCCCCAACCCCTTCGCGCTGCCGCCCGCGAACGCCGCGGGCGGCAGTGCCAAGACGAGCCAGACCGCGCTGTCGAACTCGGGCTATGCGGGCAGCCGCATCGGCTTTCGCGGCACGGAAGACCTGGGTGGCGGCCTGGCGGCGAGCTTCTGGCTGGAGTCGGGCATCACCAACGACGACGGCGCCAAGGGCATCACCAACTTCAACCGCCGCTCGACGATGAGCCTGTCGGGCCCGTTCGGCGAACTGCGCCTGGGCCGCGACTACGCCGCGACCTTCTGGAACGACACCGTCTTCGATCCCTTCGGCACCAACGGCGTGGGCACCAACCTCATCGCCAACATCAACAGCCGCATCGCCGCCATCGCCGGCCCCGGCTCCGTGGTGGCCGCGACCGACAACTACATCCGCACCGGCAACTCGATCGGCTACTTCCTGCCGCCGAACCTGGGCGGCGTCTACGGCCAGCTGCAGTACACGCTGCACGAGAACACCAAGCGCAGCGACCAGCCCGGCACGCCATCGGCCAAGGGCCGCTACGTGGGTGGTCGCCTGGGCTATGCCAGCGGGCCGCTCGACCTGGCCCTGGCCTACGGCCAGAGCACGGCCGCCGACAGCACCACGCTCAACGCGCTGGGCATCGCGACCGCCACGCAGGAGCGCAAGATCAACGCGCTGAACCTGGGCGCGTCGTACAACTTCGGCCCCGCCAAGCTGTTCGCCGAGGTCTCGCGCGTGCAGGACAAGAACGAGACGGGCACGCTGCAGAACCTGCCGGGCCTGGCGGTTCCGTTCATGAACACCACGACGCGCAAGGACAAGTACAACGGCTACATGCTGGGCGTGACCGTGCCCGTGGGCCCGGGCCTCATCCGCGCGTCGTACGCGTCGGTGAAGTACAAGAACGGCGCGCCGGCCGCGACCGACCTGAACAGCCTGCTGTGGGGCCTGAACGGCAACCGCGACACCACGGCCAACCAGATCTCGCTGGGCTACGTGCACAACCTGTCCAAGCGCACCGCGCTGTATGCCTCGGTGTCGCGCATCCGCATCAAGGACGGCTGGAACAACCCCGGCGTGATGGGCGCCATCACCGGCGGCTCGGCCGCCTACCTCACGGGCGGCACCGCGCAGGCCGCGGGCTGGGCGCCGCGCTCGTCGATGGGCTACGACTTCGGCATCCGCCACGCGTTCTGAGCGCATGCGAAAAGAGGTACCCATGGCTTTGAAACACCTGTCGCCGCTGCTCATCGCGGCCCTGCTCGCGGGCGGCTGCGCCACGCCGCCCGCGCCGACCACCTCGGCGGCCGACGTCGGCGAAACACGCCCGGGATCGGGCTATCTCAAGGGCTACCTGGCCTCGGCCGAGATGCCCGACAGCCTGGCGCTGCTGCCACCGCCGCCCGAGGCGAACTCGGCCGCGCTGGCGGCCGACGTCGCTGCGTTCCGCAGCCTCACCGCGCTGCAGGGTTCGCCGCGCGGCGCGCTCGCGGTGCGCGATGCCAACCTGCGCTTTCCGGAGGCGGCCTCCACCTTCTCCTGCGCGCTGGGCGTGCGCATTTCCGAGCAGCAGACGCCGCACCTGAACATGCTGCTGCGGCGCACGCTGGCCGATGCCGGCGGCGCCACCTACAAGGCCAAGGAGAAGTACCAGCGCACGCGGCCCTTCGTGGCGCTGAAGGCCGCCAGCTGCACGCCGAAGGAAGAAGCGCACCTGGCCAAGGACGGCTCCTACCCCTCCGGGCACTCGGCGCTGGGCTGGGCCTGGGCCCTGGTGCTGACGGAGCTCGCGCCGGAGCGCGCGGATGCGCTGCTGCAGCGCGGCCGCGCCTTCGCGCAAAGCCGCGGCATCTGCGGCGTGCACTGGCGCAGCGACATCGAAGCGGGACGCCTGATCGGCGCGGCGACCGTGGGCCGGCTGCATGCCAACCCGGTGTTCACGGCGCAGATGAGCGCGGCGAAGAACGAGATCGCGCAGGCACGCAGCCGCCCGGACAGCGCCCCGCCCGCGGCCGACTGCGCGGCCGAGGCGAATGCGATCGCGGGCTCCGCGGTGCTGACGCCCTGAGCACGCGCCCCCTCGACCACCTCGCCCACGGCCAGCGTGTGTGCGGGTTGTCGAGGGGAACGCTGCGTGTGCGAAGCGGGTAGCCTCGCCAACTCCAACCACTCCAAGGAGACCTCGCATGCGCCATCGTTCCGTTCTGTCATGGGGTGCCGCGGCCTCGGCGGTCGCGCTCCTCGCTGCATGCGGCGCCATGTCTTCGGGCAAGGACGCCAACCCGATGAGCTTCTTCATCACGAGTGCCAACCCTGGCAAGGGCGGTGACCTCGGCGGCCTGGCCGGCGCCGACCGCCAGTGCCAGGCGCTGGCCGCGAGCGCCGGTGCGGGCGGCAAGACCTGGCGTGCCTACCTGAGCGCCGCCGAAGCGGGCGGCCAGCCGGCCGTCAACGCACGCGACCGCATCGGCGCCGGGCCGTGGCGCAACGCCAAGGGCGTGGTCGTGGCCACCAGCGTGGCCGACCTGCACAGCGCGAACGCCAAGCTCGGCAAGGACACCTCGCTGACCGAGAAGGGCGAGGTGGTCTCGGGCTTCGGCGACCCGGTCAACCGGCACGACATCCTCACCGGCTCGCGCCCCGACGGCACGCTCGCACCGGCCGCCGCCGGCAAGGACACCACCTGCAGCAACTGGACGCGCAGCGTCGACGGCTCGGCCATCGTCGGCCACCACGACAAGAAGGGCACCAACCCCGACCCGGTCGCCAACGCCTCGTGGAACGCGTCACACGGCACGCGGGGCTGCAGCGTCGATCAGCTCAAGCAAAGCGGCAGTGCCGGCCTGATGTACTGCTTCGCCGTGAACTGAGCCCGCAGGGCGGCGCCCCGGCCCGTGCGTCGATCCACGGGCGGGCGCGCTGCGATTTGCCACAGACGACCCATCGGAGGACTTCATGATCCAAGCCACCCAGCCCCTTCGTGCAGCGCCGCGCCGCCTGCTTCTTTGCCTGGGTGCCGCGGCACTCGGCCTGGGCGCCTTCGGGGCAAGCCCCGCGTGGGCACAGACGGCCTGGCCCAGCAAATCGGTCACGCTGCTGATCGGCTTCCCGCCCGGTGGGCAGACCGACTTCGCCGGCCGCGTGCTGACGAACGGCATGCAGGGCGCGCTCGGCCAGCCCGTGGTCATCGACAACAAGGCCGGCGTGAACGGCAACATCGCGTCGGTTGAACTGATGAAGGCGCCGCCGGACGGCCACAAGCTGCTGGTGGGCAACGGCTCGATGACGATCATGCCGCACGTGTACACCAAGCTCGGCATCGTCGATCCGCAAAAGATGACCCCCATCGGCATCATGCTGCAGTCGCCGCTGGTGCTGGTGGTGCCCGCCACGTCGCCGATCAAGACCTACGCGCAGTTCGCCGAAGAGGTGAAGTCGCGTGCCAAGAGCGGCAAGGGCATCGACTACGGAACGGGGGGCGCAGGCTCGCTGATCCACGTCACCATGGAACTGCTGCGCGAGCGCCTGGGCAACCCGGCGATGAACCATGTGCCCTACAAGGGCAGCAGCCCGGCGATGGTTGACCTGATGGCCGGCCGCCTCGACGCCATGTTCGACGCCACCTCCGTCGTCGCCCCGTTCGTGAAGTCGGGCCAGCTGCGGCCCCTGCTGGTGACCAGCGACAAGCGTTCGCCGATGCTGCCGAACGTGCCCACCGCCGCGGAAAGCGGCATCAAGGACTTCAGCATCATCTCCTTCATCGGCCTGTACGGGCCGCCCGGGTTGAGCCCCGAGGTCGTGAAGAAGGCCAACAGCGCCATGAACGCGGCGCTGAAGGAGCCGACCGTGGTCAAGAGCATCGTCGATCGCGGGGACGAGCCCGGTGGCGGCTCGCCCGAGCAGCTCGGCGCGATGACCCGCGACCAGTACAAGATGTGGGGCGCCGTCGTGAAGGCGAACAACATCACGGCCGACTGAGCTTCGGCCCCGCGCCGCGCATCAGGCGCTGAGCACCTCGCGCAGGTGCTCGACGAAAGCGCGCGCCGCATCGGGCAGGCGCCGGCCGGCCATGCTCTGCACCTCGAAATGCCGCTCGTTCATCTCGCGGTCGCGCAAGGCGCGCGCCACGATCGTGCCGTTCTCGAGCTGCTGGCGCAGCGCGAGCTCGCCGCAGAAGGTCACGGCCTGGCCGTGCGCCGCGTAGTGCACCAGTGGATAGAGGTGGTCGCTGGTCAGTGCCGCCTCGAGCGGCAGGCGCTGGCGGGCGCAGCTGATGTTAAGCAGCTGGCGCAGCGTCGATGTGGGGGCCGGCAGCGCGAGCGGGTAGTGAACCACCTGCGCCAGCGACACCTGCCGCCGCTCGGCCAGTGGATGCGAAGGCGCCATGACCGCGCACACGGGCGAGGGGTGCCGGATCTCGACGTCCAGGCCGTGCTCCGAGCCCAGGCTCACCGTCACGCCGAGGTCGACCAGGCCTTCGCGCACGCGGCGCGCCACCTCGCGCTGCACGCACATGTCGAGCGAGAAGCGGATGCCGGGACAGCGCGCCTGGAACGCAGCCACCAGGGCCGGCAGGAACTCGTAGGCGAAGCCCTCGGTCGCGGCCACGCGCACCTCGCCCTTGCGCAGGCCGCGCAACGCGAGGATGTCGTCGGTCACGCGCTCGATGTCGAGCCAGGCCCGGCGCGCGTGCGCCGCCAGCAGCTCGCCGGCTGAGTTGAGCGCCATGCCGCGGGCGCGGCGCTCGAACAGGAGGGTGTCGAGCTCGCGCTCGATGCGGCCGATCTGTCGGCTCACGGCCGACGGCGCCACGTTCAGCCGCACGGCCGCCTCGGTGACCGAACCGACGCGCGCCACCTCCAAGAAGTAGCGCATCGACTCCTCCTGGAGCACGCGCTGGTTGATCGGGCGTTCGGTGCGCGCCCCGGTGCGAGCCGGGGCGGGAGACTTGGAAGTGGGAGGTTTCATCGGCGTGGTCTGCGTTGCGCCAGCAGCAACGCAACCTTCCAATCATTGTGCTTGCTACACCGCAGGGCGTGCCCCAGCATTTCCCCTCCCCCTCTTCTCTTCGCTCTACGGAAGGACCCTGTCAATGAACGCTCCCCGTTCGCAAGCGCCGCAGCGGCGCTGGTGCTGTGCCGTCCTCGCGGGCCTGGCCGCATGCCTCGGCACGGCCCTGCCCGCGATGGCACAACCGGCCTACCCGACGCGCCCCGTCACGCTGGTGGTGCCGTACCCGCCCGGCGGCAGCGCGGACACGGTGGGGCGCCTGGTCGGCCAGCGCCTGTCGGAGGAACTGGGGCAGCCGGTGCTCATCGACAACCGCCCCGGTGCCGGCACGGCGGTCGGCGCCGCGTTCGTGGCCAAGGCATCGCCCGACGGCTACACGCTGCTGCTCGGCTCGGGCTCGACCCTCACCATGAACCCGGCCATCCGCCCGAACCTGCCCTACGACGCCCTGGGCAGCTTCGAGCCGGTCGCGATCGTCGCGCGCATTCCGCTGATCCTGCTGGCCAACAAGAACGTGCCCATCGGCAACGTCAAGGAGTTCGCCAGCGCGGTGCGCGCGGCGCCCGACAAGTACTCGTACGCGTCCTTCGGCACGGGCACGTCCTCGCACTTCACCGGCGAGATCATTCTGCAGGCGGTGGGCGCGAAGATCATGCACGTGCCCTACCGGGGCAGCGCACCGGCCATGACGGACCTGATCGGCGGCCAGGTGCCGTTCTCGGTGGACACCGTCACCGCCGCCATTCCGCAGCTCAAGGGCGGCAAGGTCAAGGCGATCGCCGTGACCACCCGGCAGCGCTCCTCGCAGCTGCCGCAGGTCCCGACCTTCGCCGAAGCGGGCTACCCCGAGGTCGATGCCGACACCTGGATCATGGTCGTCGCGCCCAAGGGCACTCCCGCGCCGGTGCGCGAGCGGCTGGAGAAGACGCTCGCCAGGATCGTCGCCACGCCCCAGGCCCAGGCGGCCCTGCAGGCCCAGGGCGCGGAGCCGGCCTTCGCCGGCGCCGCCGCCTCGCTCGCGCAGATCGAACGCGAACTTCCGCTCATGCGCGCCGTCGCCCGTCGCGCCAACATCCAGGCCGACTGAGTGCGGCACATTCCGAAAGCCATGACCCAAGCTTCCTCTTCTTCCTCCTCCGAACTCGTCGAACTCTCCGCCGTGGAGCTGCGACGGCTGATCGGCACGCGCGCCCTCTCGCCGGTCGAACTGCTCGAGGCCTGCATCGCGCGCATCGAGCAGCTCAACCCCTTCGTCAACGCCGTGACCGCCACCTGCTACGAGCGCGCCCGCGCCGAGGCCCGCGCCGCGGAGCGGGCCGTGAAGAGCGGCGAGCCGCTGGGCCTGCTGCACGGCCTGCCACTGGGCGTGAAGGACCTCGAGCCGACGGCGGGACTGCTGTCCACCATGGGTACGCCCGCCTTGCGCAACCATGTGCCGTCGAACGACATCGAGCTGGTGCGCCGCCTGCGCGCCGCCGGCGCGATCGTGGTGGGCAAGACCAACGTGCCCGAGATGGGCGCCGGCGCCAACAGCCGCAATCCGGTCTGGGGGGCCACGGGCAATCCCTTCGACCCCAACCTCAACGCCGGCGGTTCTTCGGGCGGTTCGGCCGCGGCCCTGGCGCTGGACATGCTGCCGGTGTGCACCGGCTCGGACACCGGCGGCTCGCTGCGCATCCCGGCCGCCAAGTGCGGCGTGGTGGGCCTGCGGCCGTCGCCGGGCATCGTGCCCAGCGTGCGCAAGAGCCTGGGCTGGTCGCCGATCTCGGTGGTCGGTCCGATGGGACGCGATGTGGCCGACGCCTGCCTCCAGCTCGCGGCCACGGCGGGCCCGCATCCGGGCGATCCCTTGAGCTATCCGCTGGATGCAGCAGCCTTCGCGCGGCCCGCGCCGCTGGACCTGTCGCGCCTGCGCGTGGCCTGGACCACCGACTTCGGCCTGTGCGATGTCGACCCGTCGATCCGCCGGACGATGCACGACCGCATGGCCACCATGCGCGGGCTCTTTGCGGCTTGCGACGAGGTGCGCTTCGACCTGGGCGAGGTGCACCGTTGCTTCGACGTGCTGCGCGCGGAGGCCTTCGTCGCCGGCATGCGCGAAGCCTACGAACGCGCCCCCGAGAGCCTGGGCCCGAACCCGCGCAGCAACTACGAGATGGGCGCACGCATGAGCCTGCCCGACGCGGCCTGGGCGCAGACGGAACAGACGCGCATCCTCCAGCGCTTCCAGAAGGTGTTCGAGAACTACGATCTCGTGCTCTCGCCCACGACGCCGGTATCGCCCTTTGCCTGGACGCAGTCGCACGCGCTGCAGATCGACGGTCGCCCGCAGGAGAACTACTACCGCTGGCTCGCACTGACCTACGTCGTGACGCTGACCACCCACCCTGCGATCAGCCTGCCGTGCGGCACCGACGAGCACGGCATGCCCTTCGGCCTGCAGGTGGTGGGGCGCTTTCGCGGCGACCTCGCGCTGCTGTCGGCCGCGCAGGCGATGGAACAGGCCTTCGCGCCCGACCCGCGGCTGCGCCGGCCGCGGCCCGATCTCGCACGCCTTCGCAAGGCCGAGCCGGCCCTCGACTCGATCGTGACCGCGCCGCCCGACGACCGGCACGCCAGCGTGCCCACCGACGGCGCCCCGGCACCGGTCGTCTGAGGTCCGCGCCGCGTCAGGCGCTTCGCTTCAGCAAGGTGGCCAGAAGCGCCAGGGCCCCGGTCAGCTCGTCGAAGCCGGGGCCGCCCAGGCAGATCCGCAGACCGCTCGCCTTGTCCTTCGGGTTCGCCATCAGGGTCTGCGGCGGGGTGAGCTTCACGCCGGCTTGCGCCGCCGCGGCCACGACGCCCTCGGCCGCATCGCGCCGCATCGGCAGCCAGACGTTGTAGGCATCGGGATGCCAGACCAGTTCGCTCGCACCGAGCAGCGAGACGGCCAGCCTGGAACGCCGCCGGGCCTCGTGGCGCAGATCGCGCTGGACCGAGGCGACCACGCCGGTGGCCAGCCATTCATCGACCACCGCGCAGGAGAACGCCGATGGCGCCATGGGCACGTCCTGCAGAAGCGCCTGCGCCGGGCCGCACAGCTCGGGCGGCAGTGCCAGCACGCCGACCTGCAATCCCGGGCCGAGCGACTTGGAGAGCCCGTTCACATGCAACGCGATGTCGGGCGCCAATGTGGCCAGCTGGGGCAATCCGTCGGAGGCCGCCGCGTACACGCCGTCTTCGATGATCCAGGCGCCCGCGCGGCGGCACACCGCCACGATGGCGCGCCGTCGCTTCGCGCTCATCGTGGCCGTCGTCGGGTTGTGCAGCGTCGGGGTGAGGTAGACCGCCGTGCCACCGGCGGGCGCCGCGCCGTCGAGCGCCTGTGCGAGCGCCTGCGGCACCATCCCTTCCGCATCCATCTCGACGCCCTGGATGCGACACCCCTTGCGCCGGGCCAGCGCGAGGGCGCCGGGATAGGTGATCCGTTCGGTCAGCAGCACGCCTTGCCGCCCGCACACCAGGTCGAAAGCCAGCGACAGCGCCTGGCGTGCGCTGCTGGTCAGCACCAGCTGCGACGGATCGACGGCCAGGCCGATCGTTTCGAGCCAGCGAGCGAGAACGCGGCGATGTTCCAGGTGCCCGCCGGGTGGCGCGTACAGATTGAAGTGATCCGCGTCGATCTTGCGCGCGATGCCCGTCAACGTTCGCGCCAGCACGCGCGCACCGAGCGCGGCCGGCGGCGCGTTCGACGACAGGTCGATCTGCCGGTCGCCGTGCGCCTGGTGGATCGCCACGAAGGTTCCGCGGCCCTTGACGCTGCGCGTGAGGCCCCTGCGCTCCAGGATGGCATAGGCCTTCGTCACGGTGCCCAGGCCGATCTGCAGCGTCTTCGCCAGGTCCCGATGCGCAGGCAGGCGATCGCCGCCCGCGAGCCGCCCCTCGACGATGTCGTCGGCCAGGGCCAGCACCACCCGCTCGGTGGCATTCGTGCCGTTGCTTGCCAGACGGGGCGTCCAGGAGGATCGAAGGAGCACGTGCGCGGCCTCGCAAATAAAAGTGTCATGTGACACTTTTTGAATATCTCAATAGTGTAACTTTCACTTCTCGGCCTCCGGAAGGCAGGCCGCCGAAGACATCTCTTGGTTTTGGAGCACCCGCATGGCCGTCAGCCAGATCGCACTCGTCTACGGGACGTACCTCATCGCCACTGCCAGTCCGGGGCCGAGCAACATGGCCATCATGGGCACCGCGATGCGTGACGGCCGTCGCCCCGCGCTCGCGCTTGCGGCCGGCGTTGTCACGGGCTCGCTCTTCTGGGCGATCCTGGCGGCGACCGGCGTTTCCGCGGTCCTGACCGCGTATGCGCAGGCGCTTGTCGTGCTCAAGATCGCCGGCGGCCTCTACCTGCTGTACCTGGCCTTTCGCGCGGGCCGGTCCGCCATGCGACCTGGCGCCGACGCGATGAAGGGCAGCGCGGAACGCGGCGCGTTGCGCTACCGCACCCTCTACCGCCAGGGCGTGCTCATGCACATCGGCAACCCGAAGGCCATCATGTCGTGGATCGCGATCATCTCGCTCGGCGTGCGCCAGGACACACCCGCCGGCGGGTTGCCGGCGATCGTGGGCGGCTGCGTACTTCTCGGCATCATGGTGTTCGGCGGCTACGCCATCGTCTTTTCGACCGCCTCGATGATTGCGCTGTATGCGAGGCTGCGACGCTGGATCGAAGGCGTGCTCTCGGCGGTGTTTGCGGCCGCGGGGCTCAAGCTGCTGGTCTCGCAGAACTGAATCCAATGAATCCCGGCGAAAGACCGAACGCATGAGCATCACCGTCCACATGGTCGACGTCTTCGGCGCCGGCCCGCTCTCGGGCAATCCGCTGGCGGTCGTCACCGGCGCCGACGCGCTCGCCACGCACGACATGCAGCAGCTGACGCGCTGGTTCAACCTCTCGGAAACCGCGTTTGTCTTCGCACCCACGCACCCGGAGGCGGACTACCGCGTGAGGATCTTCACCCTGGACCGGGAGATGCCTTTTGCAGGACACCCCACGCTCGGCAGCTGCCACACCTGGCTGTCGGGCCCGGGCGCGCCCCGGCACGCCACGGTGATCACGCAGGAGTGCGGCGCGGGGCTGGTCCAGATCCGGCGCGACCAGGGACGGCTTGCGTTCGCCGCGCCGCCGCTGATCCGCTCGGGCGCGCCGACCCCGGCCGAACTCGAGGACGCACGGCGGCTGCTGGGCATCGAAGCCGACGACATCGAGGACGCGGCCTGGATCGACAACGGTCCCGGCTGGCTGGGGATCCGGCTGGCGTCGGCAGACAAGGTGCTGTCTCTGGAGCCGGCCCGCCGCTGGCCCACGCGCATCGACGTCGGCGTGGTCGGCCCTCACGCCAAGGGCGGTGACGCGGCCTTCGAAGTGCGCGCCTTCTTCACCGACCATCTGGGCGCCATCGTCGAAGACCCCGTCACGGGCAGCCTCAATGCCTCGCTCGCGCAGTGGCTCTTCGCCACGGGCGTGGCACGAGACGACTATGTCGCCGCGCAGGGCACACGCCTGGGCCGGCAGGGCCGCATCCACCTGACCCGCGACGACGCCGGCCAGGTCTGGGTCGGCGGCGACACGCGCACGCACGTCAAGGGCGAACTGGACGATCTCTGATCCGTTCACGCAAGGCCTGCACAGACTTCACTCTGACTTCACCTGCGTTGCGCACACTACTTTTCGACAGCGGTTCGGCGCTGGTAGAGGCAAGGGGAAGAAAAAAAGTAGCTCAGGGAAACGCCTCGATGCCGACCGCTGTCACCTTTCATCGCCCATCGAGAAAGGCGCAGGCGCACTCATCGCAAGAAAGGGCCACGGGCCAAGGATTACCATCGGCCGGGCGCACGCCGCGCCTCCCACGCCCATGACCGTCGCCACCGCCCCCGTGCCCCCTGCCATCGCCCAAGAAATGCCCGCCCCCGACGGCCCGCTGTCGCGCGCGAGGCCGGGACGCGAACGCATCATGGCGGCCATCCGCACGGCGGCGGTGACCGAGTTCAGCCTGCACGGCCTGAAGGGCACCTCCACCCAGGCCATCGCCGCGCGCGCCGGCCTCACCAAGCCCCAGCTGCACTACTACATCGCCGGCAAGGAAGAGCTCTACGAAGAGCTGCTGATGCAGGTGCTGCATGCGTGGAAGGTGGTGTTCTCGTTCGAGGACGCCAGCGACCCGGCCACGGTGCTGGGCGACTACATCCGCAAGAAGCTCGACCACGCGTTCGACAACCCGGAGATCTCGCGCATCTTCACGCGCGAGGTGCTCGACGGCGGACGCAACCTCGACCGCTACTGGCCCAACGCGCAGGCGTGGACGCAGAAGAAGGTCGACATCATCAACGGCTGGATCGCGCGCGGGCAGATGCGCCCGCTCGATGCGCGCCTGCTGCTGATGCACATCTGGGCCATGACCCAGAGCTACGCCGACTACGCGATCCAGACGCGCGTGATGCTCGGCCTGCCACCCGAAGCGCCGATCGACCGCGAACCGATCGCGCGGGAACTGGTGGCGTTCGTCCTGGGCGGCTGCGGCATCAAGGCCTGAGTTCCGCGCCGCCCTCGCTCAGCCCACGCGGGCCTCCCAGACCTGGCCCGTCGGGTCGGCCAACGCAAGCCGCATCATCTCGATGAAGCGGCGCAGGCGCGCCGGCTGGAAGCGCGCGTGCGGGTAGGTCAGGTAGACGGGCAGCGGCGCGACATGCCATTGCGGCACGAGCTGCACCAGCCGTCCGGCGGCGATGTCCTCGTTCAGCAGCCAGGCCGAACCCAGGCAGGCGCCCAGTCCCATGCGCGCCGCGCTTTGCAGCGCATAGAGGCTGTCGGTGCTCATGCGTGGACGGATCGGCACGCGCGCGATCTCGCCGGTCGGGCGGTGCGTGAGCAGCACCTCGTTGCGATAGAAGGTGCGCAGCGCGAGCCACGGCAGCTCGGCCAGTTCCGCCGCGTGCGCGGGCGGCGGGCGTCCCTCCAGCAGCGAGGGCGCGGCGACCACCACGCGCGGAACCTCCGAGACCTTGACCGCCACGGCCATCGCGTCGGTCATCTCGCCGACCTGGATCGCGCAGTCGACGCCTTCGGCGATGAAGTCGGGCCGGCGGTCGTTCAACAGCCATTCGACGGACACGCGCGGATAGGCGCGCAGGTACTCGGCCAGCGGACCGACCAGCAGCAGCTGGCCCAGCGCATGCGGCGCCACCACGCGCAGCGTGCCCTCGGGTTCGTCGCCGACGCCGCGCAGGTCGGCCTCGAAGGCGTGCCAGTCGGCGATCAGCTCTCTGGCGCGCTCGTAGCAGCGCTCGCCATCCTCCGTGAGCTTCATGGCGTGCGTGGAGCGACGCAGCAACCGCACGCCCAGCGAGCGCTCCAGCGCCTGCAGGCGACGGCTCACGGTGGGCTGGGTCGCGCCCATCTGGAGCGCGGCGGCCGACAGGCTGCCGGTCTCGACGATGTGAAGAAAGGTCTGCATCAGCTCGATGCGGTCGACAGCAGGGGACGTGGACATGGCCTCATTTATGCGTTTGGCGTATGGGCATTGTGCGATCCACGGGACTACCAAGCCAAGCCCCCAGCGGGCACATTCCAACCCTTGCTTCGATAATCGAGGGTTAACACCATGTCTTCCATTCAAACCACGCATGCACCGGCTGCCGCGCCGGGGCACGGCCTGCCGGCCTCGCTGATCCTGCTGCTGGCCGCCGGCGCGGGCCTGTCGGTGGCCTCGCTCTACTACGCCCAGCCGATGCTTGGGGTGCTGGGCGCCGACATCGGCGCCTCCACCCGTGCGGTGGGCTTCATTCCCACGCTCACGCAACTGGGCTATGCGCTGGGCATCCTGCTGCTGGCGCCGCTGGGCGACCGCTTCGACCGGCGCCGCATCGTGCTGGTCAAGGCAGGGGCGCTGTGCGCCGCACTGCTGGTGGCCGGCGCGGCACCGTCGATCGGCGTGCTGCTGGCGTCCAGCCTCGCGATCGGGCTGGCAGCCACGATGGCGCAGGACCTCGTGCCCGCCGCCGCCACGCTGGCGCCCGACGCCACGCGCGGCAAGACGGTCGGCACGGTGATGACGGGGTTGCTGCTGGGCATCCTGCTGTCGCGCGTGGTGAGCGGCTTCGTGGCCGAGCACTTCGGCTGGCGCGCGATGTTCATCGCGGCCGCGGCCAGCATCGCGCTCATCGGCGCCGCGGCCTGGCGCGGGCTGCC
>NZ_BCUS01000007.1 GCF_001591345.1 Variovorax boronicumulans NBRC 103145 | reverse complement strand
GGGCCTCACGGCCGCGGCCGTGGCGCAGGGGCTCGGCATCTCGGAGCGCAGCCTGCACCGTTGCCTGGCCGAAGGCGGCGGGGCAGGGCACAGCGCCACCACCTTCGCCAACGCGCTGGCCGCCTGCCGCATGCAGGTGGCGCAGCGCATGCTGGCCGATGCGCGCTTCGATCGCCTGAGCGTGGCGCAGATCGGCCTGCGCGTCGGGCTGGCCGACGCCTCGCATTTCGTGCGCCTGTGCCGCCGCCACCTGGGCGGCACGCCGGGCGCGCTGCGGCAGTCGCGCGGCTGAACGGCGGCTACGCCCCGAACCAGTCGCGCGCCGAGCGGCCCTGGTCGGGCCCCAGCATCGAAAAGCCGCCGTCGACCGGGATGTCCGCACCGGTCACGAAGCGCGCCGCGTCCGAGCACAGGAACAGCACCACCTGCGCGACGTCGTCGCCATCGCCCACGCGGCCCAGGGGGTGCATCGGCGCGCCGACGCGGTCGGCCCGTGCGCGGTCGCCGTCCGTCATGCGCGACAGCGCGTCCGACCAGGTCCAGCCCGGCGACACCGAGTTCACCCGCACGCCCCGCGGCGCCAGCGTGGCGGCCTGGTTGCGCGTGAGCTGCAGGATGGCGGCCTTGGCCGCCGGGTACAGCGCCCGGCCCGCCGCGCCGAACTTGCCGCCGACGCTGCCCATGTTCACGATGGCGCCGCCGTGCGCGGCCAGCGCGTCGGCGGTCTTCTGCACCAGCATCGCGCCGGAGACGAGGTTGACGTTCAGCGCGGCCAGCCAGTCGGCGCGCGCGGCATCCAAGCCTGCATCGCCGTAGACCACGGCGTTGTTGATGAGAAAGTCGATGCGGCCTTCTGCGCGAAGCGTGCCGGCCACGAGCGCATCGAGCGCGTCGTCGGAGGCGATGTCGCAGGCGACGAAGCGGCAGCCCGCGCCCACATCGGCCGCCAACGCGACGCCGCGCGCCGTGTCGATGTCGACCGCCACCACGCGCGCGCCGGCCTGCACGAAGGCGCGAACGATGGCGCTGCCCAGCAGCGCGGCGGCGCCGGTCACGATCGCGACCTTGCCTTGCAGCGTCGTCATGGCCGGCCTCCCATCTGCGCCACGGCCTCGTCGACGCGCACCACGTCCGCGAGCATCGCCAGGGTTTCGAGGCTGGCTGCCTGCAGGTGCGCCTGCGCGGTGCTGCAGGCGTCGGCGACCACCGCCACGTCGTAGCCCAGGTCGCTCGCATGGCGCGCGCCGTGTTCGACGACGTGGTTGGTGGCGATCCCGGCCACGTACAGGCGGCTGGCGCCGGTGGCGCGCACCACCTCTTCGAGCCCGCTGGCCCAGAAGGGGTTGTTGCGCTTGTGGGTGACGACGGCTTCGCCCGGCCGCGGCGCGAGTTCGTCGTAGAAGCCCGCGCCCCAGCTGCCTTCCTGCACCGCGCCGCTCTCGGCCACGCGGCGGAACAGCGTGCAGTTGCGCAGGCAGTCCGAGTAATCCGGCGCGAAGGCGATGCGCACGAAGATCACCGGCACGCCGTTCGCGCGCGCACCGGCGATGAGCCGCGCGGCCGAGGCGATGAGGCGCGGGCGCGCCGGGTCGTCGGCGGCCACGCCCACGCGCACCTTGCCGTCGACGTGCAGCACGTCGTTCTGGTAGTGCATCGCCAGCAGCGCGGCCTTCACAGGAACACCTGCAGGGCTTCGTGCGGCGCGTCGCAGTTGACGAGGTCGACGCGCTTGGTCTGGATGCGCCAGCCGTCGTCGGCGCGGCGCAGCGTGTGCAGCACGCTGCCGCCGAAGGTGCGCTGCTCGGTCTTGCGCCACTCCAGCAGCAGGAAGGTCGAGCGCACGGTGCAGCCCGCGTCGTCGTCGCGCGATTCGAGCGCGATGTTGCCCAGCACGTGCACGGTGCGCGTGGGCGGCTGCTGCGAGTAGGCACGGGCCTGCTCGAGCCGCCGCGCGCGCATCGAGCGCAGCAGGGCGTCCTCGCAGAACAGCGAGGCGTGGTTGAGGTGGTCGATCTGGCCGTGCACCAGCGGCACCCAGTACAGGCCGTCGGGCGTGAAGAGCTTCTGCCATTCGTCCCAGCGGTGCTCGTCGAGCAGGCGTGCCTCGTGGTGCAGGAACTGCGTGAGGTCCTGCTGTTCGTTCCAGTCGCGGAAGTTCATTCGGCGCTCCCGGTCTGTGCGCTCGTGTCGACGCCCATGTACCCGGCCCACGCCGCGAACATGTTGCGCGAGGGCATCTCGCTGTTGCCGTTGGACGCGCGCCCGCCCGGCAGCGGCTGGTCGCGCCCGGCGGCGCGGTGCATGCTCACCCAGTCGCCGCCGTCGGAACCCAAGCCTTCCTGCACGCGGTTGTAGGCCTCCAGGTCGTCGGGCATCACGTTCGACGAGGGCGAGTTGACGATGTTGGTGTACTTGAGCGTGCGCTGGAAGGTGGCCTCGGGCGCGCCCTTGAGCCGGAAGCTGAAGATCTCGACCAGCGTGCGGTCCACCGACAGCGGCCGTATCACGCGGATCTGCTGGAACGAGGTGTGCGGCGAGCAGCTCGGGTACACGATGGTGTTGTGCCGGTTCACGCGCAGGATCGCGTCGGCCTGTTCGGCGCCCTTCGCGGCTTCGAGCGAGGCCACGTAGGCCAGACTCACCGGGTCGGTCGGCGGCACGAAGATGCCTTCCATGAAGCCGTGGCCGTGGTCGTAGCCCTTGAGCTCCAGCTTCTCCCAGAACTCCAGCGGCTCGCCGTTGCCGTCGACGATCACCACCTCGAAGGGCTTGGGCGTGCCGGCCGGCATGGCCTCGTGCTCTTCCTTGGCCGCGCGCCACGACGACTCGTGCGTGGCCACGGCGTGGATGGTGTCGTGCAGGTTCTCGAAGAAGATCTTCCAGTTGTTGCGCTGGATCACGCGCTGAACGCCACCCGCCACTTCCACTTCGCCCTCGGGCGCGCGATCGCAGAAGTTGTCGAGCGACGTGGCCACGCCGCCCAGGAATTCCTTCAGCTCGGGCCCGTCTTCCGACAGGCTGGCGAACACGAAGCCGCGGTGCGAAGCCACGCGCGCCACCTTGCGCACGCCGTACTGCGGGTCTTTTAGGTCGAGCGCGGTGCATTCGTAGCCGCTGCGCAGCGGCACCGACAGCAGGCTGCCGTCGCACTTGAAGGTCCAGCCGTGGTACAGGCAGCGCAGGAACTTGCCGGCGCTGCCGCTGCCGTCGGGCACGAGCTTGGCGCCCTTGTGCGGGCAGCGGTTGAACATCACGTGCACCTGGCCGTCGGTGTGGCGCACCATCACCACGGGCTCGCGGCCCAGGCGGGTGGTGAAGTAGTCGCCGGGCTTGGGCACCTGGCTTTCGTGGCCGACGTAGATCCAGGCCTGGCCGAACACGCGGTCCATTTCCAGCTCGAAGATGGCGGGGTCGGTGTAGACGCGCTTGTGCACGCGGTCGGGCTGCACGAGCGACTGGATGTCGATCGGCTTTGTCGCCGCGATGGGGATGATGGGGATCACGGAATTCATCGGGTGGGTCTCCTGAAACGTCATCAGATGTCGAGCACCAGGTGCGGCGTCTTGGCGCGCGACACGCAGGTGCACAGGGTCTTGCCGTCCGCCTTCTCGCGCGGACTGAGGTTGTGGTCACGGTGGTCGGGCACGCCCTCGACCACGTCCACCACGCACACGCCGCAGTCGCCCTGGCGGCAGTCGTACAACGGGTCCAGGCCGGCGGCGATGAGCACGTCGAGCAGGCTCTGGTCGGGCGCCACGGTCAGCGTCTTGCCCGAGCGCAGCGTGCGCACCTCGAAGGGCGCATCGCCCGCCTGCTCGATGGCACCGGCGAAAAGCTCGAAGTGCACGTGGTCGTCGGGCCAGCCGAGCGTGCGGGCGGTGTCGATCACGGCCTGCACCATGCCGCGCGGGCCGCACACATGCAGGTGGCGGCCGGGCACGGGCGCGGCCAGCAGCGCGCGCAGGTCGAGGCCGCGTGCCGGGTCGCCGCCGTCGTGCACCACGGTGCCACCGAGCGCGCGCACCTCGGCCAGGTAGGCCGTGGCTTCTTCGCTGCGCGTGGCATAGACGAAGTCGAAGGGGCGCGCTTCGGCCGCGAGCGATCGCGCCATGCACAGCAGCGGCGTGATGCCGATGCCGCCCGCGATGAGCAGCGGCGGCGCGCTGCCCGCGTGCAAGGCGAAGTCGTTGCGCGGCGCGTGCGCGGCCAGTGCGGTGCCCGGTTGCAGCGCGTGCATCCAGGCCGAGCCGCCCGCGCCCTGCGGTTCGCACAGCACGGCGATCTCGCAGCGGTCGGAGCCGTCGTGCGGCTTGGCGAGCGAGTAGGCGCGCTGACCCGGGTGGCCGTTGGCCTGCACCACCTGCACGCCCAGGTGCGCGCCCGGCGTGAACGGCGGCAGCGGCTCGCCGTTGGCCGAGCGCAGCACGAAGGCCTTGATGGCCGGTGTGAGCGGCGTGACCGAGTCCACGATCAGCGCCAGCATGTCGACGGCGTGGCTCATCCCAGGGGCAGCGCCGGGTCGGCGATGGTGAGGCCGGTCGATTTTTCCCAGCGTGGCATAAGCGTGTTCGACGGCTGTTTTTCGTCGACCAGCTTGCGCGCCGTCTCGGCGCCGGCCACGGGCAGGCCCTTCGGATCGAGCAGGCCGATCTGCACCAGCACGCTGGCCTGGTCCCAGTAGATGTGCTCGTGATAGAGCTTGTCGCCGCGGAACTTCACGATGGCCACGAGCGGAATCTCCACCGGCTTGCCGGTGGGCGCGATGCCCGGGAGCAGCCAGTCGATCTCGACCGTGTGGGTGAAGCAGAACAGCATCTCGTCCACGATCTGCGTAGCGCCCACGGTGCGCGAGATGGGCGTGAGCCGCGTGTCGGGTGGTGTGCTCGGAATGAAGTGGTGCTTGTAGAAGCGCGACAGCTCCTTGGCGCCCACGCCGCCGGTCATGGTCGGGATGTGGTTCACGTAGGGCTCGCTCACCATCGTGGCCATGGTGGCGACCACGTCGCGCGTGGCGAACTCGTACTCGCAGTGCTTGTCCCACAGCGCCGAGAGGTCGTACACCGGGCCGATCGCCTCCTTGAACAGCGCCATCGAGCGCTGGTGCGCCATGAGCGTGGAGGGCTTGTCGAAGTGCTCGCCGCCGGTGCGCGCAAAGGCGTGGTCGACGCCAGGGTACACGTACATCTGCGCATCGGGCTGGCCGGCGAAGGCTTCGAGCACCTGGGCGCGGGCCTCGGGTGGGCAGAACTGGTCGAGCTCGGCGAAGTGCAGGGCGATCGGGCATTTGATTTGCGGCACGAGGTCGAGCGCACCTTCGATGCCCACGCCGTAGTAGCCCACGGCCGCGTCCACGCCCGAATGCGCGGCGGCCAGGTAGGCCAGCTTGCCGCCGAGGCAGAAGCCCAGCGCGCCGACCTTGCCGGTGCAGGCCGGGTGCGCGCGCAACGCCTTCACGCTTGCCGTGACGTCGGCCACGCCGGCGGCGACGTCGAACTTCTGGAAGAAGCCGAAGGCGCGCTGCCAGTCCTCGGGCGAGTAGCCCAGATCGACGCCGGGCTCCATGCGCCAGAACAGGTCGGGCGCGAGCACCACGTAGCCTTCTTCGGCGTAGAGGTCGGCCACCTCGCGCACGTAGGCATTGACGCCGAAGATCTCCTGGCACAGCACGATGCCGGGGCCGCGCCCCGAGGCCGGCAGGGCCAGGTAGCCGCGAAAGGTCTGGGTGCCGTCGCCGGCCGGGATGTCGATGGTGTCGCTCATCGGTTCGTCTCTTGAAGTGGTGGGGTCGGCGGCGATTCTGGGGAGCGCGCCGGGGCGTTGTCTGTCCATTTCGTGCAGCGGCTTGCGCCGCACGAAACGGATAGCGGGGCGCCGCCACCGCACAGAGACTGCGCCCTGCATTTGCTGCAGCCCCCCACGTTCAACGAACTCACCCCGAGGAGACCTTTCATGTCGCAGGCCACGCCCCGATCCGTCTTGTGCGCGCTCACCGTCCTGGTGGGTGCGCTGGCTTTACCCGCGCAGGCGCAGACCGCGCAGACCGTGAAAGTCGGCCTGGCGATGGACCTGTCCGGCCCGTTTGCCGTCGGCGGCGCCGAGGCCAAGGCCGGCTTCGCCGTGGCGATGAAGCAGCTGAGCGGCAAGCTCGGCGGTGTGCCGGTGGAGTTCGTCGAGGCCGACACGGCCGGCAACCCCGAGATGGCACGGCAGGTGGTCGAGCGCATGCTGCTGCGCGACAAGATCGACCTGTTCACCGGGCCCGTCGGCTCGTCGGTCGCGCTGGCCGTCGGCCCGCCGCTCTTCGCCGCCAAGGTGCCTTATCTGTCGAGCAACACCGGCCCGAGCGACTATTCGGGCGCGCGCTGCAACCCGTACTTCTTCGGCGCCTCGTACCCGAACGACGCGTACTACGAGTCGGCCGGCAAGTTCGCGAGCGACAAGGGCTTCAAGAAGGTCGCGATGATCGCGCCCAGCTACCCGGGCGGCAAGGACGCCATCAACGGCTTCAAGCACACCTTCAAGGGCGCCGTGGGCGACGAGCTGTACACCAAGCTCGGGCAGCTGGACTACTCGGCGGAGCTGGCGCAGATCCGTGCGTCGAAGCCCGATGCGCTGTACTTCTTCCTGCCCGGCGCGATGGGCGTGAGCTTCATCAAGCAGTTCGTCGGTGCGGGGTTGTCGAAAGACGTGGCGCTGATCTCTACCGCCTTCTCGGCCGACGAGGACATGATCCCCGCCGTCGGCGAGCCGATGCTCGGCCTCTTCAACACCGCGCACTGGTCGTTCGACCTCGACAACCCGGCCAACCAGCGCTTCGTATCCGCGTTCCGTCAGCAGAACAACGGGCGCAACCCGTCGTTCTATGCCGGCCAGGCCTACGACGTGCTGATGGCGATGGATGCGGCCGTGCGCGACGTCGGCGGCAAGGTGGCCGACAAGCCCGCGCTGCTCAAGGCGATCAAGGCGGCCAACTACAAGTCGGTGCGGGGCGATTTCCGCTACGGCCCCAACAACTTCCCGATCCAGAACTACTACCTGCGCGTGGTCGCCAAGGACGGCAGTGGGCGCATCGCCAACAAGGTGATCGGCACCGTGCTGGAGCGCTACCAGGACCGCACCGCCGCGCAGTGCGCGATGAAGTCCTGAGGATGTGTGTTCAGTGCCGCGCGGCGGGCAGCCGTGCGGGATCGCGCGAGGTGTCGCGCGGCAGCTGCCCGAAGCGCTCGCGGTAGCAGGCGGCAAAGCGGCTCAGGTGCGAGAAGCCGCAGTTCAGCGCCACCTCGGTGACGCTGGCACCGTCGTGCCGCGCCAGCATTGCGTGCGCGGCATCGAGCCGCATGTTGCGCAGCACCTCGCCCGGCGAGAGGTCGCGGTGGCGACGGAAGAGCAGGGCGAGGCCGCGGCGCGTGACGCCCGCGGCCTGTGCCACCTCTTCGAGCGAGAGCAGCGAGTCGAGCCGCTCGCGCATGAATTCTTCAGCCCGCCGCAGCTGCCGCAGGCTGGTTTCTTCGGTGCCGCGCTGTGCGTCGGCATGCCGCTGCAGCACCGAGTTGGGCCGGTGGCACAGCAGGTAGAGCATGAGGTTGTCTTCGCAGTGCGCGAGCCAGCGCGGGTCGTGGCGCTCGAACTCGTTCGGTGGCAGCAGCGAAGCCAGGCTCGCCACCATGCGGCACCACTGCGTGCCCGCCGCGTCGTCCAGGCGCAGGGGCATGTCGAAATCGATCTCGCCGACGGTGTCTCCGCCGCGCAGCGCGAAGGCATGGCGCGCGACCTCCTGCAGGCGGCTGAGTTCGATCTTCAGCATCAGCTGTTCGCAGTCGGCGTGCCAGCGCAGGCGCACCGGCTTGTGGGCGGAAATGATGGCGCCCTGGCCGGGGTGGATCTGCAGCGTCTGTCCGCCGGTGTGGATGTCGGCACGGCCGCGCAGCGGCATCTGCACCAGCACGAAGTTGCCGAGCGCGTCGGGCTCGATGTCGACATCGCAGCCGTAGCGCAGGATGCACAGCGACAGTGCGCTCATCTCGGCGCGACAGAAGACGGCATCGACATCGCCCGCGCCCCACGCGCTGCGGTGCGGCTTCAGTTCGCGCGCCACGCGCGCGTCGGTCTCTTCGGCCTCGCGCGAGCGGAAGACCTCGCGCCTGTACAGCGGGGACAGTTGCTGACTCGACCATGCGTCCATGGACACTCCTGCGGGGCCAAAGTGGGGAAAGCGACGGAAACGGACGCTTTTTTCTACGCTGGAATCTACGTGGGTGCGCCGCGCGCCGCCATGGGAGTTGCCCGGGCAACGGGCGTCCCCGTTGCAAGAAGCTTGCCGGCCCTGTGTCTAAATGCTGCGCAGGTTGACCCGCTTGGACAGGGCCTCCGCGCTCTCGCGCCGCTCGCTGTAGCGGTCGACCAGGTGGTCCGCGCAGTCGCGCGTGAGCAGCGTGAACTTCACCAGCTCTTCCATCACGTCGACCACGCGCTCGTAGTAGGGCGAGGGCTTCATGCGGCCCGCGTCGTCAAACTCGAGGAACGCCTTGGCCACCGACGACTGGTTGGGGATCGTGATCATGCGCATCCATCGGCCCAGCACGCGCAGCTGGTTCACCGCGTTGAAGGACTGCGAGCCGCCCGACACCTCCATCACCGCGAGCGTCTTGCCCTGGGTGGGCCGCACCGAGCCGACGGCCAGCGGAATCCAGTCGATCTGCGCCTTCATGATCCCGGTCATCGCGCCGTGGCGCTCGGGCGAGGTCCACACCATGCCCTCGGCCCACTGCGCGAGGCTGCGCAGTTCCTGCACCTTCGGATGGTCCTCGGGTTCGCCGTCGGGCAGCGGCAGGCCGCGCGGGTCGTAGATGCGGGGCTCGGCGCCCATCGCGCGCAGCAGGCGGGCGGCCTCTTCGGTCAGCAGGCGGCTGTAGGAACGCTCGCGCAGCGATCCGTACAGCAGCAGGATGCGCGGTGCATGCGTGGCGCGTGCGGTGGGAAGCAGTTCCTGCAGGCGGGGAACATGGAACGCATCGGCGTCGAGCTGCGGGAGATCAGGGCTTGGCGACACGCTGGCCTTTCGCGTCGATCACGGCTTCGCCGTCTTCCTTGGAGAAGGCGCCTTGCTGCGGTTTCGGCAGGATGTCGAGCACGGCCTCCGAAGGCCGGCACAGGCGCGTGCCCAGCGGCGTGACGACGATGGGGCGGTTGATGAGGATCGGGTGCTGCAGCATGAAGTCGATGAGCTGTTCGTCGCTCCACTTGGGATCGCCCAGGCCCAGCTCGTCGTACGGCGTGCCTTTCTGGCGCAGCACCTCGCGCACGGGCACGCCCATCGCCGCGATGAGCTGCGTGAGCGTGGCGCGGTTGGGTGGGGCCTTCAGGTACTCGATGACGGTGGGTCCGTCGCCCGTGTTGCGGATCAGCGCGAGCACGTTGCGCGACGTGCCGCAGGCGGGGTTGTGATAAATGGTGATGTCGCTCATGGCAGGCTCGTTGAGAGAAGAAAAAATGGATCAGCCCAGGCTGAGGCGCAGCGCCAGCGCGGCGAGCGTGGCGGCCAGCACGGGCAGGGTCAGCACGATGCCGATGCGGAAGTAGTGGCCCCAGGTGATGGTTATGCCCTTCTTCGAGAGCACGTGCAGCCACAGCAGCGTGGCGAGGCTGCCGATGGGCGTGATCTTCGGGCCGAGGTCGCAGCCGATCACGTTGGCGTAGACCATGGCCTCCTTCACGAGGCCCACCGCGCCCGAGGCCTCGATCGACAGCGCACCGACCAGCACGGTCGGCATGTTGTTCATGACCGAGGAGAGCACCGCCGCGAGAAAGCCGGTGCCCATGGCCGCGCCCCAGACGCCGCCTTGCGCGAACAGGTTCAGCAGCGTGGCGATCTGGCCGGTGAGCCCGGCGTTGCGCAGCCCGTAGACCACGAGGTACATGCCCAGCGAGAAGACGACGATCTGCCAGGGCGCGCCGCGCAGCACCTGGCGCGTGCCGATCACCGGGCCGCGTGCCGCCACCGCGAGCAGGATCACCGCGCCGAAGGCGGCCACGGCGCTCACCGGCACGCCCAGCGGCTCCAGGCCGAAGAAGCCCACGAGCAGCAGCGCGAGCACGACCCAGCCGGCGCGGAAGGTGTCGCGGTCGCGGATCGCATCGGCGGGTTGCTTGAGGCGGGCCATGTCGTAGTGCGCGGGAATGTCGCGCCGGAAGCACCACAGCAGCACGCCCAGGCTCGCGAGCACGGCCGCGACGTTGACCGGCACCATCACCGAGGCGTATGCGTTGAAGCCGATGCCGAAGAAGTCGGCCGACACGATGTTCACGAGGTTCGACACGATGAGCGGCAGGCTGGCCGTGTCGGCAATGAAGCCCGCCGCCATGACGAAGGCCAGGGTGGTGGCCGGCGTGAAGCCGAGCGCCACGAGCATGGCCATCACGATGGGCGTGAGGATCAGCGCCGCGCCGTCGTTGGCAAAGAGGGCCGAGACCGCGGCGCCCAGCAGCACGATGAAGGCGAACAGCCGCCGGCCGTTGCCGCGACCCCAGCGGGCCACGTGCAGCGCAGCCCACTCGAAGAAGCCGGCTTCGTCGAGCAGCAGGCTGATGAGGATCACGGCGATGAAAGTCGCGGTGGCGTTCCAGACGATGGCCCAGACGACGGGGATGTCGGCGAGCTGCACCACGCCGAAGAGCAGGGCGATGACGGCGCCCAGCGAGGCGCTCCAACCGATGCCCAGGCCACGTGGTTGCCAGATGACCAGCACGAGGGTGCAGGCGAAGATGAGGAGGGCTGTGGTCATGTCAGTTCTTGTTGTTGTTCAGGGCGAGTGCACAGGCCACCGGGTACTTCCCTCCGCGAATGTCCCCCGCCTTCGGCTCCTCCTTGATTTCGCTGCGGGAAGCACCCAGTGTCCTGCGCACGGGAAGCAGCGCTGGTGTGCAGCCGATCAACGACCGCTCTGAACACGCTCACGTCGATGGGGTGCCTTGCGCAGCGAAATAAAGGAGGAGGGGCGAAGCCCCGGGGGACATTCGCGGAGCAAGGTGCCCCATCGGCGGGAGCACGCCAGAGCGCACGCACGCTGCGTGCAACAGCACAGGCTTTCATGGTCAGCAGTCGCAGGTGGTCGCCGGAAGACAGGGCTCGCCTTGGCAGCAGTTCTCGGTGAGGTAGCCGAGCAGGCCGTTCATCCGCTCGAACGATGCGCGGTAGATGAGGTTGCGCCCCTGACGCTCCTGCGAGACCAGGCTCGCGTTCACCAGCTCCTTGAGGTGAAAGGACAGCCCCGTCGCCGACACCTCTAGTGCTTCAGTCAGCGCACCCGGCGTCAGCCCGTCGGGCCCGGCGACCACCAAGGCGCGGAACACCCGCAGGCGCACGGGTTGCGCGAGTGCGCCCAAGGCGCGGACCACATCGTTTTCTTCCATTGTTCAAGTATCTTTGAATTATTGAATAAAGACAACCCAGAAGACAAAAAGACCGGTGGCACGAATCGGCCATCGCCCTGGCAGATAGCGGCCATCCGCGACGTACCGCTTTTTCTACAGTCGCCTTCGGCTCATCCCCCAACGAAGCATCCAACGAAGGAGACACCCATGTCCGACACCTATGTTCTGGTTCACGGCGCCTGGCACACCGGCGCCGAAATGGAGGCCGTGGCCGACGGCCTGCGCGCGGCCGGCCACACCGTGCATTGCCCCACCGTGGCAGGCAACAACCCCGGCGACGACCGTGCGGGCACCGGCCTGGCCGATGCCATTGCGTCGGTGGTCCGCTTCATCGAGGCCAAGGACCTCACGCAGGTGCGGCTCGTGGGCCACAGCTACGGCGGCATGGTGATCTCGGGCGTGGCCGACCGCATCGTGGCGCGGCTGCGGCGGCTGGTCTACATCAACGCCTTCGTGCCGCTCGATGGCGAAGCGCTCAACGACATGGTGCCGCCGCACTACGTGACCATGTTCGACGCGGTGGCGGCCGCCAACAACAACGCCGTGATGCTGCCCTTCGAGATCTGGCGCGAGGCCTTCATCAACGACGCCGACCTGCCGCTGGCGCAGTCCGCCTACGACAAGCTCAACCCGCACCCGTACCGCACCTTCACCGACAAGATCCAGCTGAAGCAGCCGCTGGCGGCGCTGCCGCTGGGCAAGTCGTACGTCAATTGCCAGCAGGACACGGCGCTGCCGCACAGCCTGCCGTGGCATCCGCGGCTGTCGGAGCGGCTGGGGTTGTTCCGGCTCGTGGAGTGCCCGGGCAGCCACGAGATGTTCTTCTCGAACCCGCAGCGGCTGGCGCAGGCGATCCTCGAAGCAGGGCGCGACTGACGGAAGGCTTCAGTCAGCCGTTCGGAAAGAGCGCGTCGAACACGCGCAGCGACGCATAGGCATCGTTGGCCGCGTAGCGGATCTGCGATTCGGTGAGCTGCTTGTGCGCCCAGTTCGAGGTGGTCGCCTTGCGCGACTTGGCGAAGCGGCGGTTGAACATCAGCGCCACCGCCGTCTTCACGCCCACCGAGCGGCGGTAGCCACGCCGGCGGAATTCGTCGTCGATGTCGAACACGGCCTGCGGCGCAATCGCCAGCCGCAGGCGGATCAGCGACAGGTCGCTCGAAAGGCCGAAGCCGACCTTGCGCAGTTCGGTGGACGCGAGCAGGCCAGCCACCACGGGGTTGCATTCGTCGCGGTGCAGCTGGAACAGCCAGGCTGTGTCGCGCGTGGCGAACTGCACCACGTGCGGGCCGGTCGACACTTCGTTCTTCGCGAAGGTGGGGCGCGACTCGGTGTCGAAGCCCGCCACGCCGGCGTCGAGCAATTCATCGGCGGCGCGCTCGGCTTCGGCGAGCGAGCTGACGACCACGATGTCTTTCAGGTCGAGGCTGTCGAAGGGATCGAGCAGCGCGATCTGTTCACGTTCGGGAAGGGGCGGGAGCCGGTGGCCGTGGTTGTTGTTCTGGTCGTTCACCGGGTCTTCGCTTTCGCGGCCTTGGGGGGTGTCTTGGGTTTGGGTTTTTTCGGCTTCGGCGGCTGGCCCGAACGCAGCGCGGCTTCGTAGGCCAGGCGGCCCCAGCGCGCCGCTTCCTCGCGGTCTTCGAACAGGTCGGCCGGCGCCAGTCGGTACGACATCGGCATCTCCTTGCCCGCGCGCACGTAGGTAAAGGGCGGCAGGTTCAGCGCGTCGAAGTGCGCGGCGCTGCCGGCATCGGCCTTGAGGTACAGCGTGTCCTTGGCGACGAGCGCGATCATGCGGCCCTCGTGCCACACGCCGTGGCCGCCGAACATGCGGCGGGTCTCGATGCGGCCGAGGCGCTCGAAGGTCTCGTGCAGGCTTTGAACAAAGACGCTCATGACGTGATCTCGATGCGGTTGCCGTCCGGGTCGAGCACCACGCTTTCGTAGTAGCCGTCGCCGGTGCGGCGCGGGCCGTCGAGCAGCGGGTAGCCGTCGGCCTTCAGCCGCTGCGTGAGCGCATCGACCTCGGCGTCGGAGCCGACCGAGATCGCCAGGTGCGTCCAGCCCATGCGCTGCGCGCCGGCCTCGGCGACCACGGGCGAGAGGGTGCTCGTGGTCATGGCCTCGATGCGCGCGCCGTCGCCCAGGCTCAGGAAGCACGAGGCGAAGCCCTTGGCCGGGTTGACGTAGCCGGCGCCGGCGGTGGCGCCGAAGTAGTCGACGTAGAAGCGCTTGCAGCGTTCGAGGTCGGTGGTCCAGAGGGCGATGTGGTCGATGCGGATGCGCATGGGGCAGGAAGGAAGTGCGGAGGGTGTCAGCCCGTGCGCCAGGGCGCGCGGCTGGGCGACCAATGGTAGGCGATGCGTTCGCGTCCGCTGCCGGGGTGGCGGTCGACCACGCCGCGCACAAGGCCGTAGCGTTCGTAGAAGCGCTGCGCCTCGGTGTTGGTGACGGCCACATGCAGCCGCCAGCCATGCGGCATGCGCACGCAGGCCTCGTCGAGCAGCGCCTTGCCGAGGCCCTGGCTGCGCAGGTGCGGCTCGACGAAGAGCTGGGCCACGTACTCGCGCGCCGTGAGCAGCACCATGAAGGCCAGCACCTGGCCGTCGCGCTCGGCCAGCACCACGTCGGCGGGCGGGATGAATTCGGTCTGCACGCGACGCAGCCAGTGGCCGATGGGCTCGACGTGGACGGCGCTGCGGTTGGCCGACACCCAGGCGCGGCGCCAGATGCCCGCGAGCACCATGTTCTCCTCGGCGCCGCCATCGCGCGAGCGCAGCTGGAAGGCAGGAATCTGGGCGGCGGACATGCGGACCATGATAGCCACGCCGGGTGCGGACCGCACCCCTTTGTGCTCAGCCGTTCAGCGTCTGCGCATGGTGCGCGATGTGGTCGGCCATGAAGCTCTGGATGAAGTAGTAGCCGTGGTCGTAGCCCGCATGGCGGCGCAGCGTGAGCGGCTGGCCGGCGGCGAAGCAGGCGGCCTCGAAGGCCTCGGGGTGCAGCTGCTCGGCGAGGAATTTGTCGGCCAGGCCCTGGTCGATGAGGATGCCCTGCGGATAGGGCGCCACGGTCTGCGATTGCATCAGCGCGCTGGCGTCGTGCGCGAGCCATTGCGCGCGGTCGTCACCCGGTTCGCCCAGGTAGCCGGCGAAGGCCTTCTGGCCCCACGGGCACTGGGTGGGCGCGCAGATCGGTGCGAAGGCCGAGAGCGACTTGAAGCGCCCCGGGTGCCGCAGCGCCAGCGTGAGCGCGCCGTGGCCGCCCATCGAGTGGCCGAAGATGCCGATGCGCTCGCCGTCGATGGGAAAGTGGCGGGCCACGAGCGGCAGCAGCTCGTGCACGATCCAGCTTTCCATGCGCCAGTGCGTGGCCCAGGGCTCGGCGGTGGCGTCGAGATAGAAGCCGGCGCCGATGCCGAAGTCCCAGCTGTCTTTCGCGCCCGGCAGGCTTTCGGGTTCGGCGCCGCGCGGGCTGGTGTCGGGCGCGATGAGCGCAACGCCCAGGCTCGCGGCCATGCGCTGCGCGCCGGCCTTCACCGCGAAGGTCTCTTCGTTGCAGGTCAGGCCCGCAAGGTAGAGCAGGGCAGGCACGCGCGTGTGCGCGGCCTGCGGCGGCAGGTAGACCGAGAAGCGCATCGGCAGGCCGATCTCGTGCGAGCGGTGCTCGATGAAGCGCTGCACGCCGCCGAAGGCGTGGTGTTCGGAAAGGAGGGTGGGGGCGGTGTCGGTCATGAAGAAGAGGTCGTCTGGCTGCGCAGTGCGGGCACGAGTTCGAGCACGGCGTCGGCGAAGGTGCGCGGCGCTTCCTGCGGCAGGTTGTGGCCCGCGCCGGGCACGAGGCGGTGCGAGCGCGGCCCGCTGAAGCGGTGCGCGTGGGCCGAGGCATCGGCGGGCGGTCGCACGCCGTCGTCGATGCCGTCGAAGGTGATGGCGGGCACGGTGATCGTCGGCTGCGCGGCAAGGCGGCGTTCGATGTCGGCACAGGCCGGGTCGCCGGGCACGAGGCCGAAGCGGTGACGGTACGAATGGATCACCACGTCCACGAAGTCGGGGTGGTCGAAGGCGGCGGCGCTGCGTTCGAAGGTGGCGTCGTCGAAGCGCCAGGTCGGCGACCACAGCTGCCACAACAGCTTCGTGAGGGCCTTGCGGTCCTTCGCGAGGCCGGCGCGGCCGCGTTCGCTGTGGAAGTAGTACTGGTACCAGAGGCTGTGCTCGTTGGCGGGCGTGTCGGGTTCCATCGCCTTGGCGATGTTCTGGATGTTGTAGCTGTTGAGCGAGACCAGCCCCGCGCAGCGCTCGGGCCACAGTGCCGCCACCACGCAGGCGGCACGGCCGCCCCAGTCGTAGCCGGCGAGCACGGCGCGCTCGATCTTCAGCGCGTCGAGCAGCGCGAGCAGGTCGGCGCCGAAGGCCGCCTGTTCGCCCGAGCGCGGCGTGGCCTCGCTCAGGAAGCGCGTGGCGCCGTAGCCGCGCATGTACGGCACGATCACACGGCAGCCTTGGGCGGCCAGCATCGGCGCGACCTCGGCGTAAGTGTGAATATCGTATGGAAAGCCGTGCATCAGCAGCACGGGCGGTCCGTCGGCGGGGCCGGCTTCGTAATAGGCGACCTCGAGAACGCCCGCTTCGATGGTGCGCAAGGGTTCCATGCGGTTCATGGCGGGCGCCTCCTCGGCCTCAGTACAGAACGACGCCGCGGATGGACTCACCGCGCTTCATGAGATCGAAGCCCTTGTTGATGTCTTCGAGCGGCATGGTGTGCGTGATCAGGTCGTCGATGTTGATCTTGCCTTCCATGTACCAGTCGACGATCTTCGGCACGTCGGTGCGCCCGCGCGCGCCGCCGAAGGCCGAGCCCTCCCACTTGCGGCCGGTGACCAGCTGGAACGGGCGCGTGCTGATCTCGGCGCCGGCCTCGGCCACGCCGATGATGATGCTGCGGCCCCAGCCCTTGTGCGTGCACTCGAGCGCCTGGCGCATCACCTGCGTGTTGCCGATGCACTCGAAGCTGTAGTCGGCGCCACCGTCGGTCAGCTGCACGATGGCATCGACCACGTTCTCGGTGGTCTTGGGGTTGATGAAGTGCGTCATGCCGAACTTGCGGGCCATGGCTTCGCGTTCGGGGTTCAGGTCGACGCCGATGATCTTGTCGGCGCCCACCATCTTGGCGCCCTGGATCACGTTCAGGCCGATGCCGCCCAGGCCGAACACCACGACGTTCGCGCCGGCTTCGACCTTGGCCGTGAAGATCACCGCACCGATGCCGGTGGTGACGCCGCAGCCGATGTAGCAGACCTTGTCGAAGGGCGCGTCTTCGCGGATCTTGGCCAGCGAGATCTCGGGCGCGACCGTGTAGTTGCTGAAGGTGCTCGTGCCCATGTAGTGGAAGATGGGCTTGCCGTCGAGGCTGAAGCGGCTGGTGGCGTCGGGCATGAGGCCCTTGCCCTGCGTGCCGCGGATCAGCTGGCACAGGTTGGTCTTGCGGCTCAGGCAGAACTTGCACTGGCGGCATTCGGGCGTGTACAGCGGAATGACGTGGTCGCCCTTTTTAAGGGTGGTGACGCCGGGGCCGACGTCGACCACGATGCCCGCGCCTTCATGGCCCAGGATGGCGGGAAAGATGCCTTCGGGGTCGGCGCCCGAGAGCGTGTAGTAGTCGGTGTGGCAGATGCCGGTGGCCTTGATCTCGACCAGCACTTCACCGAACTTCGGGCCTTGGAGGTCCACGGTTTCGATGGTCAGGGGTTGGCCTGCTTGCCAGGCGACGGCGGCTTTGGTTTTCATGGGATTCGGTTCTTCAGAGAGCGGAAGGGGACAAGGATACTCAGGCGAGCCTTCAGGCGGGGCCAGCCGGGAAGATACCCGACATGCCCACAAAGCCCGGCAGGTGACGAAAGTCCCAGACCCAGCGGCGCAGCGCGGGAAACTCGTCGAGCGAGATGCCGCCTTCGCCCGCCAGCGCCACGTACGGAAAGCAGGCAAGGTCGGCAATGGTCGGCTCGGGTGCGGCCACGAGCCAGCGCAGGCCGGTGGCGGCGTGTTGCTCGGCCAGGTGGTCGTCGAGCACGCGGAAGGCCGCGCGCGCGCCGCGCCGGCAGGTCTCGATGTCCAGGTGCGTGTAGCCCAGCGCGTCGTGCAGCCGGGCGGCCGAGGCGGTGCGCGTGATCTCGTCGGCCATGGCGAGCCACATCGCGACCTGGCCGCGCAGCTTCGGGTCGGCGGGGTACCAGCGCTGCCGTGGGTCGTCGTAGCGGCTCGCGAGGTAGACCAGGATGGCCTGCGCGTCGCGCAGCACGAAGCCTTCGTCGTCGATCACCGGGAGCTGGCCGAGCGGGTTGATGGTGGCAAGGAACGTCGCGGACTTGTGCTCGCGCCCCGGATGGAAATCGACCGGCACGCTCGCGTGGTCCACGCCGAGCCACAGCAGCATCTGCCGCACCTTGAAGCAGTTGCCCGAGAGCGGGTAGTCGTAGAGCCTGACGGTCATGCGGCGGCCCTCGCGGTGCCGAAGCGCATGCCGCGCTCGCGCAGCCAGCGGCGGTAGGTGACGGAGGTGGTGTCGCCGCGCGTGGGCGTCTCGGCGCGGCCTTCGAGCGGCATGCGCTTGAAGGCGTGGTTCTCCAGGATCGGCTTGTCCTGCCCGAAGATCGTGTGCTGGAAGGCGATGAGCTCGGCGTCGCTCGACACGTCGTCGAAGTAGGCCAGCAGCGTGTGGGCGATGACGTGCTCGTCGTCCACCGGCTGCAGGAACAGGCCGATGGCGTCGAGCTTGTCGGGCCGGTGGCTCGACTTGTAGAGCATGGCCGAGAAGGGCTGCATCACGCGGTACTTGTAGAACACCTCGCTGCCGGTGTCGTGGGCGGCGGAGGCGCGCGGCTGCCAGAAGCGGCAGTCGGTGGCCCAGATCTCGTCGGTGGCGGCGTCGACCTCGACGTTGTACTTGGCCACTTCGGTGTGCGGCACCTTGCCGAGGTAGTCGGGGTGCACGAAGGGAAAGTGCGCCATGTCCAGGAAGTTCTCGATCACGCGCAGGCCCGACACGGCCACGCCGAGCCCGCCGCAGTCGACGATGCGGCGGCCGGGTTCGTCGTGTTCGGGGAAGGCGAACAGCGGGCGCGCCGGGCGGCCGCTGGGGCAGACCCAGAGGAAGCCGTAGCGCGATTGCACGGTGAGTGCGTCGTTGCAGAGGAGGGCGTGCGGTGTGCCGTCGGCATCGGCGTGCAGGTGCAGGGTTTCGCCGAGCAGCCGCGTCGTGCGCGGCAAGCCGCAGGCGGGGCCGACGACGAGCCAGTCGTCGAGCATGTTGGGATCGTCGGTGACGAAGGGCATGTTGCTTCTTTCTTCTTGTTCAGGGCGATGCAGCGGCTTCGATGTCGCTGCGCAGCTGGCGCGCCGCGCGGTGCACCCGGGCCATCGCATCGGAGCCGGGGGCTGCGTCGGTCCACAGGTGCAGGAAGCTCAGCTGCGGCTGGGCGTCGAGCAGCAGCGCAGCGACGGGCGATTCGCCCAGCGTGCCTTGCCACGCGTCGGGCGTTCCTGTCGACGCGAAGCCATGCGGCGCCAGCGCAGCGCGCACCTCGGACGCGGCCACGCGCAGCGTCAGCGTGCGGGCGAGGTGCCAGCCGGTGGGTACGGTGGCGGCCAGTTCAGGTGGCGCATCTGCGCCGTCGGCCGCGAGGCGCACCCACAGCATGCCCGCGGCATCCGCTGTGGCGAACGTCTTGGCGCAGACATTGCGCGGTGCCGGCATGGCCGGGTGCGCCGGGATGCGCACGCACGCGCCGCTGCCGGCCTCGTACTGCCAGCCGTGGTACGCGCAGGCCAGGCGGTCGCCGCTGGTCACCTGGCCGAGTGTGAAGCGCACGCTGCGGTGCGGGCAGCGGTTCTCCCAGGCCTGAGGCGAGCCATCGGCCGCGCGCCACAGTGCGAGCTCCTGGCCTTGCGCAAAGCCGGCGACGATGTTGGCGCCGGCGCGCACCTCGGCGGAGGGCGTGACGGGATGCCAGGTGGCTGAGGGATTCATGGGTCTTGATCGTGGGGGCGGCGGGAAAGGGCGCCGCAAATCGGCATAGCATCGGCCATGCCCTTGTCGGCGGTGCCGCCTACCGTAGCGTGTCCGCCGCACCGATGAAAGCCCCATGCCAAGACGCTCCTTTTCATTCCTGCAACGACGACTTCCACAGCGGGGGCATTCATGAGCGCAGGGCGCATCGACCTCGCACTGGTCGAGGCCTTCGTCCTCGTGATGAAGAGCGGCAGCCTGACCAAGGCCGAGAGCCTGTCGGGCGTGTCGAAGGCCACGCTGAGCCGGCAGCTCACACGGCTGGAGGAACTGCTGGGCGCCCAGCTGCTGTTGCGCAGCTCGCGCCGCATCGCGCCCACGGAGGCCGGGCGTGCGTTCTTCGCACGCTGCGAGGGGCTGCTCGGCGAGGTGAGCGGCCGGCTGGAAATGGCGCGCACCGAGGTGCAGGAGCTCACGGGCGGGGTGTCGGGGCGGCTCACGCTGCTGTCGGACACGCAGTTCAGCACCTCCTTCGTCTGTCATGTGGTGCGAATCTTTCTCGAATCGCATCCGAACGTGCGCTGCCAGCTCGACGTGGCGAATGGCGCGCAGGCCCCGCGGATCGGCGAGGTCGACTGCTATGTGGGCTCGGCGCCGCCCGACCTGCCGGACCTGGTCGCCAAGCTGCTGGGCCGGCTGGCCTACGGCCTGTATGCCAGCCCGCAGTACCTGGCGCGGCACGGCACGCCGCTGACACCCGAGGCGCTGGCGCAGCACCGGATGATCGCGATGCGCGAGCCCTCGGGGCCGCCGTCGCCGCTGCGGCTGGTGTCGCAGCAGGCCTCGGGGCGCCATGTGGTGCGCACGGAGCCGGCCTTCGAGACCAACGACCACTGGGTGATGAAGACCTTCTGCATCGACGGCCTGGGCATTGCGCCGCTGCCGGTGTTCTTCGCCGGGCCCGAGGTGGCGCAGGGCGTGCTGGTGCCAGTGCTGCCGCAGTGGCCGCCGGAGGCGCGGCGGCTGTACTGCGCCTACCAGCGGCAGCGCTACATGGGGCAGAAGCTGCGCGCGTTCGTTGACCTCATGGCGCGCTGCGTGGCAGACATCGGCTCGTACAACCACTACGTGGGCTCGACCGCGGCGGTGTCGCCTTCGGCGCGGCGGGCGCGGTCTGCAGCGCGACCATAATCGGCCTTCTTCCTGCATCCGTCTGCTTCTTTCACCGATCCATCATGAAGAAAATCCTCGTTCTCAACGGCCCCAACCTCAACCTGCTCGGCACGCGCGAGCCCGAACAGTACGGTCGCGACACGCTCGCCGACGTCGAACGCCTGTGCAAGGAAACGGGTGCCAAGCTCGGCGTGGAGATCGAATGCCGCCAGTCGAACCACGAAGGCGTGCTGATCGACTGGGTCCAGGAGGCGGGCCGCGAAGTGGCCGCCGGCAACATGCTGGGCGTGGTGATGAACCCGGGCGCCTACACCCACACGTCGATCGCGCTGCACGACGCCATCAAGGGGGCGAGCGTGCCGCTGATCGAGCTGCACATCTCGAACGTGCATGCGCGCGAGGAGTTTCGCCACCATTCGTACATCTCGCCTGCGGCGCGCGGGATCATCGTGGGGCTGGGGGTGAAGGGGTACACGCTGGCGATTGCTGCGCTGGTTCCCTGAGTTTTTCGGGGGGGCGTGCGCAGGACACCGGGTACTTCCCTCCGCGAATGTCCCCCGCCTTCGGCTCCTCCTTGATTTCGCTGCGGGAAGCACCCGGTGCCCTGCGCACGAGGGCACGCTCTGCTGGGGTGAACGGCTGATAGACAGCTGCTCTCTTTGTATCGCAGCGTCTCAGTAGGTCTGCTTGGGTGCGGCAGCCTTCCAGCTGCGGCTGACCCGGCCTGCGCTGTCGATGCTTTCGAGGTGCACGTCGAAGCCCCACAGCCGCGCGACGTGCTTGAGCACCTCTTCGGCGTTGTCGTTCAGTGGCAGGTTATTGCGCTGCGTGTGGCGCAGCGTGAGCGAGCGGTCGCCGCGCGTGGCCACGCTCCAGACCTGGACGTCGGGCTCGCGGTTGCCGATGTCGTACTGGCGTGACAGCGATTCGCGCAGCGCCTGGTAGCCGCTGTCGTCGTGGATGGCCGACACCTCAAGCTCCGATTCGCTCTGGTAGTCGCGGATCGAGAACAGGCGGAAATCGCGCATCGTCTTCGGGCTGAGGAACTGGCCGACAAAGCTCTCGTCCTTGAAGTTGCGCATCGCGTAGTCGAGCGTCTTGACCCAGTCGGTGCCCGCGAAGTCGGGGAACCAGCGGCGGTCTTCGTCGGTCGGCTTTTCGCAGACGCGACGCAGGTCGGTGAACATCTTGAAGCCCAGCGCATAGGGGTTGATGCCGCTGTAGGCGCGATGGCCCACGGGCGGCTGGAACACCACGCTGGTGTGCGAGCTGAGCCATTCCATCATGAAGCCGTCGTCCAGCTGGCCGCGGTCGTACATGGTGTTGAGCAGCGTGTAGTGCCAGAAGGTGGCCCAGCCTTCGTTCATGACCTGGGTCTGGCGCTGCGGGTAGAAGTACTGCGCGATCTTGCGCACGATGCGCACCACCTCGCGCTGCCACGGCTCGAGCAGGGCGGCGTTCTTCTCGATGAAATAGAGCAGGTTCTCCTGCGGCTCGGGCGGAAAGCGGCGCGCGGCTTCCGACTCGGCCGCTTGTTCGCTCTTGCGCGGCAGCGTGCGCCACAGGTCGTTCACCTGCTGCTGCATGTGGCGCTCGCGGTCGGTGCGCTGCGCGCTCTCTTGCGCCAGCGAACGCTTCTGCGGACGGCGGTAGCGGTCGACGCCGTAGTTCATGAGCGCGTGGCAGGAGTCGAGCAGGTCTTCCACTGCGTCGAGGCCGTGGCGTTCCTCGCACTCGGCGATGTAGTGCCGCGCATAGACGAGGTAGTCGATGATCGACGACGCGTCGGTCCACATGCGGAACAGGTAGTTGCCCTTGAAGAAGCTGTTGTGCCCGTAGGCCGCATGCGCGATCACCAGGGCCTGCATGGCCATGGTGTTTTCTTCCATGAGGTAGGCAATGCACGGATCGGAGTTGATGACGATCTCGTAGGCCAGCCCCATGTGGCCGCGCTTGTAGTTCTTCTCGGTGGAGATGAACTGCTTGCCGTACGACCAGTGCCTGTAGATCATGGGCATGCCCACGCTGGCGTAGGCGTCCATCATCTGCTCGGCCGTGATCACCTCGAGCTGGTTCGGGTAGGTGTCCAGGCCGAAGCTCCTCGCGGTCTTGGCGATCTCGGTGTGGTACGTCTCGATGAGCTCGAAGGTCCAGTCGGACGGGCTGGGCAGGCGTTCGAGGCGGGAGGTGGGCAGGTCGGTGCTGCGCGGCAGGACAGGGGCTCCGGGAGGGCGTTCGGTGGTGATCATGTGGGCACCCCTTCCTTCTTGAACAGGTCGCGGAACACCGGGTAGATGTCCTGCGCGTCCGATACCTTGCGCATGGCGAAGTTGGGCGCCACGCCTTCGAGCTGCTGGTACTCCTGCCACAGGTTCTGCTCGGTCTCGGCCACCTGCACGTAGGCGTAGTAGCGCACCACGGGCAGGATGTTGTCGACCAGCAGTTCGCGGCAACGGCCGCTGTCCTGGTGCCAGTTGTCGCCGTCGCTGGCCTGGGCGCCGTACACGTTCCATTCGCCGCTGGCGTAGCGGGCCTTGATGATCTCGTCCATGAGCACCAGCGCGCTTGACACCACCGTGCCGCCGGTCTCGGTGGCGTGGAAGAACTCTTCTTCGGTCACTTCCTGCGCCTGCGTGTGGTGGCGCAGGAACACGAGGTCGATGCGCTCGTAGTGCCGCGTGAGAAACAGGTACAGCAGCATGAAGAAGCGCTTGGCCATGTCCTTGCGCGCCTCGTCCATCGAGCCCGACACGTCCATGAGGCAGAACATCACGGCCTTGGCGCTGGGCACGGGCGTCTTCACGCGGTTGCGGTAGCGCAGGTCGATCGGGTCGATGTAGGGCACGTGCCGCATGGTGCGGCGCAGCTCGGCGATGAGGTCCTCGGTCTCGCGGATTTCCTTCTGGATCAGCGCGGTCTCGGCCTGTGGATGCGCTTTCAGCACCAGGAGGTGCGCCTCCAGGCGCTTGAGTTCCTTGCGCGGTTCGCCACCCAGCGCAATGCGCCGCGCCAGCGCGCCGCGCATCGAACGCACCACGTGCAGGTTGTTGGGCGAGCCGTCGCTGGTGAAGCCGGCGCGATGGCTCTTCCATTCGGGCACTTCGGCGATCTGGGTGCGCACGAGGTGGGGCAGCGCAAGGTCGTCGAAGAAGACGCGCATGAACTCCTCGCGCGTGAGGCGGAAGACGAAGTCGTCCTCGCCTTCGCCGCTGTCGCTGGCCTCGCCGCTGCCCGAGCCACCGCCGCCCTGGCCCTCGGGGCGCGCGATGCGATCGCCCTTGAGGTATTCCTGGTTGCCGGGGTGCACGTACTCGCGGTCACCGCCGCGCGCGTGGCCGAACACCGGCTCGGAGACATCGTGGCGCGGCAGGGTCACGTCTTCGCCTTGCTCCAGCTCGCGGATGTTGCGTCCGCTGACCGCGCGCCGCACCGCCTCCTGGATCTGGCCCTTGTAGCGCCGAAGGAAGCGCTCGCGGTTGCCGATGGACTTGTTCTTGCCCGAGAGCCGACGATCGATGATCTGCTGCAGGATGGCCACGATGTTTTCAAAGCTCCTTGCAAAACGGTGGGTGGTGCGCTGGTTAGGTCCTGCGCACGCGCCCGTTGTTCCCGCTGTCCGCTATGAACTCTTGCGCACCCGCAGGTACCACTCGCACAGAAGCCGGACCTGCTTGGCGGTGTAGCCCTTCTCGACCATGCGGGTCACGAAGTCTTCGTGCTTCTTCTGCTCGTCGGCGCTGCTCTTGGTGTTGAAACTGATCACCGGCAGCAGCTCTTCGGTGTTGGAGAACATCTTCTTCTCGATGACTGCGCGCAGCTTCTCGTAGCTGGTCCACGCCGGGTTGCGCCCCGCGTTGCCGGCCCGTGCGCGCAGCACGAAGTTGACGATCTCGTTGCGGAAGTCCTTCGGGTTGCCGATGCCGGCGGGGCGCTCGATCTTCTCGAGCTCGCCGTTGAGCGAGGCCCGGTCGAACACTTCGCCGGTGTCCACGTCGCGGAACTCCTGGTCCTGGATCCAGTAGTCGGCGTAGGTCACGTAGCGGTCGAAGATGTTCTGGCCGTACTCGCTGTAGCTCTCGAGGTAGGCGGTCTGGATTTCCTTGCCGATGAACTCGGCATAGCGCGGCGCCAGCAGCTCCTTGATGTAGCTGATGTACTTCTGCTCGGTTTCCGGCGGAAACTGCTCGCGCTCGATCTGCTGTTCGAGCACATACATCAGGTGCACCGGGTTGGCGGCCACCTCGGTGCTGTCGAAGTTGAAGACCTTGGAGATGATCTTGAAGGCGAAGCGCGTGGAGACGCCGCTCATGCCTTCGTCGACGCCCGCGTAGTCGCGGTACTCCTGGATCGACTTGGCCTTGGGGTCGGTGTCCTTCAGGTTCTCGCCGTCGTACACCTGCATCTTGCTGAAGGTGCTGGAGTTCTCGGGCTCCTTCAGGCGCGTGAGCACCGACAGCTGCGCCATCATGCGCAAGGTGCCGGGCGCGCACGGGGCCTTGGCCAGCGAGGAGTTGCGCACCAGCTTCTCGTAGATCTTGATCTCTTCGGAGGCGCGCAGGCAGTACGGCACCTTCACGATGTAGATCCGGTCGAGGAAAGCCTCGTTGTTCTTGTTGTTGCGGAACGCCTTCCACTCGCTCTCGTTGCTGTGGGCCAGCACGATGCCGTCGAAGGGAATGGCGCCGAAGCCTTCGGTGCCCTTGAAGTTGCTTTCCTGCGTGGCCGTGAGCAGCGGGTGCAGCACCTTGATCGGGGCCTTGAACATTTCCACGAACTCGAGCAGGCCCTGGTTCGCCAGGCACAGGCCGCCGGAGTAGGCATACGCGTCGGGGTCGTCCTGGGCGTAGGTCTCGAGCTTGCGGATGTCGACCTTGCCGACCAGTGAAGAGATGTCCTGGTTGTTCTCGTCGCCCGGCTCGGTCTTGGCGACCGCGATCTGGCGCAGCACCGAGGGGTAGCGCTTGACCACCTTGAACTGGCGGATGTCGCCGCCGTACTCCTCGAGGCGCTTGACGGCCCAGGGCGACAGGATGCGGTTCAGGTAGCGCACGGGGATGCCGTACTCTTTTTCGAGGATCTCGCCGTCTTCGAGGGTGTCGAAGAGCCCGAGGGGCGATTCGTTCACCGGGGAGCCGTGGATCGCATAGAAGGGCACGTGCTCCATGAGCTGCTTCAGGCGCTCCGCGATCGAGCTCTTGCCGCCGCCGACGGGCCCCAGCAGGTAAAGGATTTGCTTCTTTTCTTCCAGTCCCTGCGCGGCGTGGCGGAAATAGGACACCACCTGCTCGATGGCATCTTCCATGCCATAGAACTCCTTGAACGCCGGATAGATCTTGATGACCTTGTTCGCGAAGATGCGCGAAAGACGGGGGTCATTGCGGGTATCTACCAGTTCCGGCTCGCCAATGGCCTGGAGCATTCGTTCGGAGGCCGTTGCATATGCCGTCGGATCGCGTTTGCAGATATCCAGATATTCCTGCAGCGAGAGAACTTCCTCGCGGGTGCGTTCGTAGCGGGCTGCAAAGTTGCTGATCACGTCCATGGTCGCGCCTCCTTCAGGTCGGCGGGGCTTTTGACCCCGATGCCTACAGCCAGAGACTGCGTCGCTCCTCTTGGAAGAGGGGCCCCGCCCATGGCCGTATGCCGTGGAAAACTCCCTTACACACTATCTACACAATCGGTTCAATCAGCATAAAGCAAAGAATGAACCGGGCAAATGTTTTATTTATTCTGAACCCCTCTGCCGAGTAAAGTTCCTCGGAAAACAAGGAACTTCTATTCGTGTTTCTGTTAAATTGAAAAGCTCGCGCTCGCGTAATTGTCCCCGGATGAAATGACTATGCCGAATGGCTATCGCCCTCATTGAAATTCTGTGGCGAACACCTTTCCTAATTGAACCCGGGTTCAATAAAGCCGATGCCTTTCAGCAATAACGCGCGACCTGTCGTTTGGTTTATTGCATATCCAAAAAAACATTAAAGCAATCCCCGCGCCACTCCTGTGGCGAGTGGCAGGCGCATGGCAACGTGGGAAGACAACGCGGGCGCCGGTCGGCGGCGTTCCGCAACGGTGCGGGGAGCACCGTTCGCGTGCCTGGCGCGCCGCCAGAGGGCGGCAGCGGCCGAAAGAGGGCACGCTTCGGGTCGACAGGGCGTCGGCCCGGCGCTGACGAAGGCCGTCAGCGCGTCAGCATCATCATCAGCTGAAGAATTCCTTGGCCTTGTCGAACCAGCCCTTGTCGGTCGGGCTGTGCTTCTCGCCGCCCTTCTTGAGCGATTCGTCGAGCTCCTTGAGCAGCTTGCGCTGGTGCTCGGTGAGCTTCACGGGCGTTTCCACGCGCACGTGGCAGTACAGGTCGCCCGGGTAGCTCGAACGCACGCCCTTGATGCCCTTGCCGCGCAGGCGGAACTGCTTGCCGCTCTGGGTGCCGTCGGGAATGTCGATGGCGGCCGCGCCCTTGAGCGTGGGCACGTTGATCTCGCCGCCGAGCGCCGCGGTGGTGACGCTCACGGGCACCACGCAGTGCAGGTCGTCGCCGTCGCGCTCGAACAGGTCGTGCTTCTTGAGGCGGATCTCGATGTACAGGTCGCCGGGCGGCCCGCCGTTGGTGCCGGGCTCGCCGTTGCCGGTGCTGCGGATGCGCATGCCGTCGTCGATGCCGGCCGGAATCTTCACTTCCAGCGTCTTGTTGTTCTTGATCTTGCCCTGGCCGTGGCACACGGTGCAGGGCTCGGGAACGATCTTGCCGCTGCCGTGGCAGGTCGGGCAGGTCTGCTGCACGCTGAAGAAGCCCTGGCGCATCTGCACGGCGCCCGCGCCGTGGCAGGTGGTGCAGGTGATGGGCTTGGTGCCCGGCTTGGCACCGGAGCCGTGGCAGGTGCCGCAGTCGTCCCAGCTCGGGATGCGGATCTGCGCGTCCTTGCCGTCGGCAGCTTCCTCGAGCGTGACTTCCATCGCGTAGCTCAGGTCGCTGCCGCGGAACACCTGGCGCCCGCCGCTGGTGCGGCCGCGGCCGCCGCCGAACACGTCGCCGAAGATGTCGCCGAAGGCCTCCGCGAAGCCGCCGAAGCCTTCCGCGCCGGGGCCGCCGCGCATGTTGGGGTCGACGCCGGCATGGCCGTACTGGTCGTAGGCCGCGCGCTTCTGGCCGTCCGACAGCATTTCGTACGCTTCCTTCACCTCCTTGAACTTGGCCTCGGCGTCCTTGCTGGTGTCGCCGTGGTTGCGGTCGGGGTGGTGCTTCATCGCAAGCTTGCGATAAGCCTTCTTGATTTCTTCCTCGCTCGCGTTCTTGGGAACGCCGAGGGTTTCGTAGTAGTCGCGTTTGGTGGCCATGGCAGCAGATTCGGTCGGGCGGCGGGAACTCGTCGGGGAACTGGAAGCGAGAAAGGCTGGAGCACCTGTTCAGGTGTTCCAGCCTTGTTAGAAGGGCAGGGGATCAGCCCTTCTTCACTTCCTTGACTTCGGCGTCGACCACGTTGTCGTCAGCCTGGGCATGCGCCGCAGCTTCCGCGCCTGCCGGGCCGCTGGCGGCCGAGGCGTTGGCCGCAGCCTGCGATTCGGCATACATCTTCTCGCCGAGTTTCTGGCTCGCGGTCATCAGCGTGTTGGTCTTTTCCTCGATCACGGCCTTGTCTTCACCCTTGAGGGCTTCTTCCAGGTCCTTGATCGCGGCTTCGATCGCATCCTTCTCGGCGGCTTCGAGGCTGGCGCCATGCTCGCCGAGCGACTTCTTCACGCTGTGCACCATGGCTTCGCCCTGGTTGCGCGCCTGCACGATCTCGAGCTTCTTTTTGTCTTCGTCGGCGTTGAGCTCGGCGTCCTTGACCATTTTCTGGATCTCGTCTTCGCTCAGGCCCGAGTTCGCCTTGATGGTGATCTTGTTTTCCTTGCCGGTGCCCTTGTCCTTGGCGCCCACGTGCAGGATGCCGTTGGCGTCGATGTCGAAGCTCACCTCGATCTGCGGCGTGCCGCGCGATGCCGGCGGAATGCCTTCCAGGTTGAACTCGCCCAGCAGCTTGTTGCCCGAGGCGATCTCGCGTTCGCCCTGGAACACCTTGATGGTCACGGCTGGCTGGTTGTCCTCGGCGGTCGAGAAGGTCTGTGCGAACTTCGTCGGGATCGTGGTGTTCTTCGTGATCATCTTGGTCATCACGCCACCCATGGTCTCGATGCCCAGCGACAGCGGGGTCACGTCCAGCAGCAGCACGTCCTTGCGGTCGCCCGAGAGCACCTGGCCCTGAATGGCGGCGCCGACAGCCACGGCTTCGTCGGGGTTCACGTCCTTGCGCGGTTCCTTGCCGAAGAAGGCCTTCACCTTTTCCTGCACCTTGGGCATGCGGGTCATGCCGCCGACCAGGATCACGTCGTTGATGTCGCTCACGCTGATGCCGGCGTCCTTGATGGCCAGGCGGCAGGGCGCGATGGTGCGCTCGACCAGCTCATCGACCAGGCTTTCCAGCTTGGCGCGGGTGAGCTTGATGTTCAGGTGCTTCGGACCGGTGGCATCGGCCGTGATGTACGGCAGGTTGATGTCGGTCTGCGCGCTGTTCGACAGCTCGATCTTGGCCTTTTCAGCGGCTTCCTTCAGGCGCTGCAGGGCCAGCACGTCCTTGCTCAGGTCGACGCCTTGTTCCTTTTTGAACTCGCCGATGATGTAGTCGATGATGCGCTGGTCGAAGTCTTCGCCGCCCAGGAAGGTGTCGCCGTTGGTCGACAGCACTTCGAACTGCTTCTCGCCGTCGACGTCCGCGATCTCGATGATCGACACGTCGAAGGTACCGCCGCCCAGGTCATACACGGCGATCTTGCGGTCGGCCTTGTCCTGCTTGTCCAGGCCGAAGGCCAGGGCTGCAGCGGTGGGTTCGTTGATGATGCGCTTGACGTCGAGGCCCGCGATGCGGCCGGCGTCCTTGGTGGCCTGGCGCTGGGCGTCGTTGAAGTAGGCCGGCACCGTGATCACGGCTTCGGTCACGGCTTCGCCGAGGTAGTCTTCGGCGGTCTTCTTCATCTTGCGCAGGATGTCGGCGCTGACCTGCTGCGGGGCCATCTTCTTGCCGCGCACTTCCACCCATGCGTCGCCGTTGTCGGCCTTGGCGATGGTGTAGGGCATCAGGTCGATGTCCTTCTGGACTTCCTTTTCCTCGAACTTGCGGCCGATCAGGCGCTTGATCGCGTACAGCGTGTTCTTGGGGTTGGTGACGGCCTGGCGCTTGGCCGAGGCACCGACCAAGACTTCACCGTCTTCCTGGTACGCGACGATCGACGGCGTGGTGCGGGCACCTTCCGAGTTCTCGATCACACGCGTGGTGTTGCCTTCCATGATCGACACGCACGAGTTGGTGGTGCCGAGGTCGATGCCGATGATCTTTGCCATGTTCTTACTCCTGAAATTCGGAAAAATATGTTGTTATGAACTTGTGGATAACCCGGTGCGATTCAAGGGACGACGCGGGGATTTCCTGTGGGAATCTTGTGGGGCAGTGCCGATTTACTTCGGGGCGGCCACGGTGACCAGCGCCGGGCGCAGCACGCGCTCGTTGATCGTGTAGCCCTTTTGCAGCAGGCCGACCACGGTGTTGGCGTCCTGGTCGGCGGGCACCATCGAGATGGCCTGGTGCAGGTGCGGGTCGAACTTGTCGCCGGCAGCGGGGGCCACTTCGATCACCTTGTTGCGTTCGAGCGCGCTCTTGAGCTGGCGCAGCGTGGCTTCGGCGCCTTCGCGGATCTGCTCGGGCGTGGCGTCCTTGACGGCCAGGCCGGCTTCGAGGCTGTCGGTCACCGGCAGCAGGCTCTCGGCAAAGGCTTCGACCGCGAACTTGCGGGCCTTGGTGATCTCGTCGTCGGCGCGGCGGCGGGCGTTCTGCACGTCGGCTTGCGCGCGCAAATACTGGTCGGCCAGCTCGGCATTCTTGGTCTGCAGGGCAGCCAGCTCGCCTTGTGCCACGGCCAGCGCGTCGAGCGCCTCGGCTTCGTTGGCGGCTTGCGCGGCCTCCAGTTCTTCGGGACTGGGCTCGCCTTGCAGCATTTGAGAATTCTGTGCGGATTGTTGCGGGTCAGACATTTTTCAAAGAACCGGCGTGCGCCGGAAAACAAACACAGCCAGCCACTTGGGGCTGGCCTAGGGCTTTTCAAGCGTAAAAATGCGGCCAAAAGGGCCGCAACAGGGGGCGCGAACTGAATTTCACGTGGGACACCGCGGAACCGGCTTCGCCGGGCCGCTGGTGTCGCCCCCGGTAGGGGGTTGGCGAAGCGGACACGAAGTGCCGCGCAGCCTGGGGGCGAGCCTCAATGCGCGTCGAGGAGCTCGACGTCGAACTTCAGGGTGGCGTTCGGGGGGATCACGCCGCCGGCGCCGCGGGCACCGTAGCCCAGCGAGGCGGGGATGATCAGCGTGCGCTTGCCGCCGATCTTCATGCCGGCGACGCCTTCGTCCCAGCCCTTGATGACCTGGCCAGCGCCCAGCGAGAACGCGAAGGGGTCGTTGCGGTCGCGGCTGGAGTCGAACTTGGCGCCTTGCACGCCGTCGTTGTAGAGCCAGCCCGTGTAGTGCACGTGCACGTGGTGGCCGGCCTTGGCTTCGGCGCCGGTGCCGACTTCGGTGTCTTCGTATTGCAGGCCGGAGGGGGTGGTGGGCATGGGAAACGCTCCTTGCGTCGATGAAATGGGAGAGGAATCGGAGGCGCGGAGTTTACCGAGGCCCGGCGGGCCCCCGCTTCAGCCCTGGCTGTCGGAGCCGGGCGGCGTGGTTGCGGGTGGTGCCGCGTCGGGGGCGGACGGCGCTGGCGCAGCAGGCGCCACGGGCGAGGATGCCTCGGCCGATGCAGGCTGCGCGGCGGCCGGCCCCGCGGCCTTCTTGCTCTGCCCGAGCTGCCACTTGGCGGCGAAGGCCTGCAGGTCGGACAGGCGCTTGAGCAGGTCCTGACCGCTCAGCGTGAGGCAGTAGCCGTCGCTGCCGTGGCTCACGACGCCGGCTTCGCGCAGCTCCTTGATGCGGGTGTTGAGGGTGTTGGGAGTGATGCCGCCGACGCTGTCCTGCAGCAGCCGGAAGGTCTGGGCGTGGCCGTCGCGCAGGGCCCACAGCACACGCAGCGCATAGCGGGCTTCGAGCAGGGCGAGCAACTGGCTGATGGCTGCGTTTTCCTTGGTACTCATCGACATCATCTCCTCGAAGCTGGGCGGACCGTCGGCCGGGGGCGGGCCGGGGCGGCGCACTCTTGTTTGTGATTGGTCGTCATGGACCGTCTGGCTGGCCGACGACTATAGCGCGAAGGATCAGGATGCTACTGGTTTTATAGCTGTACAGGCATGCAGCATGCGGGTTTCGAGACAAAGCTTCACAAATCAGGCGTAGTTGGCCATGGCTTCGCCCAGGCGGATCGCGCGGGTGGGCGACCAGTCCGGGTTGAAGGCCAGCGCGGGCGCCGGAAACAGCATGACGACGGTCGAGCCCAGCAAGAACCGGCCCATCTCGTCGCCCTTCTTGATGTCGATCTGCTGGTCGTTGTAGTGCCACTCGCGCAGCTCGCCCACGCGCGGCGGGTTGACCACGCCGTGCCACACGGTGGCCATGCTGCCGACGATGGTGGCGCCCACGAGCACGAGCACGAAGGGGCCGTGGGCCGATTCGAAGACGCACACCACGCGTTCGTTGCGCGCGAACAGGCCGGGCACGCCGCGCGCGGTGGTCGGGTTGACCGAGAACAGGTCGCCGGGCACGTGGATCATGCGCACCAGCCGCCCGTCGCAGGGCATGTGGATGCGGTGGTAGTCCTTGGGGCTCAGGTACAGCGTGGCAAAGCTGCCGTGCGCGAACTTGGCGGCCAGTGCCGCGTCGCCGCCGACCAGCGCGGTGGTCGTGTAGTTGTGGCCCTTGGCCTGGAAGATCTGGTCGCCCTCGATGGCACCGAACTGGCTGATGGCGCCGTCCACGGGGCAGACGAGGTCGGCCTGCGCGAGCGGGCGCATGCCGGGCTTGAGGGCGCGCGTGAAGAACTGGTTGAAGCTCTTGTAGTGATGGATGTCGGACTCGAGCGCCTCGCCCATGTCGACGTTGTACTTGGCAACGAAGCGGCGAATGATCCAGGTGGTGACCGCGCCTCGTTCCTTGCCTGCGACCCAGCCGGCGAAATTGGTCAGGGCCTGCTTGGGGAACAGGTATTGGGGCAGAACTGCGGAGCGATCGGACACGTTGTGAAAGGCCTGGAATGCGGAATCGGACGGGCATTCTATAAAGCGCTTCTTCTCGGGGGCGTAGGAAGCTTCCCTTGGTTCGCGAGGGCGGGCGCTCTTTGCGGAGCACGCGCCCGGCGGGCGGCGCGGCGCGGGCGGCCCCACTGTGCCGGCCGCTTCGCGGCTGCCCTGCGGTGCTCGCGTTTCGCGGGGTCTCGCAGAACTCGCCTTCGGCTCAAACAGCTGCGAGCCCTGATCCGCGAAACGCTGCGCGCCTCGGCGGCACAGAGGGGCCGCCCGCACCACACCGCCCACCAGGCGCTTGTGGGGGTGTGGTGGCTGCCGGATTCGGGGAGGTCAGTCGGCCTTGATGCCTGCGGCCTTGATCACCTGCGCCCACTTCTCCACTTCCGTCTTCTGGAAGGCGGCGATCTGCGCGGTCGTCAGGTCGGCGGGCTCCATGCCGAAGCCCTTGAGCTTGTCCTGCATCTCGGGCGTCGCGAGGATCTTGCGGATCTCAGTGTGCAGGCGATCGACGACGGGGGGCGGCGTGCCCGCGGGCACGAAGATCGCCTGCCACGACACCACCTCGAAGTCCTGCAGGCCGGGCACGCCCGATTCGGCCACCGTGGGCACGTCGGGCATCGAGGCCAGGCGCTTGGCCGAGGTGACCGCAATAGCGCGCAGCTTGCCGCTCTGGATGTGCGGGCCGGCCACCACGGTGGTGTCGAACATCATGTCGACCTGCCCGCCGATCACGTCCTGGATCGCGGGGCCGCTGCCCTTGTACGGGATGTGCGTGAACTTCACGCCCGACTTGTAGCCCAGCAGTTCCAGCGCCAGGTGCTGCGAGGTGCCCGTGCCCGCCGAGGCCGACGAGAGGCCGCCGGCCTTGGCCTTGCTCGCGGCGATCACGTCCTTCAGCGTCTTGTAGGGGCTGGCCTGGTTCACCACCAGCACGACCGGGTTGGTGCCGATGAGCGTCACGGGCGCGAACGACTTCTGCGGGTCGTAGCCCAGCTTGGGGTACAGGCTCACGTTGATCGCGTGCGAGCTGATCGTGCCGCCCACCAGCGTGAAGCCGTCGGGCGCGGCGCGCGCGCCGATCTCCGAACCCACGCTGCCGCCGGCGCCGCCCTTGTTGTCGATGATCACGCTCGTGCCCAGCGCGGTGCCGAGCTTCTGGCCGATGAGCCGGCCCAGCACGTCGGTGGTGCCGCCCGCGGGAAAGGGCACGAGGTAGGTGATCGCCTTGCCCGTGGGCCAGGCGGTGCCGCCCTGCGCGAAGGCGGGCAGGGCTGCCGCCAGCGAGGCGGCGAGGGCGGACTGGATGAGTGTGCGACGTTGCATGGCGGTGTCTCCTTGTCGTGTCGCGTTCACGGCTTGATGTTCAGCTTGGTGATCAGCGCCTTGAAGTAGGCGTTGTCCTTGGCCAGCGTTTCCTTGAACACCGCGCCGTCGGTGTAGACGTAGCCCAGGTTCTGCTTGTCCATCACCTCGTGCATCAGCGGCTCGGCGGCGGTCTTGGCGGTGATCTCGCGCAGCTTGGCCATCACTTCGGGTGGCGTGTTCTTCGGTGCGCCGAGGCCGCGCCAGGTGCCGATCGACAGGTCGATGCCGCGCTCCTTGGCGGTCGGGATCTTCTCGAAGCCCTTCACGCGCTTGTCGGCCATCACCATCAGCACCTTGAGCTTGCCGCCCTGCACGTGCGTCGTGACTTCGGCGGGGCTCACGGCCACGGCCTCGATGTGGCCGCCCAGCAGCGCCAGCACGGCAGGCGCGGCGCCCTGGAACGGGATGTGGCCGAACTTGGTGCCGGTCTTGTCTTCGAGCGCGGCGGCGGCCAGGTGCCAGATCGAGCCGTTGCCCGAGTTGCCCACGCGGATGCTCTCGGGCGACTTCTTCGCGGCGGCGAGGAATTCTTCGATGGTGTTCCACGGCGCATCGGCCTTCACGGTGATCGCGGCCGGGTCGGCGTTGAGCTGCGCAATGGGCTGGAAGTCGTCGTAGTTGAACTTGGCCAGGCCCAGGTGCGGCAGCGTGAGCAGTTCCACGGTGAGCACCGCGAGCTTGTAGCCGTCGGGCTTGGCGTTGATCACCTCGGTCCAGCCGATGGCGCCGCCCGCGCCGGGGCGGTTGACGATCACGATGCTCTGCGAGATGTGCTTGCGGCTGGCTTCGGAAAACGCGCGCGCCAGGCCGTCGGTGCCGCCGCCGGGCTGGTAGGGCACGAGCAGCTCGATGGTGCGGTTCGGGAAGTCGTTGGCTTGCGCCGCGGCGGGCGCGGCCAGGCCGAGCGAGAGGGCGGCGGTGGCCGAAAGGGCGGCAATGCCGCGGACGAACTGGCTTCTCTTCATGATGTCTCTGTCTCCGTTGTTGATCTGTTGTGCTGAGAAGGCGGGGGAGTGCGTCAGGGCATGTACTGCCCGCCGTTCACCTCGAGCACCTGCCCCGTCACGTAGCCCGAGAGCTGTTCGGACGCGAGGTACAGGAAAGCGCCCACGCATTCGTCGGCCGTGCCCAGGCGCCCCATCGGGATGCCGGTCCTGAAGGTTTCGAGCATCGCGGGCGTCGAGAAGCGGTCCTGGAACGGCGTCTGGATCACGCCGGGCGCCACCGCGTTCACGCGGATGCGGTCGCCCACGAGCTCTCTGGCCAGACCGTGCGTCGCGGTGCTCACGAAGCCCTTGGCGCCTGCGTACAGGTAGGCGCCGGGCCCGCCGCCGGTGCGCGCGGCCACCGAGGTCACGTTGATGATGGCGCCGCTGCCTTGCTTGCGCATCTGCGGCACGGCTTCGCGGCAGAAGGCCAGCACGGAGCGCGCGTTGATGTGCATCACTTCGTCGAACAGCGCATCGTCGAACTCGGCGATGGGCATGCGCTTGACCAGGCTGCCGGCGTTGTTCACCAGCACGTCGATGCGGCCGAACTGCGCTGTCGTGTCCTGCACGCAGGCGCGGATCGCGGCGGTGTCGCGCACGTCGGCCTGCAGCGCGAAGGCCGTGCCGCCGGCGGCGCGGATGGTGTCGACCACGCGGGTCGCCGCCTCGGTCGAGCTGTTGTAGTGCACGGCCACGCGCATGCCGCGCGCGGCAAACGCGATGGCCACCGCGGCACCGATGCCGGTGCTGGCGCCGGTGACGAGGGCGGTCTTGTCCTTGAGGTCTTCCATGACTGTGCTCCGTGAGGGTGGTTCGATCAGGTGACCGGTGCCGGGTTGAACAGCACCAGCGCGTTGTGCAGCTTCCAGTGCTCGGCCCAGGTCTTCTTGCGGCCGCTGGCCACGTCGAGCATCAGGCGGAACATCTCCCAGCCGATGTCCTCGATGCTGGCTTCGCCATCGGCGATGCGGCCTGCGTTCACGTCCATCAGGTCGTGCCAGCGGCGCGCGAGGTCGCTGCGCGTGGCGACCTTGATCACCGGCACCTCGGCCAGCCCGTAGGGCGTGCCGCGGCCGGTGGTGAACACGTGCAGGTTCATGCCGGCCGCCAGCTGCAGCGTGCCGCAGATGAAGTCGCTGGCCGGCGTGGCGGCGTAGATCAGGCCCTTGTGCGCCAGCTTCTCGCCGGGCGCGAGCACGCCGGTGATCGGCGCCGAGCCCGACTTCACGATCGAGCCCATCGCCTTCTCGACGATGTTCGACAGCCCGCCCTTCTTGTTGCCCGGCGTGGTGTTGGCGCTGCGGTCGACGCGGCCCTTGTCGAGGTAGGCGTCGTACCAGGCCATCTCGCGGATCATGGCGTCGGCCACCTCGGGCGTGGCCGCGCGCGAGGTGAGCTGGTCGATGCCGTCGCGCACCTCGGTGACTTCCGAGAACATCACGGTGGCGCCCGCGCGCACCAGCAGGTCGGTGCAAAAGCCTACGGCCGGGTTGGCGGTGACGCCCGAGAAGGCGTCGCTGCCGCCGCACTGCACGCCCACGACGAGTTCGCTCGCGGGCACGGTTTCTCGCCGGCGTTTGTTGAGGCGCGTGAGGTGCGTCTCGGCCTGGCGCATCACCGAATCGATCATCGACATGAAGCCGACGTGCGCGTCGTCCTGCAGGCAGACCACGTCGAGGTCGTCGGCGGGCGCACCGCGCTGGTCGGCGATGGGGATGGTGCCGGGCGGCAGCAGCCGCTCGGGCTGCAGCTTCTCGCAACCCAGGCTCACGACCATCACCTCGCCGCCGAAGTTGGGGTTGAGGCTGATGTTGCGCAGGGTGCGGATCGGCACGATGGCATCGGGCGCGTCGATGGCCACGCCGCAGCCGTAGCTGTGCTCGAGCGCCACCACGTCGTCGACATTCGGGTACTTCGGCAGCAGCTCGGCCTTGATGCGCTGCACGGCGAATTCGGTGACGCCCGCCACGCACTGCACGGTCTGCGTGATCGCGAGGATGTTGCGCGTGCCTACCGAGCCGTCGGCGTTGCGGTAGCCCTCGAAGGTGTAGCCCTCGAGCGGCGGCAGGGCAGGGGGCTTGACCGTGGCGATGGGCAGGCCGTCGAGCTCGGGCGCGACCGGCATGCGCATCACGCGCTCGTGCACCCAGCTGCCGCGCGGCAGCGCCTTGAGCGCGTAGCCGATCACCACGTTGTAGCGGCGGATGGCGTCGCCTTCGGCCAGGTCGACGAGCGCCACCTTGTGGCCCTGGGGCACGGTGTCGACCAGCACCAGGCCGTCGTCGAAGGCCGTGCCGGCCTTCAGGCCGCCGTCGTTCGCGACGATGGCGACGTTGTCGGCCGCGTGGATGCGGATGTACAGCGGCGGTCGGGTGTTCGCATCGGCCATCGGGAGGCCCTTTCTCTTTTCTTTACTTCACCACCATGAACAGGCTCGGCAGCCAGGTGGAAAACGCCGGCACGAAGGTGACCACGCCGAGCGCGAAGATCAGCGCGCCGTAGAAGGGCCAGATCGTGCGCATCACCGTGCCCACCGACACCCCGCCGATGGCGCAGCCGACGAACTGGGTGGTGCCCACGGGTGGCGTGTTCAGCCCGAGCGCGCAGTTGATGAGCATCACCACGCCGAACTGCACCGAGGTCATGCCGTACTGCTGTGCAATGGGCAGGAAGATCGGCGTGCACAGCAGGATGGTCGCGGCCATGTCCAGGAAGGTGCCCAGCACGAACAGGATGATGTTGATGAGCAGGAAGATCATCCACGGCGTGGTCGTCACCTGCGACAGCATCTGGCCCGTGAGCTCGGCCACGCCGTACAGGCTGATGAGGTAGCCGAAGGTGCTCGAGATGCCGATCAGCAGCAGGATCACGCCCGTGGTGCGCACGGCCTTCGAGGCGGCCTTGATGAAGTGCTCCCACTTCAGCGTGCGGTACACGAAGATTGTCAGCGCCAGCGCATAGAGCACCGCCACCGCCGCCGATTCGGTCGCCGTGAAGATGCCCGACAAAATGCCGCCGAGGATCAGCACCACGATGAACAGGCCCGGCAGCGCCGCCGCGAACGAGCGCGCCACGATGGCCCAGCCCGGGAAGCTGCCGGCCGGGTAGCCGCGCTTCACGGCCACGAGGTAGGCGGCCGCGAGGTTGCTCAACGTGAGCACGGCCGCCGGCAGCAGCGCCGCCAGGATCAGCGCCGCGATCGACACCTTGCCGCCCGCTGCGAGCGAATAGATGATGAGGTTGTGGCTGGTCGGCATCAGCGCGCCGACCAGGGCCGCGTGGGTCGTCACGTTGACCGCGTAGTCGGCGTGGTAGCCCTCCTTCTTCATCATCGGGATCATCACGGCGCCCATGGCCGAGACGTCCGCCACGGGCGAGCCCGAGACGCCGCCGAACAAGGTGCAGGCCACCACGTTCGACATGCCCAGGCCGCCGCGCACGTGGCCCACGAGGTTGCGCGCGAAGTTGACGATGCGGTCCGCGATGCCGCCGTAGAGCATCAGCTCGCCGGCGAAGATGAAGAAGGGAATGGCCAGGAACGAGAAGATGCCCATGCCCGAGGTCATCTGCTGGAAGCCCACCGCGAGCGGCAGGCCTTCGCACAGCAGCGTGGCCAGGGCCGACAGGCCGATCGAGAACGCCACCGGCACGCCGAGCAGCAGGAACAGCGTGAACGAGAGGCAAAGAATGAGAAGAGGGGTCGTCATGATGAGGTTCAGCCCCAGGCGGGTTCGACTTCGCGGCCTTGGGCCAAGGCGATGATGTGTTCGATCGAGAACATCACGATGAGGACGCCGGACACGGCGGCGGGCACGTACTTCCAGCCTTCGGAAATCCACAGCGTGGGCAGGCGGTAGTCCCACACCGATTCGGCGAGCGAGGCGCAGTTCCAAGCCATGGCCAGGCCGAACAGCAGGATCAGCGCGTGGATGAGGTATTCCATCTTCAGGCGCAGCCAGTCGGGCGCGAGCACGAGGAACGATTCAAGTCCGATGTGGCCCGCATCGCGCACGCCCACGGCCACGCCCAGCATGGTCACGTAGAGCACCAGCAGCAGCGCGAGGCTCTCAGCCCAGGTGGGGGTGTTGTTGAGCACGTAGCGGCCGAACACCTGCCAGCTCACGGCGCAGATCACCGCGACGAGACCGAGGATGCCCAACCACATGCAGGCACGGGCGAGCGTGCGGCAAAGTTTGGTGTACATATTTCCAGCGCGAAAAATGGAGAGGCTCCGCCTCTTCGTGGCCCCTGGCAGGGGTGCAGGGTCACGAAGTGCGCGAAGCCTGGGGGCGAGCCCTGTTTACTTCGTGTCCTGGACGCGCTTGACCAGGTCCTTGAGCTTCGCGTCCGTGATGAACTTGTCGTATACCGGCTTCATCGCGGCCTGGAACGGGGCCTTGTCGACGTCGATGATCTCGGCGCCGCCGGCCTTCACCGTGGCCAGCGACTTCACTTCACGCTCCTGCCACTGCTTGCGCATGTAGGGCACCGATTCCTTGGCGGCCTGGCGCAGCCAGCCCTGCTCTTCGGTGGAGAGCTTGTCCCACGCGCGCTTGGAGAACAGCAGCATCTCGGGCGCCATCGAGTGCTCGGTCTTGCTGTAGTACTTGGCGACCTCGAAGGCGCGCGCGCTTTCGTAGGTGGGGTAGTTGTTTTCGGCGGCGTCGATGAGGCCGGTCTTCAGGCCCGTGTAGACCTCGCCCATCGGCATCGGCGTGGCGTTGGCGCCCATGGCCTCGAGCATCGACACCCACAGGTCGGACTGCTGCACGCGCACCTTCAGACCCTTCATGTCGGCGAAGTTGCGCACGGGCTTCTTGGCCGTGAACATCGAGCGCGCGCCGCTGTCGTAGTAGGCCAGGCCCACGAAGCCCTGCTTCTCGCACGACTTCAGGATTTCTTCGCCGACCGGACCGTCGAGCACCTTGTGCAGGTGCTCCACTGAACGGAACAGGAAGGGCATGGTCGGCACCTGCGTCTCGGGGCAGATGTTGTTCATGGGCGCGATGTTCACGCGCACCATCTGCAGCGCGCCGATCTTGGTCTGCTCGATCGTGTCCTTCTCGTTGCCGAGCGCGCTGTTGTTGAAGACCTTGATGCTGTGCTTGCCCCCGGACAGCGCCTTGAGCCGTTCGCTCATGAACTTCACGGCGGTCACGGTGGGGTAGTCGTCGGGGTGGATGTCGGCCGAGCGGAACTCGGTGGCGCCGGCAGCCAGCGTGGTCAACGCGGCCGCCGCGCCGGCAGCAAGTGCGATGAGTGTCGTGTAGAGCTTCATTTGTCTCGTCCTCTTGGTGGTTGTCGTCAATAAAAAAGAAAAGGGGTCAGCCGAAGGCCGGCTCTGGCACGCCCGCCACGCCGGGGCGCAGCGCGAACACGCCGCCGGCCAGCGGCTGGTCCGACAGGTCGATGCCGCCGGGGCGGATCGAGGTGACGAACAGCGTGTCGAGGCCCGGGCCGCCGAAGGCGCACATGGCGGGCTTCTTCACCGGCACGGCGAGCGAACGGTCGAGCCGGCCGTCGGGCGTGAAGCGGTGCACCAGGCCGGCGTCGTTGCCGCAGATCCAGTAGCAGCCGTCGACGTCCATCGCCGCGCCGTCGGGGCGGCCGGGCAGGGGATTCATGTCGACGAAGAGACGGCGGTTGCTCGGCGTGCCGGTGTCGGTGTCGTAGTCGAAGGCCCAGACGGCCTGCACGCTCGGGTGCGAGTCCGACAGGTACATCGTGCGGCCGTCGGGGCTGAAGGCCAGGCCGTTGGGCACGATCAGGTCGTCCAGTTGCAGCGTTGCGCCGTCGTCGCCGGGGCCGTGGCGGTACAGGCGGCCGACGCGCGCGCCGGCGGCCATGTCCAGCAGCATCGTGCCGGCCCAGAAGCGGCCCTGCCGGTCGCAGCGGCCGTCGTTGAAACGCATGCCCGGCGCGGCGTGCGCCACCGGGGCGAGCGGCGTGGCCGCGAGCGTGCCGTCGGTGCGCGGGCGCAGCGAGAACAGCCCGCTTTCCATGCCGGCGATCCATTCGCCGGGCCGGTCGGCACGCGGTGCGATGCAGGCAATCATTTCGTCGGCGCGCCACTGCGCATGGCCTTCGCCAGCGTGCCAGCGGTTGAGCGTGCGTGCGGGGATGTCGACCCAGTACAGCGCCTGCTGCGCGGCCAGCCACACCGGGCTTTCGCCCGTGCCGTTGCGCGCGTCGAGAACGAGTTCGGCTTGCATGCGGTGCTGCGGCCTGTTCAGTCGCCGAACGGGCCTTGTGCGGTGAAGGCGCCGCCCTGGTAGATGGCGTTCGGGTCGGTGGGCGCCACCGGCGGCTGCGCCTCGACCTTGTCGCGGAACACCTCGGAGCTGTCTTGCGCCGCGAAACCCAGGTGCGCGGCGGCGGCGTTGTCCCACCACAGGTCGCGGTTGGCCGACATGCCGTAGACCACCGTGTGCTTCACGTCGGGCGTGAAGAGCGACTTCTGGATCAGCGTCGTGAGGTCGCGGTAGCTGAGCCAGGTGCTCATCATGCGGCGGTTGAGCGGCTCGGGGAACGACGAGCCGATGCGGATGCTCACCGTCTCGATGCCCCAGCGGTCGAAGTAGAACTGCGCCATGTCTTCGCCGAAGGACTTCGACAGGCCGTAGTAGCCGTCGGGCCGGCGCGCGGCGTGCGCGTCGATGTGCTCGTCCTGCTTGTAGAAGCCGATCACGTGGTTCGAGCTGGCGAACACCACGCGCTTCACGCCGTGGCGGCGCGCGGCTTCGTACAGGTTGAACACGCCCTTGATGTTGGCTTCGAGCACTTCCTCGAACGGGCGCTCGACCGACACGCCGCCGAAATGGGCGATGGCGTCGCAGCCGGCCACCAGCGCGTCGACCGCGGCCTTGTCGGACAGGTCGCAGGGCACGACTTCTTCATGCGCGCCCGTGGCCGGTGCGATGTCGGCGATGTCGGAAAGGCGGATCACGTTCGCAAAAGGCGCGAGCCGTTCGCGCAGCACGCGGCCCAGGCCGCCGGCGGCGCCGGTCAGCAGCAGGCGGCCAAGCTTGGGGGAGGGGGCTTCAGGCGTCGACATGTCTTCGGGATGTGTGAGGGGAAGCGGAGGAGGTGGACAACGTCGTCACCGCTTTTTAGGTGATAAGTTATCTGTTGTCGTACAACTGTGAGGGGATTATGATCGTCGTCATGGCCTCAACGACTGCGGGTAATCCCGAAGTTCAGACAACGACCGCTGACAACCCGGCGGGCAACGCCGCTTTCGTGGGGCGGCCGCGCCAGCGCGCGCGCGGCCTGGCGAACGGGCTGGTGGAAGACCTGGGCGAGAAGATCCGCAGCCAGTCGCTGCGCCCGGGCGACAAGCTGCCGACCGAGTCGGCCATCATGCAGGCCTACGGCGTGAGCCGCACCGTGGTGCGCGAGGCGCTGTCCAAGCTGCAGGCGGGCGGGCTGGTCGAGACGCTGCACGGCGTGGGCACCTTCGTGCTGCAGCCGCGTCCGGGTGGCATGGGCGGCGTGTTCCGCCTCGATCCCGGCGAGATCGCGACTTCGGTCGACGTGCTCGCCGTGCTCGAGCTGCGCATCAGCCTGGAGACCGAATCCGCCGGGCTGGCCGCGAGCCGGCGCACCGACGAGCAGCTGGTCGCGATGCGCCAGGCGCTCGACGCGTTCGAGCAGAACGTCAAGGTGGGCGGCGACACCGTGGGACCCGACTTCGCCTTCCACCTGGAGATCGCGCAGTCGACCGGCAACCCCTACTTCGCCGACATCATGCGGCACCTGGGCACGACGATCATCCCGCGCACGCGCATCAGCGCGATCCGCGTGCAGGACGGCAGCTACCTGAGCCGCGTGAACCGCGAGCACGAGGAAATCTACGCGGCCATCGCGCGCCGCGACCCCGAGTCGGCACGTGCCGCGATGCGCATTCACCTGACCAACAGCCGCGAGCGGCTGCGCATGGCGCAGGAAGCCGCGCAACAGCAAAAAGCCAGGGCGGAAGCGGCCGGCCACGGCACCGCCTCGTCCGACAACACCCCTTCGCGCTGAGTTCGCCCCGGGTTTTCGGGGCTCAAGTCTGGACAAGCTGATTTTCTAGTTGTACGATGACTGATAACATGCAGCGCCATCGCGGCCCCGCATGCCTGCATCGAACCTCAGGAGACAGCCCCCATGACCGTCAACCGACGCGGCGCGCTCGGCGCCGCCCTCGCCACCACACTGGCCGCCAGCCTGCCCTTGCACGCGTTTGCGCAAGGGGCGGGCGGCACCTGGCCTTCCAAGCCCATTCGTTTGATCGTGCCGTACCCGCCGGGCGGCTCGTCGGACATCATTGCGCGCGCCATCGGCCAGCCGCTGTCCGAGGCGCTGGGCCAGCCCGTGGTCATCGAGAACCGCGCGGGCGCCAACGGCAACCTCGGCGCCGACATGCTGGCCAAGGCGCCGGCCGACGGCCACACGCTCATGCTGTGCGACCTCGGCGCGCTGGCCATCAGCCCGTCGCTGTACCCCAAGCTGCCGTTCGATCCGTCGAAGGACCTGCGCAGCGTGGCCATGCTGGCCTACTCGCCGCACCTGCTGGTCGTGCACCCGTCGGTGCAGGCCAACACGCTGAAGGAACTGGTCGAGCTGTCGAAGAAGAGCGACCTCAACTTCGCCGTCACCGCCAGCGGCAGCACCGCGCACCTGGCCGGCGTCGAGCTGCAGCGCAAGAGCGGCGCCAAGTGGGAGTACGTGCCCTACAAGGGCGGCGTGCAGGCCGTGCTCGACACCGTCGCGGGCCAGACGCAGGTGCTCATGAACGGCATGCTGGCCACCTACCCGCATGTGCAAAGCGGCAAGCTCAAGCTCATCGCCGTGTCGAAGTCGACGCGCATGCCGCTGATCGGCAGCGTGCCGACCATCGCGGAGCAGGGCGTTCCCGGCTACGAGTCGGGCACATGGCAGGGCGTGGTCGCAGCGCGCGGCACCCCTGACGCGGTGATCGCCCGGCTCAACAAGGAACTGGTCCGCATCATCCGCACGCCCGACATCCGGGCGCGCCTTGCGGGGCAGGGCGCCGAGGTCGTGACCATGACCGCGCCCGAGCAGGACCAGTTCTTCGCCAAGGAACGCGCGCGCTGGGCGCAAGTGATCCAGCAGGCCAATCTCAAGCTCGACTGAGCGGCCCCTTCTTCTTTTCTCTTTTCCTCATTTCTCTTTTTTCACTGGACGACTTCCGATGAACCCGCAAGAACTCAAAACCATCATGGGCTCCGGCCTGCTCTCGTTCCCGCTGACCGACTTCGACAGCAACGGCGACTTCAACAAGAAGGGCTACATCGAGCGCCTCGAATGGCTGGCGCCCTACGGCGCGAGCGCGTTGTTCGCCGCGGGCGGAACGGGCGAGTTCTTCTCGCTGACGGGTGACGAGTACCCCGGCATCATCCAGACCGCGGTCGACACCTGCCGCGGCGTGGTGCCGATCATTGCCGGCGCCGGCGGCCCGACGCGCTTCGCCATCCAATGCGCGCAAGCGGCAGAGAAGGCCGGCGCGCACGGCATCCTGCTGCTGCCGCACTACCTCACCGAAGCCGGCCAGGAAGGCCTGGCCGCGCACGTCGAGGCCGTGTGCAAGAGCGTGAAGTTCGGCGTGATCGTCTACAACCGCGCTTCGAGCCGCCTCAAGCCCGACACGCTGGCCCGCCTGGCCGAGCGCAACCCGAACCTCGTCGGCTTCAAGGACGGCGTGGGCGACATCGAGGCGATGGTCGCGATCTTCCAGAAGATGGGCGACCGCTTCGCCTACCTGGGCGGCCTGCCCACGGCCGAGGTCTATGCCGCCGCCTACAAGGCGATGGGCACGCCCGTGTACTCCTCGGCGGTCTTCAACTTCATTCCGAAGACGGCGATGGACTTCTATCACGCGGTCGCCAACGACGACATGGCCACGCAGCACCGCCTGCTGAAGAACTTCTTCATGCCCTACCTGGAGCTGCGCAACCGCGTGCCCGGCTACGCCGTGAGCATCGTGAAGGCGGGCGCCAAGCTCGTCGGCCACGACGCCGGCCCCGTGCGCGCGCCGCTGACCGACCTGAAGCCCGACGAGATGGACGCACTGAAGGCGCTCATCGACACGCTCGGCCCGCAGTAAGCCGGCACTGATCGCAGTAGTCGCCAGCACCACAGAACAACAGGAGACAACGACATGCTCATCAGGAAATTTCTGCTCGCCGCCGCAGCGACCGCCGTGTTCGCGGGTTGTGCCGCCAGCGGTGGCAGCAGCAGCGGCGCAGCAGCCGAACCCGCAGTTGCGGCGGCCGCCGAGCGGCTGCGCGTCGCCATGGTCGACCCGACGCCCGCCGCGCTGCGCGCGCTGGTGGCCGACGACCTGAGCTACGGTCATTCGGGCGGCAAGGTCGACACGCAGGCCAGCTTCATCGCCGACCTGCTCGACGGCAAGTCCGACTTCGTGACCATCGCGATCACCGACCAGACCGTGAAGGTCGTCGACGGCCGCACGGCCATCGTGCGCCACACGCTCACGGCCGACACCAACGATTCGGGCAAGCCCGGCAAGGTCGCGCTGAAGATCCTTGGCGTCTGGCAGAAGCAGGGCGGCGAGTGGAAGCTGCTCGCGCGCCAGGCTGTGCGCCTCACGACCTGACGGAGGCGCGATCGATGAAGAGACAACAACTCCTGGCCGCGGGCCTCGCGCTCGCCGCCACCGCGCTGCTGTCGCCGCTGCACGCCTCGGCGCAGGCCGAGGCATGGCCGCAGCAGAAACCTGTGACGATCATCGTGCCGTTCCCCGCCGGTGGCTCCACCGACATGGTGGCGCGCGCGCTGGCGCAGCAGCTGCAGGCCAAGCTCGGCGGCAGCTTCGTCGTCGACAACCGCCCCGGTGCCACCGGCACCATCGGCACCGGCTTCGTGAAGCGCGCACTGCCCGACGGCTACACGCTGCTCGTGTCGTCGCTCGGCGCCTTCGTCGTCACGCCGCACCTGCAAAAAGGCGTGCCCTACGACGCCACCAAGGACTTCGACTACATCAGCGTGCCCGTGCAGGCGCCCAACGTGCTCGTGGCGAACGTCGCGCGGCCCGAGCGCAGCGTGGCCGACGTGCTCGCGCTGTTGCGCAAGACGCCCGGCAAGGTCTCGTTCGCGAGTTCGGGCAACGGCTCGTCCGACCACCTGTCGGCCGAACTCTTCTGGCAGCAATCGAAGACCGAAGGCGTGCACGTGCCCTACAAGGGCGGCGCTCCGGCGGTGAACGACCTGCTGGGCAACCAGGTCGACTTCTCGTTCCAGAACGTGAACGCCGTGCTGCCGCACATCCGCGCCGGCAAGCTGCGCGCGCTGGCCGTCACCGGCGACAAGCGCTCGCCCGTGCTGCCCGACGTGCCCACGCTCGCCGAAGCCGGCGTGAAGGGCGCCGAGGTCTATTCGTGGCAGGGCATGGCCGCGCCCAAGGGCCTGCCGCCCGCCACGAAGAAGAAGCTGAGCGACGCGGTCATCGCCGCCATGCAGGACCCCGAGACCAAGAAGCGCATGCTCGACCAGGGCCTGGAAATCGTCGCCAGCACGCCCGAAGACTTCACCGCCTTCCAGTTGCGCGAGTGGGCGCGATGGAAGACATTGATCGACACCCGCCACATCACCGCAGACTGAGCCACCGAGCCCGAAGATGACCTCTCCTGAATCCGCTGCTTCCTCCGTCGTGTCGGGCGCGCCCGTCGTCACCGCCATGCGCGTCGTGCCCGTGGCCGGCGACGACAGCATGCTGATGAACCTCAGCGGCGCGCACGGCCCGTTCTTCACGCGCAACCTGCTGATCCTCACCGACAGCGCCGGCCACACCGGCGTGGGCGAAGTGCCGGGCGGCGAGAAGATCCGCCAGACGCTCGAAGACGCGCGCGACCTCATCGTGGGCCAGCCCATCGGCAACCACAACGCCGTGCTCAACCGCATGCGCAGCGCCTTTGCCGCGCGCGACAGCGGCGGGCGCGGCCTGCAGACCTTCGATCTGCGCGTGACCATCCACGCCGTGACCGCCGCCGAAGCCGCGCTGCTCGACCTGCTGGGCCAGCACCTGGGCGTGCCCGTGGCCGCGCTGCTCGGCGAAGGTCAGCAGCGCGATGCGGTGCAGATGCTCGGCTACCTCTTCTACGTGGGCGACCGCACCAAGACTGACCTGCCGTACGAGTCCGACCCCGGCGCCGACAACGACTGGTTCCGCGTGCGCCACGAAGAGGCGATGACCCCCGAAGCCATCGTGCGCCTGGCCGAGGCCACGCATGCGCGCTACGGTTTCACCGACTTCAAGCTCAAGGGCGGCGTGCTGCGCGGCGAGGAAGAGGTCGAAGCGATCCGCGCGCTGCACGAACGCTTCCCGCAGGCGCGCGTCACGCTCGACCCGAACGGCGGCTGGCTGCTGGCCGACGCCATCCGTCTGTGCCGCGACCTGCACGGCGTGATGGCCTATGCCGAAGATCCGTGCGGCGCCGAGGGCGTGTTCTCGGGCCGCGAGGTGATGGCCGAGTTCCGCCGCGCCACGGGCCTGCCCACCGCCACCAACATGGTCGCCACCGACTGGCGCGAGATGGTGCACAGCCTGTCGCTGCAGTCGGTCGACATTCCGCTGGCCGACCCGCACTTCTGGACCATGCAGGGCTCGGTGCGCGTGGCGCAGCTGTGCCAGGCCTGGGGCCTGACCTGGGGCTCGCATTCGAACAACCACTTCGACGTGTCACTCGCGATGTTCACGCACGTGGCTGCGGCGGCACCCGGCAAGGTCACGGCCATCGACACGCACTGGATCTGGCAGGACGGCCAGCGTCTCACGAAGGCGCCGCTGCAGATCGAGGGCGGCCTCGTGCAGGTGCCCACGCGCGGCGGCCTGGGCATCGAACTCGACATGGCCGAGGTCGAGAAGGCGCACCAGCTGTACCTGAAGCATGGCCTGGGCGCGCGCAACGATGCGCAGGCGATGCAGTTCCTCATTCCGAACTGGACCTTCGACAACAAGCGCCCCTGCATGGTCCGCTGAGCGCCCGGTGCCTTCGTGCGCTGACGGCTGAAACATCCAAGGAGACTGAATGAACAAGCACATGGATCGCCGTCGCCTGCTGCAAGCGGCTGCCGGCTCGGCACTCGGCGCCGTGGCCGCCGCCGCGGGCGCCCAGTCGTTTCCCTTCAAGCCGCAGCAACGCTATCCCGACCCGTCGGTGCTGATCCTCGACCCCAGCTTTGCGAAGTACCGCATCTACAGCAGCACGCTCGAGCAGGTCGGCACCGGCATGCGCTGGGCCGAGGGCCCGGTGTACCTGCCGCGCGAGGGCTACCTCGTGTGCAGCGACATCCCGAACAACAGGCTGATGCGCTACGAGGAGAAGACCGGCGAGTTCAAGGTCCACAAGGCGAACGCCGGCTACTGCAACGGCAACACGCGCGACCGGCAGGGCCGCCTCATCAGCTGCGAGCACTCGGTGACGCGGCGCGTGGTGCGCACCGAGGCCGACGGGCGCATGACCGTGCTGGCCGACCGCTATCAGGGCAAGCGGCTGAATTCGCCGAACGACGTGGTGGTGAAGTCGGACGACACCGTGTGGTTCACCGACCCGCTCTTCGGCATCTCGGGCACGTGGGAAGGCGAGAAGGCCGCGCCCGAGCAGGCGACGACCAACGTGTACCGCCTCACGCCCGACGGCCAGCTCTCGGCGGTGATCACCGACCTGGTGAACCCGAACGGCCTGGCCTTCTCGCCGGACGAGAAAAAGCTCTACGTCATCGAGTGGAAGGGCACGCCCAACCGCAGCCTCTGGAGCTACGACGTGGCGGCCGACGGCAGCGTGTCGAACAAGCTGAAGCTCATCGATGGCACGGGCGCTGCGGCGCTCGACGGCTTTCGCGTCGACCGCGACGGCAACCTCTGGATGGGCTGGGGCTGGAACGGCGCGCTCGCGCCCGAACCCATCGATGCCGGCAACGGCATGAAGGTCTATCAGCCGCAGGCGAAGTCCGAAGACCTCGATGGCGTCAAGATCTTCAATGCGCAAGGCAAGCCCATCGGTTTCATCCGCCTGCCCGAACGCTGTGCCAACCTCACCTTCGGCGGCCCCAAGAACAACCGCCTCTACATGGCGGCCAGCCATTCGCTGTACGCCCTCTACGTGGAGTCCGAAGGCGCCACCTAGCCTTCAGACTTTCCAACCTCCTCACCGCAACAGCACACAAGCAAGGACATCGACGATGACTGAATTCAACAACCTCATCAATGGCGAATGGTTGGCCGGCCAAAGCTACAGCCCCAACATCAACCCCAGCAACCTGGCCGACGTGCTGGGCCAGTACACGCAGGGCGACAAGGGCCAGGTCGACGCCGCTGTGGCCGCCGCCACCGCCGCCTTCCCCGCCTGGGCGACGGGCAGCATCCAGGCGCGCTCCGACGCGCTCGACAAGATCGGCACCGAGATCCTCGCGCGTAAGGAAGAGCTCGGCACGCTGCTCGCACGCGAAGAAGGCAAGACCAAGGCCGAAGGCATCGGCGAGGCCACGCGCGCGGGGCAGATCTTCAAGTTCTTCGCGGGCGAGTGCCTGCGCCTGTCGGGCGAGGTGCTGCCGTCGGTGCGCCCGAACATCGGCGTGGAGATCACGCGCGAGCCGGTCGGTGTGGTCGGGCTCATCACGCCGTGGAACTTTCCCATCGCGATTCCCGCCTGGAAGATCGCACCCGCGCTGGCCTTCGGCAACTGCGTGGTGCTCAAGCCCGCCGACCTCGTGCCGGGCTGCGCGTGGGCGCTGGCTGAGATCATCAGCCGCTCGGGCATTCCGGCCGGCGTGTTCAATCTCGTGATGGGGCGCGGCAGCGTGATCGGCGATGCGCTGGTGAACCACCCGGGCATCCATGCGATCAGCTTCACGGGCTCGGTGGGCGTGGGCCGCAACATCGCGATCCAGTGCGTCACCAACCACAAGAAGGTGCAGCTCGAAATGGGCGGCAAGAACCCGCAGGTGGTGCTCGACGATGCCGACCTCGCGCAGGCCGTAGAGCTCAGTGTGCAGAGCGCGTTCTACTCGACGGGCCAGCGCTGCACGGCGTCGAGCCGACTCATCGTGACCGAGGGCATCTACCCGAAGTTCATCGAGGCGATGAAGGCGCGCATGGCGAAGATCAAGGTCGGCGATGCGCTCGCGCAGGGCACCGACGTGGGGCCGGTGTCGTCGAAGTCGCAGCTCGACCAGGACATGGAATACGTCGCCATCGGCAAGGGCGAAGGCGCCACGCTGGCGGCTGGCGGCGAACTGCTGAAGCTGGAGACGGACGGCTACTACATGTCGCCCGCACTGTTCAGCGAGTCCGCCGCGAACATGCGCATCAACCGCGAGGAAGTGTTCGGGCCGGTGGCGAGCGTGATCCGCGTGAAGAACTACGAAGAGGCACTGGCGACGGCCAACGACACGGAGTTCGGTTTGTCGGCCGGCATCGCGACGACCTCGCTGAAGTACGCGACGCACTTCAAGCGCCACAGCCAGGCGGGGATGGTGATGGTGAACCTGCCGACGGCGGGGGTGGACTATCACGTGCCGTTTGGTGGTCGCAAGGGCTCGAGCTACGGGCCGCGCGAGCAGGGCAAGTACGCGCAGGAGTTCTTCACGACGGTGAAGACGGCTTACACGTTGGCCTGACGCTTTTCTTGTCTCGTTGGAAGCCCCCGGTTGGGGGCTTTTTTACGCCTGTGTTTTTCGGGGCGCGTGCGCAGGCCACCGGGTACTTCCCTCCGCGAATGTCCCCCGGGGCTTCGCCCCTCCTCCTTGATTTCGCTGCGGGAAGCACCCAGTGTCCTGCGCACGGGACACGCTGCTGGTGCTCGCCGATCAACGACTGCACTGCCCAACGCTCACGTCGATGCGGTGCCTTGCGCAGCGAAATCAAGGAGGAGGGCGAAGCCCGGGGGACATTCGCGGAGCAAGGTACCGCGTCGGCGTGAGCGTCGCCCTGAACAGCTCAGGCCAATGGTGCCCTGCGACTGCGACGCATCAGGAATTCGATCAGCTCGAAGACCCCTTCACTGATCAGCGCCATGGCTGCAGCCGGCAGCGCACCCGCCATCAACAGCTCGCGATCGTTGAGCGCCAGCCCCGTCACGATGCGCTCGCCAAAACCACCCGCGCCGATGAAGGCCGCGATGGTGGCCGTGCCGATGGCAATGGCTGTCGCGGTGCGAACGCCCGCCAGCAGCGTGGGCAACGCGAGAGGCAGCAGCACCAGCTGAAGGCTCTGCGGCGGCGTCATGCCCAGCGCGGTGCCGGCCAGCCGAAGTCCATTCGGCACTTCGGCCAGCCCGGTCACGGTGTTGCGCATGATCGGCAGCAGCGAGTACAGCGTGAGCGCGATGAGTGCGGGCAGGGCACCGATGGCGCCGAGCAGCGAGATCAGCACCGCGAGCAGCGCCAGCGAGGGCACGGTCTGCATCACGCTCGCAAAGCCCAGCACCACGGCGCGCAGCCGCAGGTGCGGAAACACGAGGATCGCGAGCGGCACGCCGATAAGGATGGCCACGCCGACCGACACCGCCACCAGCAGCAGGTGCTGGCGTGCCAGCGGCCAGAGGTCGGGCCCGAAGAGCTTGGCCGTGAAGCCGCGCGCGGCGCTCGGCGGTGTCTTGCCGTCCTTGGTGGCGCCGGCGAGGAAGTCGCGCGCGATGGTGTCGAAGCGCACGCCTTGCAGTTCGGCGCGTGCGTTCATCGCGATCATCGCGTGCTCGTCGATCCTCCCTTCGAGCGCCTGCAACGCGGCCCAGGCCTTCGGCAGCCGCGCGGGCAGGTCGAGCTTGTAGAGCACCACCGCGTCGTAGCGCGGAAAGTACTGCTTGTCGTCCACCAGCACGCGCAGGCCGAGGTGGTCGATCTTGGCGTCGGTGGTGTAGATGTCGATGGCGTCGATCTGCTTGGCCGTCATCGCTTCGTAGGCCAGGCCGTGGTCGAGCCCGGTCGGCGTCTGCGTGAAGCCGTAGCGCGCAGCCAGGCCCTTCCAGCCGTCGGCGCGGCCGATGAATTCGTTCGACAGCCCGATGCGCAGCTCGGGGTGCCGGGCCAGGTCGCTCAGCGTGCGCAGCCCGAGCTTGTCGGCATCGGCGGCGCGCACGGCCAGCGCGTAGCCGTCGTTGAAGCCCAGCGGAATCGCCACGCCCAGCCCGAGCGGCGCGAGCGCGGCGTTCATCGCCTCGCGCGTGTCGGCGGGCGAGCCCTTGAGGATCTCGAGCGCGATGGTGCCGGTGTATTCGGCGTACAGGTCGATGGCGCCCGAGCGCAGCGCTTCATACACGATGGCCGTGTTGCCCAGCCCCTGCCGCACGACGGGCGGCGACGCGGTGTGCGGCGCGGCGGTCTGCGCCAGCACCTCGGCCAGGATGTACGACTCGGTGAAGCGCTTGGAGCCGACGCGCAGCGTCTCGTCGGCGGCCTGCGCGCGGGGTGCGGCGGCGGCCAGCCAGAGCATCGCGAAAAGCCACAGGGCGGGGTGCCAGAAGCTGCGAGGCAGGTGCATCCGGGTCAGTGTATCGGCATCGCCGCGCCAGCCGTACCCGTCCGTCTCCTACACGCCGTGGTGCGCGAAGCCGATGCGCTCGGGCCGCGCGGCGGCCCATAGTGGCCGTCATGAAAAAAACCAGGCACGCGCCCCCCGGTCCCGACATCCACGGCCTGCGCGAGCTGCCCGGCCTGCGCGTGGACGGCTACAGCCTGCAGCTGCGCGACAAGGACGGCTTCGTCGGCGACCAGGCCAGCCAGACGGCGTTTCGCGAACTGCTCGAGCGCTGGCGCAAGCGGCGCCGCAAGGCCGGCCGCGACCCGCTGGGCGCGGCCCACTCGCGCGACCTGAGCAAGAAGCAGCTCGACCGCGCGCTGCAGGGAAAGACCGCCACGGCCGCCGGCGACGTGATGCACGGAGCCATCGAGGAGTTCGCGGAAGAGCTGGCCTTCGTGGTCCAGCGCTTCGTGCGCCAGCCCTCGTGGCGCAAGGTGCAGCGCATCGTGGTCGGCGGCGGCTTTCCCGAGAGCGACGTGGGCGAGCGCGCGATCCTGGAGGCGGGCGCGATGCTCGAAGACCTGGGCGTGCACGTGCAGCTGGGCCGGCTGTCGCACAACGTGGACGACGGCGGGCTGATCGGCTGGGCGCACCTGACGCCGCCGCCGCTGCTGAAGGGGCACGACGCCATCCTGGCCGTGGACATCGGCGGCACGAACGTGCGCTGCGGCATCGTGAAGACGCGCCACCGCAAGGCGTCCGACTTCTCGCGCGCCAAGGTGGTCAAGCGCGAGAAGTGGCGCCACGCCGACGACGGCCCGAACCGCAGCCACATGGTCGAGCGCATCGCCGACATGCTCGAGGACATGGTGATCTACGCCGAGCGCCGCAAGATCCGGCTCGCGCCCTTCATCGGCATCGGCTGCCCGGGGCTGATCCGCTCCGACGGCTCGATCGCGCGCGGCGCGCAGAACCTGCCGGGCGACTGGGAGAGCCGGGCCTTCCACCTGCCGGCCGCGCTGTGGCGGCGGCTGCCGATCATCGGCTCGGGCGCGACGCTGGTGCTCATGCACAACGACGCGGTGGTGCAGGGCCTGAGCGAGCTGCCCTTCATGCGCGACGTGCGCCACTGGGGCGTGCTGACCATCGGCACCGGGCTGGGCAACGCCAGCTTCACGAACCGGCGTTGAGTTATCTCCTACAGGTCTTCGGGTCGCAGTTCCGCACCGACGCGCGCGGTGGCCGAGGTGGTGGCGACGTTGCCCGCCGCATCGGTGGCGCGCAGTTCGATGTTCGCCAGGCCCGCACGCGCGGGCGTCCAGCTGCAGGCGTAGGGCGCGGCGCGCGGCGCGCAGACGGTCTTGCCGTCGACGATGAAGGCCAGTTCGGCCACGCCGACATCGTCGGTCGCGCTGGCCGACAGCCGCACCGGCAGGCCGGCGGCCGAGGCCGCCATGGACGGCACGTTCAGCGTCACGGTCGGCGCGGTGGTGTCGGCGGGCGCGCGCACGATCACCTGCGCCGACGCGACCTCGGCATTGCCCGCCGCGTCAATGGCGATCACGCGGACGATCTGCACGCCCGGCGCGGTCGGCGTCCACTGGCAGGTGTAGGGCGGGGCGGTGAAGGTGCAGATCGGCAGGCTGTCGGTGCCGATCACCTTCACGCCGAAGACGCCGACGTTGTCGACCGCCACGGGCGCCAGCGCCACGGGCTGGCCCACGGTCGCCATCGCGGGGGCGGCCAGGGACACGGCCGGCTTCTGGCTGTCGGGCGCGCCCAGCGGCAGGTCGATGGTGAAGGCCGCCTGCCCCTGCACCGCCTTCTGCTCGAAGGCGTCGAAGATGGTGAACCAGGTCGCGCCCGGTGCACGGCCCGCGGCCTGGGCCTTCACGAGCAGCGTGGTCTTGCCGACTGCGAAGCAGCTGAAGCCGCAGCGCCAGTCGAAGACGAAGCGGCCTTCGGCGTTGGTGCTGCCCTGCGCGATCGGCTCCAGCGGCTTGCCGGCGCCCGGGTCGCGCCACACCGAGACGGGCGCGCCGGCCAGCGCGGCGCCGCTCTCGCGTTCGCTCACGCGCACCTGCGTGGCGGTGGTCGCGGCCATGAACTTCGAGCTGCCGAGCTTGGGCCAGTCGCGCCAGTCGGTGTTGATCTGCGCCTTGGTGCCTTCGGTGAAACGGATCAGGCCGAGCGTGGCGACGCGGTTGGTGGCCGGGTCGTAGCGCTGCTCGAACACGGTGCCCAGCAGCGGGTCGAGGCGCCAGTGCTGGCGCGTCCACCAGTAGCGGTCGGTGTGCTTCACCAGGGCCAGGTCGCTGGCGGGCGCGGTCTCGGTGGTGTCGGCAACGGCGATGGCGTTGTAATACTCGCCCGAGCCGGCGCCGAACACGTGCTCCAGCTCGTGCAGCAGGGTCTTGAGCTGGCGCCCGAGGTAGTCCTTCTCGGTGGATTCGGGCGCGGCCGGCGTGATGGCGCGCGACAGGCGCAGCGGGTCGTGGATGGCGGTCCAGTTCAGGTTCCAGGTCACGCCGGTGGGCGGAAAGGTGGTGCTGGTGGTCAGGCCGCCGTGGCTGTAGCCGCGCTTCGAGGGGCCGACGCACAGCACGATCTCGCCGCCGGCCACGCCGTTGAAGCCGCAGGGCGGCGCTGCGCCGGGCGCGACGATCTGCAGGTCTTTCGCGGGATCGAAGGTGAAGCTGCGCACGGTCTCGCGCTGGAACACGGTGTTGAGATCGGCCACGTACTGCGCGAGCCGGCGGCCGGCCTCGGGCGCGCCGATGTCGGCCGCCAGTTGCGGGTCGATGAAGAAGCGCAGGCGGTGCACGCTCGGCGTGGCGCGGCCGACTTCGTTCAGGGCCGCCCAGGTCGGGGCGGCGGACAACGGCAGCAGCAGGGCCAAAACGACAGGCAAGGCTACGCCCAGCCGGCGCGCGAGCGCCAGCAGCGAATCAATGAAAGGCATCGATTTTTCTCCCCGTGCTCAGGGGAATCCGGCAGTGATCGACAACAAAGGGGATCGCTTGGGGCCGCGCGAAGGTGTCGCCCGGCGCCCAGCGCTCAAACCCCGCCGCGACCGCCTTTGCCGGTCACGCTCCTGCATCGCATCGAGGTCGCCGAAGGCGATACGCCCTGACGGACGCCGATGCTTCTGAAGTGCGGGGGGACTACTGGTTGCTCATTCAGTGCAGAGGGCGGGCGGACCGCTCATTCCTCCACACGATGTGGCAACAATCAGTGAACCTTTATCTTAATTTTTGGGCTCGTAGGAAGGGAGCTTGCCTCGCTGTAGTGGTGCCTGTTATTTGGGCACTTTCTCACGACAACGGCGGTACGAATGGCGCTTCGGTGGGCCCCATGAGGCCGGGCCGGAGCGGGCTGCCCCGCGATGCAGGGGGCTCCGGAAGAACGGTCATCCACCGGAACCGGTGGCGATTCTAGTGCGATTGTTCAATTGGTTGCAATTGTGTTGCATTCGTGCATCCTGGGCGATGCGCCGCCCGCCTACAGCTGGAAGGCGACGGTCAGCAGCAGCCCTTCGGCCACGTCGCGCAGCAGCCCCGGGCGCCGCGCGCGGTAGGGCTCGCCGGCCGAGGCGGTGGTCTCGATCCATTCGGCCAGCCATTCGATGTCGTCGTGGCCGTAGAACACCACCGCCGCCTCGTGGTTCAGCAGCAGGCTGCGCAGGTCGAGGTTGATCGAGCCGCACATTGCCAGTTCGTCGTCGACCACCACGGCCTTGGCGTGGGCCATGAAGGGCAGCATGCGAAAGCTCACGCCCGCGCGCGCCAGGTCGCGCATGGCGCGTGCGCGCACGAAGTCGGCCAGCCGGTGGTTCGACTGCGCGGGCATCGCGATGGTCACCTGCACGCCGCGCCGCGCGGCGAGGCGCAGCGCGTCGCGCAGGCCGTCGCCGGGCACGAAGTAGGGCGTGATCGCGAGGATGCGGTGCTCGGCGCGAAAGCAGGCGTCGATGAGCAGCGCATGCGCCGTGTCCTCGGTCTGGTCGGGGCCGCTCGGCAGGAACTGGGCCATCGCGCAGCCGGGGCCCGCGGGCACGTCGGCGGCGGTGATGGCGCGCGCCTTGCGTCCGCGCACCGAGCTCCAGTCGTGGTCGAACTGGCGCGCGGCGGCGGCGGCCACGCTGCCCTGCAGGTCGAACGACAGGTCGTGCCAGGCTTCGGGGTGTTTGTCGTTGCCGGAGAAGTACTCGCCCGCGAGGTTGCGCCCGCCCGACCACAGCCAGCGGTCGTCGGCGATGGTGAGCTTGCGGTGGTTGCGCAGGTTGCGCGGCCCGATGCGGCGCAGGCTGAAGAAGGGGCGGAACACCGCCACCTCGCCGCCGGCCGCGCGCAGCCGGTCGAAGTGATGGCGCGGCAGCGACAGCGCACCGAAGCCGTCGAGCAGCACGCGCACCTTGACGCCCTCGCGCGCGCGCTGCGCGAGCCGCGCCAGCACGGCGTGGCCGAGCGCGTCGTCGCCGATGATGAAGGTGCACACGTCCAGGCGCTGGCGCGCGCCGTCGATCACCTCGAACAGCGCCTCGCGCGCGGCCTCGCCGTCGGCGTGCATGCGGATCGCGCAGCGCCCGGGCGGCGCCAGCCCGAAGCTCTCGATCAGGTCGGCCGCCCAGTGGCCCGGCGGCAGCGAACGCGGCGGCCGGGGCGCACCGGTCGGGCGCAGCTTGCGCTGGCCGAACAGCAGGTACATCGGCAGGATCACGTAGGGCATGAGCACCAGCCCCATGACCCACGCGATGGCGGTGGTGGGGGCGCGCTGCTCGCGGCGCGTGCGCGTGGTCAGCACATAGACCAGCAACGCGAAAGTGACGACAAGAAAATGCTGCGAAGGGGAGGGCAGCCAGTCGAAGAGGGTGTCCGGCATGGGCGGGTGATGCCTCGGTGCCCGCTCAGCGCTGCAGGAAGGCCGGCACGCCGCGCCCTTGCGAAGCCAGGAACCGCATCATCGGATCGACCACCGCGCGCACGGCGGGCCGCGCGCCCACGCGCTCGCGCCAGGCCACGAGGCGCGGCGTGGCGCCGGTCATGCCGGCGCCTTTGCGGTCGGCGAACACATGCGCCATGTAGAAGGCGATGTCGGCGAAGGAGTAAGGGCCGGCCAGGTATTCGCGCGTGGCGAGCAGGCCCTCCATCTCTTCGTAGAAGCGCGCGCAGCCGGCACATGCGGCCACGGCCGGCGCGCTCTGCATGGCGTCCTGCAAGCCGAAGAGCTTGATGACGTTCGGAAAAAACACCTCGTCCGACTTCTGCTCCAGCTGCCGCGCGCGGGCCCGATCGGCAATGCCCTCGGGCCACAGCGCGGGCTGCGGGTAGCGGTCTTCGAGGTACTCGAAGATCTGCGTCGAGTCGAACAGCGCCACCTCCTCGTCGACCAGCACCGGCACCTGCTGCTTCACCGGGTTCACGCGCAGCACCTCGGGGTGCTTGGGCTCGTAGGCGTCGTCGGTGGTAAACGGCACCAAGATGAGCTCGAAGGTGATGCTTTTTTCGTACGCGGCGATCTGTACCTTCGCGCCGAACATGCTGAGGGGGCCGGAGTAAATCTGCGTCGTCGTCATGCCCCCGACTTCAACAGAAAGCGCGCGTCAGGTCGAGCCCCAGACCTCCTGCGCCGTCTCGACCACGAGCCGCAGCTTGTTGCGCTGCGCTTCGACGGCGATGTTGTTGCCGTGCACCGTGCTGGAGAAGCCGCACTGCGGCGACAGCGCGAGCTGGTCGAGCGAGGCGTACTTGCTGGCGTCCTCGATGCGGCGCTTGAGCTCGTCCTTGTCTTCCATCTCGCCGAACTTCGTGGTCACGAGGCCGAGCACCACCGTCTTGCCCTTGGGCAGGTAGCGCAGCGGCTTGAAGTCGCCCGAGCGGGCGTCGTCGTATTCCATGAAGTAGGCGTCGAGGTCCATCTCCTTCAGCAGCGCCTCGGCCACCGGCTCGTAGTTGCCGGCCGCGGCGTGCGTGCTCTTGAAGTTGCCGCGGCACAGGTGCATGGCCAGCAGCATGCCCGGCGGCTTCTGCGCCACCACCTTGTTGATGAAGGCGGCGTAGCGGTGCGGCAGTTCGTTCGGGTCGTCACCGCGCTTGCGGGCGGCTTCGCGCATGTGCTCGTCGCACAGGTAGGCGAGGTTGGTGTCGTCCATCTGCACGTAGGTGCAGCCGGCTGCGGCGAGCGAGCGCAGCTCGTCGCCGTAGGCCTTGGCCACGTCGTCGTAGAACACCGGGTCGAGCTCGGGGTAGGCGTCCTTGCTGATGCCCGCACGGCCGCCGCGGAAGTGCAGCATCGTCGGCGAGGGGATGGTCACCTTCGGCGTGCGGCCGGCCGAAACCTGGCTCTTGAGGTACTGGAAGTCGGCGAGCTGGATGTCCTTCACGTGGCGCACCTTGTCGATCACGCGCATCGCGGGCGGCGCCAGTTCCTCGGTGCCGTCGGGGCGGCGGATGGTGACCGGAATGTCGGTCTTTACGCCGCCGAGCTGGTCGAGGAAGTCGATGTGGAAGTAGGTGCGGCGGAACTCGCCGTCGGTGATGCTTTTCAGGCCGATGTCTTCCTGGAAGCGGACGATCTCGGTGATGGCCTTGTCTTCGACCTCGCGCAGTTGCTCGGGCGTGATCTGGCCCTTGGCTTTCTGCTCGCGGGCTTCGAGCAGGTACTGCGGGCGCAGGAAGCTGCCCACGTGGTCGTAGCGGGCGGGCAGGGCGGCATGCTGGGACATGGAATGAACTCCGTCGTGACTGTGAACGAGCGGAATCCTAGCGCCTTCGGGAAAAGCCTGTCTGTATACGTATGCGTCAGTGTTTACCCTTGAATGAGGGGTTTGGTGCTGGAATTTCTCTCTGTTCTGTATACATTGCGTATTCATGAAGACGCCCACGACCGCCTTTCCGCTCAACGCCTGGTATGCCGCCGCCTACGACGTCGAAGTGCGTCACGCGCTGCTGCCACGCACCATCTGCAACCAGAAAGTGGTGCTGTTTCGCCGCACCGACGGCCAGGTGGCCGCGCTCGAAGACGCCTGCTGGCACCGGCTGATGCCGCTGTCGCTGGGCCGCCTCGAGGGCGACGAGCTGGTTTGCGGCTACCACGGCCTGGTCTACAACAGCCAGGGCCGCTGCACCCACATGCCGAGCCAGGAAACGCTCAACCCCTCGGCCTGCGTGCGCAGCTTTCCGGTGGTCGAGAAGCACCGCTTCGTGTGGATCTGGCCCGGCGACCCGGCCAAGGCCGACCCCGCGCTGGTGCCCGACATGCACTGGAACGACGACCCGGCCTGGGCCGGCGACGGCAAGATGATCCGCGTCCACTGCGACTACCGCCTCGTGGTCGACAACCTCATGGACCTCACGCACGAGACCTTCGTGCACGGCTCGTCCATCGGCAACCGCGAAGTGGCCGAGGCGCCCTTCGTGGCCACGCACGGCGACCGCTCGGCCACCGTCACGCGCTGGATGGAGAACATCGACGCGCCGCCGTTCTGGGGCAACCAGATCCGCCATGCGCGCGGCTACACGGGCAAGGTCGACCGCTGGCAGATCATCCGTTTCGAAGGTCCGTGCACCGTGAACATCGACGTCGGCGTGGCCGAGGCGGGCAGCGGCGCGGTGCCGTCGAACGACAACGCCGGCGACCGCAGCAAGGGCGTCAACGGCTACGTGCTCAACACCATCACGCCCGAGACCGACAAGACCTGCCTGTACTTCTGGGCCTTTGCGCGCAACTACTGCCTGGGCGAACAGCGCCTCACGCACGAGCTGCGCGAGGGCGTCTCGGGCATCTTCCGCGAGGACGAGATCGTGCTCGAGGCACAGCAGAAAGCCATCGACGAGCACCCCGACCACCAGTTCTACAACCTCAACATCGACGCCGGCTCGATGTGGGCGCGCCGCCTCATCGACCGCATGATCGAGAAGGAGCGGCCCGCGCGCGCCGCGATCCCGATCCGTCCCGCCCCAGAGAGCCAGGCCGCGTGATGAAGGTCGCCACCGTCTCTCCCGCCGAGCCCGGCGACAGCGGCAGTTCGCAGGCCGTGAAGGCGCAGCTGCGGCTGCGCGAGATGATCCTCGCGGGCGAACTGCCCGGCGGCGCGCGCATTGCCGAGGTCGCCATTTCCGAACAGCTCGGCGTGTCGCGCACGCCGGTGCGCAGCGCGTTGATGCGGCTCGAACAGGAAGGCCTGCTCGAAGCGCTGCCCAACGGCGGCTATGCGGTGCGCACCTTTTCCGAACGCGACGTGGCCGATGCCATCGAGCTGCGCGGCACGCTCGAAGGCCTCGTGGCGCGGCTGGCGGCCGAGCGCGGCGCGGCGCCCGTGGTGCTGCGCGAAGCGCGCGCCTGCCTCACGCGCATCGACGAGCTGCTGCGCGAGCCCGCGCTCGACGACGCGGCCTTCTCGCGCTACGTCACGCACAACGAGAAATTCCATGCGCTGCTGTGCGAGATGGCGGGCAGCCCCGTCATCGCGCAGCAGCTCGAGCGCGTGGTCAACCTGCCGTTCGCCTCGCCCTCCGGCTTCGTCATCGTGCAGGCCAATTCGCCGGCCGCGCGCGACATGCTCGTGATTGCGCAGGACCAGCACCTGCAGGTGCTCGACGCCATCGAGTCCGGCGAGGGCTCGCGCGCCGAGGCGCTGATGCGCGAGCACAGCCGCATTGCGCGGCGCAACCTGCGCGAGGCGCTGCACGGCACGCCGAGCGCCGAACAGCGTCCGCTGCCGGGCGTGCAACTGATCCGCCGTCGCGGCTGATCGACGACTTCCTTTTTCTTTCTTTCCCCGCTGGTGTTCCCCGATGAAAAGCGATCTTCAATGGATGCAGGCGCAGGTGGTGGCGCTGCGCGACGTCACGCCCACCGTGCGCGAGTTCACGCTGCGCCCCGACACCGACTTCGTTGCCGCGCATGAGCCCGGCGCCCACCTGCAGGTGCAGGTGATGACCGAGCAGGGCCGCGTGCAGACGCGCTCCTACTCGCTGGTGGGCGAGGGCGACGGCAGCTGCTGGCGCATCGCCGTCAAGCGGCTGGACGACGGCCGTGGCGGCTCGCGCGCGATGTGGCGGCTGGCCGAGGGCGACCGGCTGCAGGTGAGCGCGCCGCAGAACCACTTTCCGCTCGACCTCGCGGCGCCCGGCTACCTGCTGGTGGCCGGCGGCATCGGCATCACGCCGCTGGTGCTGATGGCGCAGCGCCTGGGCGCGCTGGCCCGACGCCGCGGCGTGCCGGTGGCCATGCTGTACGGCGCGCGCCATGCGGGCGAGTTCGGCTACCTCGACACCCTGCGCGACGCGCTGGGCGAGGCCGGCGTGCAGGCGCACGAAGGCGCCGCGCCCATCGACTTCGACGCGGCCATCGCCGCGTTGCCGCCCGGCGGCCAGCTCTACACCTGCGGCCCGGTGCCGATGCTCGAAGCCGTCAAGCGTGCCTGGGCCGCGGCGGGCCGGCCGCTCGCCGACCTGCGCTTCGAAACCTTCGGCAGCAGCGGGCGGCTTGCGACGCAGGCTTTCACCGTGCGCATTCCGCGCCACGACCTGTCGATCACCGTGCCGGCCGACTGCACCCTGCTCGACGCGCTCGATGCGGCCGGCGTGCAGACCCTGTCGGACTGCAAGCGCGGCGAGTGCGGCCTGTGCGCCATGGACGTGCTGGCCGTGGACGGCGAAGTCGATCACCGCGACGTGTTCCTGAGCCCGCACGAGAAGCAGGCGACCACGCGCATCTGCGCCTGCGTGTCACGCGCCGTGGGTACGCTCACGCTCGATTCCGCGTACCGCCCCGACCGTTGAAAACATCGGTTGCGCGATCATCGCGCAACCATTCGACTGATCGCGCAACAAAGACCCGTGCGGCGGGTGGGTAGGTGGTTGCCTGCTCCGTCAATTGTTGCGAATTGTTCAAAATACGCCCGGTTTCGCGTTCCGTCCCTCAAAGGAAAATTCCATGCAAAGACGCCATCTCATCCAGACCGCCGGCCTTTCGGCGATTGCGCTCGCCACCGCGCTGTCGCTGCCTGTGGCCAGCGCCCAGGACAACAAGTTCAAGATCGGCCTGATCCTGCCGATGACGGGGCAGTCGGCCTCCACCGGCCGCCAGATCGAGGCCGCCGCGCGCCTGTACATGGCACAGAACGGCGACACCGTGGCCGGCAAGAAGGTCGAGCTGATCGTGAAGGACGACACCGGCCTGCCCGACGTGACCAAGCGCCTGGCGCAGGAGCTCATCGTCAACGACAAGGTCAACGTGATCGCCGGCTTCGGCATCACCCCGGCCGCGCTGGCCGCCGCGCCGCTGGCCACGCAGTCGAAGACGCCGCAGGTCGTGATGGCCGCGGCCACCTCGAGCATCACCGAGGCCTCGCCCTACATCGTGCGCAGCAGCTTCACGCTGCCGCAGGTGTCGGTGGTGATGGGCGACTGGGCGCCCAAGAACGGCGTGAAGTCGGTGGTCACGCTGGTCACCGACTACGGCCCCGGCAACGACGCCGAGAAGTTCTTCAGCGACCGCTTCCAGCTCAACGGCGGCAAGGTGCTCGAGAAGCTGCGCGTGCCGCTGCGCAACCCCGACTTCGCGCCGTTCCTGCAGAAGGTGCGCGACGCCAAGCCCGACGCGCTGTTCGTCTTCGTGCCCTCGGGCGCGGGCGCGGCGGTGATGAAGCAGTTCCTGGAGCGCGGCATGGACAAGGCCGGCATCAAGATGATCGCCACCGGCGACGTGACGGATGACGACCAGCTGAACGACATGGGCGACGGCGCGCTGGGCGTGGTCACCTCGCACCACTACTCGGCCGCGCACCCCTCGGCGCTGAACAAGAAGTTCGTCGAGGCCTTCCAGAAAGCCAACCCCAAGATGCGCCCCAACTTCATGGCCGTGGGCGGCTATGACGGCATGCGCGTGATCTACGAAGCCCTCAAGACCACCAAGGGCCAGGGCGGCGGTGAAGCGCTGCTGGCAGCCATGAAGGGCCAGGTCTTCGAAAGCCCGCGCGGCCAGGTGCTGATCGATGCGCAGACGCGCGACATCGTGCAGGACGTGTACCTGCGCAAGGTTGAAAAGAAGGACGGGCAGCTCTACAACGTCGAGTTCGACGTGCTCAAGGGCGTGAAGGACCCGGGTAAAGCCAAGTAATTTCGCTTCGCCGGTGGGAGCGCTGCTGTTCAGGGCGGCGCTCCCGCCGACGGGGTGCCTTGCTCCGCGAATGTCCCCCGCCCTTCGGGCTCCTCCTTGATTTCGCTGCGCAAGGCACCCCATCGACGTGAGCGTGTTCAGAGCACTGGTTGATCGGCTGTGAACCGACAGCGTGCCTTGTGCTCAGGGCACTGGGTGCTTCCCGCAGCGAAATCAAGGAGGAGGGCGAAGCCCGGGGGACATTCGCGGAGGGAAGTACCCGGTGTCCTGAGCACGCACCCTGAACGAACCGCATCCGAACGCACGTACCAGACAACATGCTGACCATTCTTTTCGACGGCATCGCCTACGGCATGCTGCTCTTTGTCCTCGCCGTGGGGCTGGCCGTGACGCTCGGGCTGATGAACTTCATCAACCTCGCGCACGGCGCCTTTGCCATGGCGGGCGGCTATCTCACCGTGTTCGCGATGCAGAAGTTCGGCGTGCCGTTCCTGGCCTGCCTGCCGCTCGCGTTCATCGTCGTCGCGCTGGCAGGCGCGCTGCTGGAGCGCACGCTCTACCGGCCGATGTACGGCAAGCCGCACCTGGACCAGGTGCTGTTCTCCATCGGCCTGGCATTCATGGCCGTCGCGGCCGTCGACTACTTCGTCGGCTCGTCGCAGCAGAACCTGCAGCTGCCCGAGTGGCTGCGCGGGCGCAGCGAATTCGGCGACGGCGCGTTCCTGCTGGGCATGGGCCACTACCGCATCTTCATCATCGCCGTGTGCGCCGTGCTCACCGTGGTGCTGCAGCTCATCCTCTCGAAGACGCGCTTCGGCAGCCGCCTGCGCGCCGCCGTCGACGACCCGCGCGTGGCCGCCGGGCTGGGCATCAACGTCAACATTGTGTTCCTGCTGACCTTCGCCGTGGGCTCGGGCCTGGCCGGGCTGGGCGGCGCACTGGGCGCGGAAATCCTCGGGCTCGACCCGACCTTCCCGCTCAAGTACATGATCTATTTCCTCATCGTCGTCTCGGTCGGCGGCACCTCGTCGATCACCGGGCCGCTCGCCGCCGCGCTGCTGCTCGGCATTGCCGACGTGGCCGGCAAGTACTTCATTCCGAAGATGGGCGCGTTCACCGTCTACCTGCTCATGATCCTGATCCTCATGTGGCGGCCGCAAGGCCTGTTCACGCGCAAGGGAGGCCGCTGAGATGAGCGCGCCTGCCTATGAATCGGCCCTGCTGCGCACCGCGCGCTGGCGCCCCTGGGAGTTCGTGGTCTGGGCCGTGGCCTTCGCGCTGCCGCTGGCCATGCCCTCGCACTCGCTGCTGGTCAACGAGATCGCCATCGTTGCGCTGTTCGCGATGTCGCTCGACCTCATCCTCGGCTACACCGGCATCGTGTCGCTCGGCCACGCCGCCTTCTTCGGTTTCGGCGCGTACGCCGCCGCGCTGTTCGCCAAGCTCGTCATGCCCGACCCGACCGTCGGCCTCGTGTTCGCCACCGTGCTGTCGGCCGTGCTGGGCCTCGTGGCCAGCGTGACCATCCTGCGCGGCAGCGACCTCACGCGGCTCATGGTCACGCTCGGCACCGCGCTGCTGCTGCTCGAACTGGCCAACAAGCTCGACTGGCTCACAGGCGGCGCCGACGGCCTGCAGGGCGTGGTGATGGGGCCGGTGCTCGGCCTCTTCGAATTCGACCTGTATGGCCGCACGGCCGCCTGGTACTCGCTGGCCGTGATGCTCGTGCTGTTCCTCGTGATGCGCCGCATCGTGCATTCGCCCTTCGGCGCCACGCTCAAGGCCATCCGCGACAACCGGCTGCGCGCCATGGCCATCGGCATCCCGGTGGTGTCGCGGCTCGCCGTGGTCTACACCGTGGCCGCCGGCATCGCGGGCGCCGCGGGCGCGCTGCTGGCGCAGACCACCGGTTTCGCCTCGCTCGACGTGCTGGCCTTCGACCGCTCGGCCGACGTGCTGCTGATGCTGGTCATCGGCGGCGTGGGCTGGCTCTATGGCGGCGTGGCGGGCGCCATCGTCTTCAAGCTGCTGCAGACCTGGCTGTCGTCGGTGACGCCGCAGTACTGGATGTTCTGGATCGGCCTCATCCTCGTGCTGCTGGTGCTCGTGGGACGCGACCGCCTGCTCAAGCCGTGGACCTGGTTCGGCGCTGCAAAGAAGAAGGGCGGTGCGGCATGACCACCGACACCGTGCTCTCGACCCAAGGCCTCGTGATGCGCTTCGGCGGCATCACCGCCACGAACAACGTCACGATGGAACTGAAGCGTGGCGCACGCCATGCGCTCATCGGCCCGAACGGCGCCGGCAAGACCACGCTGATCAACCTGCTGACCGGCGTGCTCACGCCCACCGAAGGCCGCATCTCGCTGCTCGGCGAAGACATCACCACGCTCGCGCCGCACAAGCGCGTGGCGCGCGGGCTGGTGCGCACCTTCCAGATCAACCAGCTCTTCGACTCGATGACGCCGCTGGAAACGCTGGCGCTCGTGGTGTCGCAGCACAAGGGCATCGGCGCGCAATGGTGGCGCCCGCTGGGTGCGGACAAGCGCATCGCCGAGCGGGCCGGGCAACTGCTGGAGCAGTTCCACCTTGCCGACGTCGCGCAGCAGCAGACCAAATTCATGGCCTACGGCAAGCGCCGTCTGCTGGAGATCGCCATTGCGCTGGCCTGCGAGCCGCGCGTGCTGCTGCTCGACGAGCCCGTGGCCGGCGTGCCCGCCGGCGAGCGCGAAGAGCTGCTGCAGACGGTGGCCGCGCTGCCGGCCGACGTGTCGGTGCTGCTCATCGAGCACGACATGGACCTGGTGTTCAGCTTCGCCGACCGCATGACCGTGCTGGTCAACGGCGCGCTGCTGACCGAGGGCGACCCCGAGACGATCGCCAACGACCCGAAGGTCAAAGAGGTCTACCTGGGCCACGGAGAACATGCCCATGTCTGAACTGCTGCGCATCGAGAACCTGAGCGCCGGCTACGGCGAGGCCGTGGTGCTGCACGACGTGGCCTTCACGCTCGGCGAGGGCCAGACGCTCGCGCTGCTGGGCCGCAACGGCACGGGCAAGACCACGCTCATCAACACGCTGGCCGGCGCCACGCGCCAGCACGGCGGCACCATCGCGCTCGGCGGGCAGGCGGCGCTGCACAAGCTGCAGCCGCACCAGCGCGCGGCGGCCGGCATCGGCTGGGTGCCGCAGGAGCGCAACATCTTCAAGTCGCTCACGGTGCACGAGAACCTGACGGCCGTGGAGCGCCCCGGCCAGTGGAACCCGCAGCGCGTGTACGAGATGTTCCCGCGCCTGGCGGAGCGCAAGACCAACCTGGGCACGCAGCTGTCGGGCGGCGAGCAGCAGATGCTGGCCGTGGGCCGCGCGCTGGTGCTCAACCCGAAGCTGCTGCTGCTCGACGAGCCGCTCGAAGGCCTCGCGCCCATCATCGTGGAAGAGCTGCTGCGCGCCATCCGCCGCATCACGCGTGACGAGGGGCTGGCCGCGATCATCGTGGAGCAGCACCCGCAGGCGATCCTCGCGATTTCCGACCAGGCCGTGGTGCTCGACCACGGGACCATCGTGCATGCCGACACCGCGGCGGCGCTGCGTGCGCGGCCGGAGGTGCTGGACCGGCTGCTGGGCGTGGCGCGGTAGCGGCGGCCGATCACAAAAAACAACCAGGAGACAGACAGATGGCGATCCCCCACACAGTGTTCAGCGGGGGCGCCATGCTGGCGACCGCCGCCTTGCTCGCCGCATGCGGCACGGCCCCGACCGGCCCCACGCGGCTCGGCCTTGGCGCCGATCCGGCCCCCGCTTGCGCGGCGCTCACCGCGCCGGTGGCGGCGAGCGCCATCGGCCTGCCCAGTGGTGCGGCGACGATCGACTCGGCAGCGCTCGTGCCGGCGTCTGCACTGTCCGTGGCCGAGCGCGGCCCCAGCCCCGCGTCGCGCATCACGCCGGCGATGCCCGCGTACTGCAAGGTGCTCGGGCGCATCGCACCGGTCGACGCGAGCGCGCCGCCGATCCTGTTCCAGGTCAACCTGCCGCTCGCGTGGAACGGACGCAGCGTGCAGTACGGCGGCGGAGGCTTCAACGGCACGCTGATCACCGGCCTGGCGCTGGTGCCTGCCGCGCGCTTCGACCTGCCCACGCCGCTGGCGCAGGGCTACGTGACCTACGGCACCGACTCGGGCCACCAGAACGTGCAGGGCCAGCCGCCGCAGGCCTTTGCGCTCAACGACGAGGCGCTCGTGAATTTCGCGCATGCCTCGTACAAGAAGGTGCGCGACGTGGCAGTGGCGCTGACGCAGCGCGCCTACGGCCACGCGCCGCAGAAGCTCTACTTCATGGGCAGCTCCGAAGGCGGGCGCGAGGCGCTCACGATGGCGCAGCGCTATCCGCAGGACTTCGACGGCATCTTCAGCCGCGTGCCGGTGATCAACTGGACGGGTCTGCAGCATGCGGGCACGCGCAACGGCATCGCCACCTTCGGCGAAGGCTGGCTGCGGCCCGCGCAGGTGCAGCTGGTGCACAACGCGGTGCTCGCGTCGTGCGACGCGACGGACGGCGTGGCCGACCGCATCGTGTCGAACCCGGTGGCCTGCCTGCAGCGTTTCGACCCGGCCACCTTGCGCTGCGCATCGGGCACGAGCGGCGACAACTGCCTCAACGACGCGCAGGTGCAGGCGGTGCGCACGCTGCGCTCGCCGTGGCGCTCGCCCGTGCCGCTGGCGCATGGCGTCACCGAGTACCCGGGCTGGGGCATTGGCGGCGAAGGCACGCCGGCCTTCGCGTCGATGGGCGGCTGGAACGCCTGGTGGACCGGCACCGCCGCACCGACCGTGCCGCCGCAGCCGAGCAACGGCATCGCGTGGTTCTACGGCAGCGGCGCGCTGCAGTATTTCTACGCGCGCAATCCGTCGCTCGACGTGCGCAACTACCGCGCCGAAGACTTCGCCGCGCGCATCGCCACCGTGTCGCAGCTCATGGACTCGACCAACCCCGACCTGAGCGCCTTCCATGCGCGCGGCGGCAAGCTGCTGGTGCTGGAGCACATGGCCGACTACGCGCAGAGCCCGTTCGCGGGCATCCGCTATTACGAGTCGGTGGTGGCACGCATGGGCCGCGAGAACGTGGACCGCTTCATGCGCCTGTACACCGCGCCCGGTGTCGACCATGTGGGCAGCGGCGCACCGGCCAACGTCGACATGCTCGGCGCGCTGGCCGACTGGGTCGAGCGCGGACGTGCGCCGGCCGGGCTGCAATTGCTTGAACAGGAAGTGCAGCCGCCGTTCAAGACGACCCGCGCGCGTCCGCTGTGCGAGTGGCCGCTGTGGCCGCGTTACGTGAGTGGGGATGCGTCGCAGGCGGCGAGCTTCCAGTGCAGCCGGTAGCGCTCGCTTGAAGCGGTCGCGATATTCAAAGGGCGGTTGAAGGAGTTTCGGGGCGAGGGGGCTTTTTCATGTGCGAGGGTCGCCGCAGACTGCAGGCATCCGAACTTCACAACGCACCGACCCATGAGCACCACGCCCCTCATCAGCATCGCCGTTCTGAAGGCCAAGACCGGCCAGCGCGAGGCGCTGCGCGACGCCTTGAGCGCGCTGGTGGCGCCCACACGGCAAGAGCCCGGCTGCCTCGACTACACCTTGTTCGAACTGCGCGACGAGCCAGGCAGCTTCTACATGCGCGAGTCGTTCCAGGACCAGGCCGCGCTGGACGCGCACTTTGCCACGCCGTATTTCCAGGCCTTCGAAAAGCGGTTCGACGAACTGCTGGGCGCGCCGATCCGGCTGGTGTTCCTGGAGAAGGTTGCCTAGATCGCGCAGCCGTCGGGGCCGCAGGCTTCGGGTGCAGTTGCAGAAGGCGCCGGCGCCACGAAGGTGGCGAGCTGCGCCTTCCAGTCGTCGACACGCCCCAGCCACGGCCCGATGTCGATGCGGCCTGCGCTGCCGTCGGCCTGCGCCAGCACGAAGGTCGGAAAGCCCTGGCCGCCCGCGCGCTGCAGCAGGTCGCGGCTCGCGGCGATGTGCCGTGCGGTGGCGTCGCCCGTGTGCTGCGCGAAGGCCGCGGCGAAGGCGTCGGCGTCGAAGCCGAGTTCGGCCGCCAGTTCGGCGAGCACGCCGGCCTCCGCGATGCGCCGGCCTTCGACATAGTGCGCCTGCTGCACGCGGTGCGCCATGTCCAGCCCACCGCCCGCGCGCAGCGACTCGGCCGCGAGGATGGCGGTGATCGGCGGTTCGGAGTCCATCACCGCACCGGTGTCGCGCAGCAGGCCTTCGAAGTAGGCCTCGCCAAAGGGCTGGCCCGTGAGTTCGGCGATGCGCTTGTCGTGCGGGATCACGTAGTCGCGCCACTGCGGCGTGATGGGGCGGCGGTTGGCGCCGGTCATCATGCCGCCGGCGTGGAGCTCGATGCGCAGGCCCGGCACGGTGCGCGCGGCCTCGACCAGCGGCGCGGCGGCGTAGCACCAGCCGCACAGCGGATCGAAGATGCAGTGCAGGGTGGCGGTGTCGCCGTTGCTGCTGCTCGCGTTCATTGCGGCCACTTCATTTCTCCCTTGATGACCTTGGCGCCGAGCTCGAGCGACGAGGCGTCCTCGAGCTTCGGGTAGCGCTGCTTCATGGCGGCGATCAGCGCGGCCGAGTCCTTGGCTTTCGTTGCTTCGGTCTCGAAGGCCTTCAGGTAGTCGCGCGTGAACTTCACCGAGGCCACGGTGTAGGGCGCCGAGCCGTCGGCGTTGGGCAGGTAGTGGCCGGGCACCACGGTCTTGGGGTGCAGCGCGGCGATGCGGTCGAGGGTCTTGAGCCAGTCGCGGCGCGACTGCACCGTCTGCGTGTCGGCCACCCAGACGTGGATGTTGGCCGACACCGGAATGCCGCCGACCACCGCCTTCAGCGAGGGAATCCACGCGAAGGTGCGCGCGGGCGAGGGGCCGCCCAGGCCGACGACCTGGATCTTCTTGCCTTCGAGCACGAGGCTGTCGCCGGCCAGCGGCTCGGGCACCACCAGCGCCTGGGGCGCGTTGTCCTTGAGGATCGGGCCCCAGTGCGCGAGCTTGCCGTCCTTGGAGGCCTGGATGGCGGCCACGGTCTGCGGCGTGGCGACGATCTTCGCGTCGGGGAAGGCGGCGCGGATCACGTCCAGGCCGAAGTAGTAGTCGGGGTCGCTGTGGCTGATGTAGACCGTGGTCAGCTTCTTGCCGCTGTCCTTGATCTTCTGCACCAGCGCCTGCGCGTCGTTGCGCTGGAACTGGGCGTCGACCAGCACGGCATCGGTGGCGCCGGCGACCAGCACCGACGACACGGGGAACATAGACTTCGTGCCGGGGTTGTAGACGTCGATCTTCAGCGGCTGGGCCGCCTGGGCGGCGAAGGGCGAGAGGGCGAAGGCGGCGGACAGGGCGGCGGCGGCAACGAGGGTTCTGCGGAACATGGCGGTGTCTTTCGGTCGATGAGGTTGAGGGTGACAGCGTGAACAGACCGGATGTTAGGTTGCGCGAAACGAAACAAAAACCACCGCCAGCACAATGAATAGTTTCTGATATCGGACGAATCAGGTGACTTCGCCGCGGTCCGTGGCGCAGCGCTCGAGGTGCGCGACCAGCAGTTGGGCCGAGGGCGACAGCGCCGCCTCGCTGCGAAAGCAGATCGCGAAACGCCGGCGCGCCCAGTCGTCGGTGAGCGGCATCAGCCGCAGCCCGAAGGCCTCGGTGAAGGGCCGGGCGACCTCCGCCGGCACCACGCTGATGGCCAGCCCGGCGCGCACCACGCGCAGCGCGGCGTCGAAGTTGGACACCAGCACGCGGTACACGAGCGGCTTGCCGGCCACGGCCGCTTCGCGCGCCAGCATCAACTGCACGGCGCTGAGCGCGGGCATGCCGACGAATTCGTGGTCGAGCACCTGCTCGAAGCGCACCGCGTTGTGGCGGGCCACGGGGTGCGACGGGTGGGCCACGATGGCCAGGTGGTCGGAGCGGTAGTCGCGCCGCTCCAGCCCGTCGAGGTCGGCCGCGTCCCAGCACAGGCCGATGGACGCGATGCCCTCGCGGATGCCGCGCACGATCTCGGGGCTCACGCGCTCTTCCATGTCGACGCGGATGTTGCGGTGCGCCGGGTCTTGCAGGAAGCCCGCCACGTCCTCGGCCAGCGACTCGGCCATGACCGAGGCCGACGCCAGGATGCGCACATGCCCGCGCGCGCCGCCCGCGTAGGCGGCCATGTCGCGCTCGATGCGGGTGGCGCTGCCGAGCATGGCGCGCGCGTGTTCGAGCAGCGTTTCGCCGGCCGGCGTGGGCACCACGCCGCGGCGCTTGCGCAGCAGCAGCGGCGTGCCGACCGTGTCTTCGAGCTGGGCCAGGCGCTTGCTGATCGCCGAGCCGACGATGTTGGCTTGCTCGCCCGCGCGCGCGATGCTGCGGCTGTCGCAGACGGCGACGAACAGGCGCAGGGTGGTCAGGTCGAGGTCTCTCATGAAGTTCCAATCTGGAAGCAAACGGCTTCCAAAATATACCTTCAGGACTGAATCGGAACTTCTACGATCGGCGTCATTCCCTCACGACGGAGACACGCTCTTGATTCACGCCTTCCTGCCGCCGCGCGCGGTCGTCCGCGAAGTGGGCCTGCGCGACGGGCTGCAAAGCATCGCCCGCGTGCTGCCCACGGCGCACAAGCTCGAATGGATTCGCGACGCGCACGCGGCCGGCCAGCGCGAGATCGAGGTCGGCTCGTTCGTGCCGGCGCACCTGCTGCCGCAGCTGGCCGACACGGCCGAGCTGCTGGCCTTTGCGAAGACGCTGCCGGGGCTCTTTGCCTCGGTGCTCGTGCCCAACCTGAAGGGCGCCGAGCGCGCCATCGCGGGCGAGGCCGATCTGATGATGGTGCCGCTGTCGGCCAGCCACGCGCACAGCCTGGCCAACCTGCGCAAGACGCCCGACGAGGTGGTGGCCGAGGTCGGCCGCATCCGCGCGGCGCGCGACGCGGCGGGCTCGAAGACGCTGATCGACGGCGGCGTGGGCACGGCCTTCGGCTGCACGCTGCAGGGCCACGTCGACCCCGACGAGGTGCTGCGCCTGATGCAGGCGCTGCTCGACGCGGGCGCCGACCGCGTGAGTCTGGCCGACACGGTGGGCTACGCCGATCCGGCCATGGTGCGCAGCCTGTTCGAGCGCGCACTGCGCATCGCGGGCGACCGCCTGTGGTGCGGGCATTTCCACGACACGCGCGGGCTGGGCCTGGCCAATGTGTACGCCGCGCTGGAGGTCGGCATCACGCGCTTCGATGCGTGCCTGGCCGGCATCGGCGGTTGTCCGCATGCGCCGGGCGCGAGCGGCAATGTCGACACCGAAGACCTCGTCTTCATGCTCGAGAGCATGGGCGTGCAGACGGGGGTCGATCTGCCGAAGCTGCTCGATCTGAGGAAGCGCGTGGCCGGCTGGCTCGACGGCGAGACGCTGCAGGGCACGGTGTGGCGTGCGGGCTTTCCGAAGACCTTTGCACCGGCGGAAGGCGTCGCCGCATGAGCACCGAAGCCAAACGCCTGCCGCTCGCGGGCATCCGCGTGGTCGAGTTCACGCACATGGTCATGGGGCCGACCTGCGGCATGGTGCTGGCCGACCTGGGCGCCGAGGTCATCAAGGTCGAGCCCATCGACGGCGACCGCACGCGGCATTTGCTGGGCGCGGGCGCGGGCTTCTTCCCGATGTTCAACCGCAACAAGAAGAGCATCGCGCTCGACCTGCGCCATCCGCAGGGGCTCGAGGCCGCGCTGCGCCTGTGTGCCACGGCCGACGTGGTGGCGCAGAACTTCCGCCCCGGCACGATGGACAAGTACGGCCTGGGCTATGCCGCGCTGGGCAAGCTCAATCCGCGCCTCGTGTACGTGAACCACACGGGCTTCCTGCCCGGCCCCTACGAGCACCGCACCGCGCTCGACGAGGTGGTGCAGATGATGGGCGGGCTCGCGTACATGACGGGGCGCCCCGGCGATCCGCTGCGTGCGGGCAGCAGCGTGAACGACATCATGGGCGGCATGTTCGGCGCCATCGGCGCCATCGCCGCGCTGATGCAGCGCGCCGAAACCGGCCTGGGGCAGGAGGTGCAGTCGGCGCTGTTCGAGAACAACGTGTTCCTGGTCGGCCAGCACATGTTGCAGTACGCCATCACGGGGCAGGCGGCGGCGCCGATGCCCGAGCGCATCTCGGCCTGGGCGCTGTACGACGTGTTCACCGTGAAGGACGGCGAGCAGATCTTCCTGGCGGCCGTGAGCGACGCGCAATGGAAGACCTTCTGCGATGCGCTGGGCTTCGACGACCTGAAGGCCGACGCCACGCTGCAGACCAACAACGACCGCGTGCGCCTGCGCCCGACCTTGCTGGCCGCGTTGCGCACGCGCCTGGCCGACCGTTCGGCCGCCGAGCTGTCGGCGATCTTCGAGGCGCGCGGCCTGCCGTTCGCGCCGATCACGCGGCCCGAAGACCTGTATGCCGATCCGCACCTGAAGGCCACCGGCGGCCTCGCGGACATCCGCCTGCCCGACGGCGAGCGGGCCGGCGAGATGGCGCAGACCACGCTGTTCCCGATCACGCTCGGCGGCGAGCGGCTGGGCGTGCGACTGCATCCACCGACGCTGGGCGAGCACACGCGCGCGCTGCTGGCCGAGCTGGGCTACGCGCACGAGCAGGTCGAGGCGCTGCATGCCGAAGCGGCCGTGGCCTGATCCTTCAAGCACCGACAAAGACAAAGAGAGACAAGACCCATGAGCCCGATGCCTTTTTCTTCTTCATCTTCTTCATTCAACCGCCGCACGCTGCTCGGCCTGGGGGCGTCGGCGGTCGTGCTGTCGGCCGCCCGCCCGGTGTTCGCGCAGGGCGGCGACAAGCCCGTGCGCTTCATCCTGCCGATCAGCGCGGGCTCGGGCGTGGACGCCATCGCGCGCGCCGCCTCGGTCGCGCTCGGCAAGGCGCTGGGCCAGCCGGTGGTGATCGAGAACCTGCCGGGCGCCGGCGGCATCACCGGCACCTCGGCCGTGATCAAGGCGCCGCCCGATGGGTTCACGCTCGGCATGGTGTCGAACAACCACGTGATCAACCCGAGCGTGTTCAAGAAGATGCCCTTCGACGCCATCGCCGACATTACGCCCATCAGCGTGGTGGGCGCCACGCCGCTGGTGTTGGCCGTGAACCCGAAGCTGCCGGCGAAGAACGTGAAGGAACTGGTGGCGCTGCTGCGCGCGAAACCCGAGGGCTACAACTACGCCTCGTCGGGCAACGGCACGATCATCCACCTCGCGGGCGAGATGTTCATGGACGAGGCCGGCGTGAAGGCGCGGCACATTCCGTACAAGGGCACCGGGCCGATGGTGACCGACATGATCGCGGGCCAGGTCGAGATGGGCGTGGTCGCGCTGCCGGCGGTGCAGCCACATCTCAAGAGCGGCGCACTGCGCGCCATCGGCCTGTGCGGCCCGGTGCGCTCACCAGCCGCGCCCGAGATTGCGACGATCGCGGAGCAGGGGCTGCCGAACTACGCGGTCGAAGGCTGGTTCGCGGTGATCGGCCCGCCGAAGATGCAGCCGGCCGACGTGAAGCGCGTGCACGAGGCCATCGTGGCCGCCTTTGCCGAGCCCGAGGTGCGCGAGGCGATGGACAAGCAGGGCAACATCGTCAAGCCCACGTCGCCCGAGCAGGCGGCGAGCTATTTCCGCAGCGAGGCCGCGCGCTACGCGGCGCTGGTGAAGAAGGCGAACGTGGTGCTGGAGTGAAGCCTTGCACCTTCCCCTTCGCGAGAAGGGGGAGGCGACATGCGGACGCTACGCCGGGCTCACCGCGCGGTACAGCGCCCGCACGAAATCCGACTGCGTGATCATCCCCGTCAGCCGCTTCTCTTCATCGATGATCGGAATGTGGTGGTGGCCGCCTTCGGAGAACAGCGGCACCAGCTCGACCACCGGCCGGTCGGCGCTGGCCACGCGCACCTGGCGCGTCATGATCTGGCCGACCACCTCGGGCTTGTTCGACATCACCGTGCGCGTGGCGCGGATCAGGTCGCGCAGCCGGCCGGCGATGCCGTCGTGGTGCTGCAGGTCGAGCTGGCGGAAGAAGTCGGCCTGCGTGACGATGCCGACCACGCGGCGCGTGCGATCGGTGACGGGCAGGGCCTTGATGCGGTGCTGGTGCATCAGCGTCCAGGCCTCCTGCAGCGGCGTGCCGAACTCCACCGAGATCGGCGTGCGCGACATGATGTCGGCGCAGTGCAGCGTGCCCAGGCGGCGCTTGTACGACTCGAGCTCGGTCTGCTGGATCAGCGATTCGAGGTCGTCGCGGCTGATGTCGAGCACCTGGTTGTAGCGCGCCAGCACGGCGTCGATGTCGGCCTGGCTGAAGCGTGCGTCGGGCGAGGGCGGACGCGCCACCTGCACGTGCGGATAGCGCCGCCCCGTGAGCGTGTTGTAGGCCACGCCGGCCATCACCAGCAGCAGCGAGTTCACGAGCACCGGGAACAGCGCCGCCGAAAAATCGGTGGTGTGCGTGAGCACCGCCAGCAGCGCCGCCGCGCCGCCGGGCGGGTGCAGGCAGCGCGTGAAGAACATGAGGCCGATGGCCAGCGCCACGGCCACGGCGGCTGCCACGGCGGTGTCGGGAATCCAGCTGGCGCAGGCGATGCCCACCAGCGTCGACAGCGTGTTGCCGCCGATCACTGACCAGGGCTGCGCCAGCGGACTGGCGGGCACGGCAAACACCAGCACGGCGGTGGCGCCCATCGGTGCGACCAGCCACACCGCGTGCTCGAGCGGGACGGACAGCCAGCGGCACAGCAGGCCGGTGATCAGCAGCCCGATGCCTGCGCCGCCCACGGCGCGCAGGCGCTCGCGCGCGTTGACGTTGGAAGGGCCCGGGAGCCAGGCGCGCAGATAAGTCCACAGTGCGGCGAATCGCATCCCCCGTCCCCCTCAGGCTTCTTCGTGCGCCACCCGACGCCCGATGTCGGGCCAGCGGTGATGCAGCCAGACCCAGGCGACCAGCCCGATCGTGAGCATCAGCGCGGAGGTGAGGGCCAGTGCCAGCGTGGAGTGCATCACCAGCGGCGCCACCGCGCCGGCCACGACGCCGTTGGCGGTGGAGCCGATCACGGCCTGCAGCGACGAGGCCATGCCGCGGCGCTCGGGGTGCAGGTCGAGCACCAGCAGCGTGACCACCGGCACCATCAGCGCCCAGCCGAAGGCGAACACCGCCAGCGGCCACACGGCCCAGGCCACATGCGCCTGGAAGAAGATGTTGGCCACCACGTTGACCACCGAGGTGACCATCATGATCAGGAAGCCGTCACGGATCTGCCGCTTGGGCGCCACCTTGCCAGCCATGCGGCCGCTGGCGCGCGCGCCGAGCATGATGCCGCCGATGGTCAGCAGGAAGAACCAGAAGAACTGCTGCGGCTGCAGCGCGAGGTGGTCGCCCAGGAACGCAGGCGCGGCCAGCACGTAGAGAAACATGCCGTTGAAGGGCACGCCGCTCGCGAAGGCCAGCAAGAGAAAGCGCGGGTCGGAGCACAGGTCGCGGTAGCCGCGCATCAGGTGGCGCACCTGGAAGGGCTGGCGGTGGTCCTTGTGCAGCGTCTCGGGCAGCAGCTTGTAGTTGGCGACGAACAGCACCACGCCCACGGCCACGAGGAACCAGAAGATCGAGTGCCAGCCCGCGTGCACGAACAGGAAGCCGCCCACGATGGGCGCGATGGCCGGCGCCACGCCGAAGTAGATCGTGACCTGGCTCATGACCCGCTGCGCCTCGGCCGGTGGGAACATGTCGCGGATGACGGCGCGCGACACCACGATGCCGGCACCGGTCGACAGGCCCTGCAGGCCGCGGAACAGCACCAGCTGCGTGATGTTCTGCGACAGCGCGCAGCCCAGCGAGGCCAGCGTGAACACGGCCAGCCCCCACAGCACCACGGGCCGGCGCCCGAAGCTGTCCGACAGCGCGCCGTGGAACAGGTTCATGAAGGCAAAGCCGAACAGGTAGGCCGACAGCGTCTGCTGCATCTCGGCCGGTGTCGCGCCGATCGATTTCGCGATGCCCGAGAAGGCCGGGATGTAGGTGTCGATGGAGAAGGGCCCGAGCATGCCCAGCACGGCGAGCAGCACGGCAAGCGCCCAGCGCGGGGCCTGCCAGAGTTTGTCTGCGTCGGGATTCATGGAAAGGCGGCTCCGTTGTACTTGTAGTGTGTCGGTGGAAAAACGAGAACGCCCGCCGCCCGGGTGAGGGGCAAGGCGGGCGCCTGGGCTTCAGCGAACCTGGATTACAGGGTGTCGATGAAGCTGCGCAGCTTGTCGGAACGCGACGGGTGCTTCAGCTTGCGCAGCGCCTTGGCTTCGATCTGGCGGATGCGCTCGCGGGTCACGTCGAACTGCTTGCCGACTTCTTCCAGCGTGTGGTCCGTGCTCATCTCGATGCCGAAGCGCATGCGCAGCACCTTGGCTTCGCGCGGCGTGAGGGAGTCGAGGATGTCCTTGACCACGTCGCGAAGACCCGCTTGCATGGCGGCCTCGATGGGCGCCGTGTTGCTGCTGTCCTCGATGAAGTCGCCCAGGTGCGAATCGTCGTCGTCGCCGATGGGGGTTTCCATCGAGATCGGCTCCTTCGCGATCTTCATGATCTTGCGGATCTTGTCTTCCGGGATCTCCATCTTGGCGGCCAGGATGCCGGCGTCGGGCTCGAAGCCGAACTCCTGCAAGTGCTGGCGCGAGATGCGGTTCATCTTGTTGATCGTCTCGATCATGTGCACCGGGATGCGGATGGTGCGCGCCTGGTCGGCGATCGAGCGGGTGATCGCCTGGCGGATCCACCACGTGGCGTAGGTCGAGAACTTGTAGCCGCGGCGGTATTCGAACTTGTCGACCGCCTTCATCAGGCCGATGTTGCCTTCCTGGATCAGGTCGAGGAACTGCAGGCCGCGGTTGGTGTACTTCTTGGCGATGGAGATCACGAGGCGCAGGTTGGCCTCGATCATTTCCTTCTTGGCATCGCGCGAGGACGATTCGCCCTCGTTCATGCGCTTGTTGATGTCCTTGAGCTCGGTCAGCGGCACCACCACGCGCGACTGGATGTCGGTGAGCTTCTGCTGCAGTTCCTGCACCGGCGGGATGTTGCGCGCGAGCACGGCGCTCCAGGGCTTGCCGGCCGCGGCCTGCTTCTCGACCCACTTGAGGTTCAGCAGGTTGGAGGCGATGCGGTTGCCGTTCTTGTCGAAGCCGCTGAAGTCGCGGATGAACTCGTCCTGCGGGAAGCCGCACTTGTCCACGATGATGCGGCGCAGTTCGCGTTCCTTCTTGCGCACGTCGTCCACCTGCGTGCGCACCAGGTCGCACAGCTTCTCGATGGTCTTGGCCGTGAAGCGGATGGTCATCAGCTCGTCGGACACGGCCTGCTGGGCCTTCGTGTACGCGGGCGTGCCGTAGCCTTCCTTCTCGTAGATCTTGTGGATCTTCTCGAACATCTCGGCGATGCGGTCGAAGCGCGAGAGGGCTTCGTTCTTGAGCTCTTCGAGCTTCTTGGTCAGGGCCTTGGAGCCGCCCTTGCCGTCGTCGTCGTCTTCCTCGTCGAATTCGTCGAAGTCTTCTTCGGCCACGTAGTCGTCGGCCTCGTTCGGGTTCGAGAAGCCGTCCACGATGGTCGAGATGACGACCTTGCCTTCACGGATGGTCGCGGCCATTTCGAGGATCGCGGCGATGGTGGCGGGGGAGGCCGAGATGGCTTCCATCATGGCCATCAGGCCGCCTTCGATGCGCTTGGCGATTTCGATTTCGCCTTCGCGCGTCAGCAGCTCGACCGTGCCCATTTCGCGCATGTACATGCGAACGGGGTCGGTGGTGCGGCCGAATTCGCTGTCCACCGTGGACAGGGCCGCTTCGGCTTCTTCCTCGGCTTCTTCCACCGTGGTGGCGGTGGGCGCGGTGTTGTTCAGCAGCAGGGTCTCGGCGTCGGGCGTCTGCTCGTACACCGCCACGCCCATGTCGTTGAGCATGGTGACCACGACTTCCATGGTCTCGGCGTCGACCAGCTTGTCGGGCAGGTGGTCGGAGATTTCGCCGTGCGTGAGGTAGCCGCGGGTCTTGCCCAGCGTGATCAGGGTCTTCAGGCGCGAGCGGCGCTTGGCCAGGTCCTCTTCGGAGAGCACGGTCTCGTCGAGGCCGAACTCCTTCATCAAGGCGCGTTCCTTCGCCTTGCTGATCTTCATGCGCAGCGGCTTGACCTTCTCTTCGGTGGTCGCGACGGCCGCGGGCTCGTCACCGGCCAGGTCTTCCTCGATGTCCGACAGGTCGATGTCGCTCTCGCCGGCTTCCTTGGCGGCCTTGGGCTTGCGCCCGCGCTTGGCACCGGTGGCGGGCGCGGCGGCAGCGCCGGCGGCCTTGGGCGGACGGCCAACTTTCTTGGCGGCGGGGGCAGCCGTGGCAGTGGCCGCGGCTTTCTTGGGATCGTCGAGAGAGGTCGATTTCGTGGGCACGGTTTTCACTTTCGTTGCGGCTGCCGTTTTGGACGCGGCGGCAGCCGTCTTGGTTGCCGGTTTGGCACCGGCTTTCAGCGGTTTCTCTGCTGCGGGCTTGGTGGCGACGCTTTTGACGCTTTTGGCAAGTGAAGGAGCAGGCTTCTTTGAACTGGGCATACGACCTCGTTACGACAAGAAAAGACAAGCGGGATCACAGGCGCGCTGCCACGCGGACAGCACCACCATGCCCGTGCACAGGCACGGACAAAACAATTGGGAAACGAGGAATTAATTCCTCACCAGGCAAGATGTCGGGCGAACATTTGGTGTGCAGTCCTTGCGGTTATTGACCCTTTCCGCCGGAATTTACCGTTGGAGTGCGTTGCGCTAGGGGGCGGCCCGGAGGTGCTGCTGTCGCTCTTGCCTAATTTCGCCAGTTGCGAAGCCCTACATTATAGCCTGTTGCGCAAATTTCAAGCAGTATCTGTCCCCGACGCGCGAATGCGGTCTCGCAATTCGAGCCGGCGGGCTTCCAGCGCCTTGTAGCGTTCCAGGGCTTTCGGGTCTTTGCCAACCGAAGCGATGGCCTCGCTCTGCTGGGCCTTCAGGCGGTCGTCGAGCATGAAGTCGAGCACGCTCCCCAGCTCCTTGGCGGCCTCGGCCAGGTGCTGTTCTTCCTCGCCCTCGGGCACCGGCCCGGCCTCGGAAACGCTCATGAGGCGCTCGGCCAGCGGCGCGAAATCGAGCCCGCGCAGGCCTTCGCGCAGCGCCGCCCAGGGCTGCACGCCATGCTCGTGCAGCTGGCTGTCCAGCCAGGTGAAGAGGGCGCCGTGCTCGCCCGGCAGGTCGCACAGCATCACGTGCAGCTCGTGCGACAGCGCCTCCCACTGCGCCATGTTCGACAGCACCAGCCGCACCGCCACGTCGGGCCGGCTCGGCGGCTTGCCGCGTCCGCGCAGCGGCTCGATGGGCTCCTCGAACTTGCCGCCCCAGCGCTTGCCCTTGGTGAACTTGCGCGGCTGGAACTTGGGTTTGCTCTCGCTTTCGTAGCGCGGGGGCTCGTAGTCCTGCGCCGGCGGCAGGTCCGGGTAGTAGTCGCCCGGATCGTTGCCGTAGCTGTCGGGCTCGCTGTGGCGCTGCGGCGCCTGGGATGGCTGGCTGTTGCCGCCGCCGCCCTTGCGCGGGCCGGGCGCGGCGGTGGCCCACAGGTCGGACAGCGCCGCGGCGTCGAGCTGGACCAGCGTGGCGATCTCGCTGAGCAGCTGCCGCTTGAGGGCGCCGTCGGGCATGGCACTCCAGAGTGGACGCACATTGCTCGTCATGTGGGCGCGGCCTTCGGCGGAGCTCAGGTCGCAGCCCTCGCGGGCGGCCTCGAGCATGAAGCGCGACAGCGGCGTGGCCTCGGCCACGAAGCCCGCGAAGGCCTCGGCGCCGTGCGCGCGGATGTAGCTGTCGGGGTCGTGCTCGGCCGGCAGGAACAGGAACTTGATGCTGCGCGTGTCGGTGGCGTAGGGCAGGGCGCCGTCGAGCGCCTTGCGCGCGGCGCGGCGGCCGGCGGCGTCGCCGTCGAAGCTGAACACCACCGATTCGGTGAAGCGGAAGAGCTTTTGCACATGCTCGGTGGTGCAGGCCGTGCCCAGCGTGGCCACCGCGTTCGGAAAACCGAGCTGGGCCAGCGCCACCACGTCCATGTAGCCCTCGGTGACGAGCGCGTAGCCGCGGTCGCGGAAGGCGGCGCGCGCCTCGTACAGGCCGTAGAGCTCGCGGCCCTTGCTGAAGACGGGCGTCTCGGGCGAGTTCAGGTACTTGGGTTTTTCGTCGCCGAGCACGCGCCCGCCGAAGCCGATGCACTCGCCCTTGACGTTGCGGATCGGGAACATCACGCGGTCGCGGAAACGGTCGTAGCGCTTGGCCTCCTCGTCGCTGAGCTTGCCTTCCTCGTTGTTGACGATCACCAGCCCGCTCTCGGCGAGCAGCGGGTCGTCGTAGTCGGGGAACACGCTGGCCAGCGCGCGCCAGCCGGCCGGCGCGTAGCCGATGCCGAACTGCTTGGCGATCTCGCCCGACACGCCGCGGCCCTTGAGGTAGTCGATGGCGCCGGGCGCCTGGCGCAGCGCCTTGCGGTAGGCGTCGCCGGCTTTCTCTAGCACGTCGGTCAGCGTGGCCTGCTTCTGGCGCTGGCTGGCGGCGCGGGCGCGTTCGGCGGGCGAGACGTCGTCCTCGGGCACCTGCAGGCCGTACTGGCCGGCCAGGTCGTGCACGGCCTCGACGAAGCCCATGCCCGCATGCTCCATGAGGAAGCCGATGGCGTTGCCGTGCACGCCGCAACCGAAGCAGTGATAGAACTGCTTGGTCGGGCTGACCGAGAACGAGGGCGACTTCTCGCCGTGGAAGGGGCACAGCCCCATGAAATTGGCGCCGGCCTTCTTGAGCTGGACGTAGCGGCCGACGATTTCGACCACATCGGCGCGCGCGATGAGTTCCTGGATGAATGAAGCGGGGATGGTCATGGCTGCGGGGAGCGGCAAATCATACGCAAGCGCACGGGCGGCATACTGAACCCCGCCGCAAATCCACATCACGCATGAAGACGCCACTGCCTTTGCAACACGCCGCGCCGCTGCTGCGCCATCCGCTGCGCTTCGTCTGGGGCGCGCTCAAGGACTTTCGCGCCAACCAGGGCCTGCTGCTGGCGGGGGCGGTGGCCTACTACGCGCTGCTGTCCATCGTGCCGCTGCTGATCGTGAGCGTGATGGCGCTGTCGCACGTGATCGACCAGGCCGAGCTGCTGCGCACCATCGGGCGCTACCTCGAATGGCTGCTGCCGGGGCAGTCGAAAGCGATCGTGGCCGAGCTGTCGAGCTTCCTGGACCACCGCTCGGTGCTCGGGCCGGTGCTGCTGGTGACGATGATCTTCTTCAGTTCGCTGGCGTTCAGCGTGCTCGAAAGCGCGATGGCGGTGATCTTTCACCACCGCAAGGACGATCACAAGCGCCACTTCCTGGTGTCGGTGGCGATGCCCTACCTCTACATCCTGAGCCTGTGCGCGGGGCTGCTGCTGGTCACGCTGGTGTCGGGGGCGCTGCAGCTGGTGGGGCAGGAAAGCGTCGACCTGCTGGGGCGCAGCTGGTCGCTGTCGGGCATTTCGGGCCTGCTGCTGTACCTGCTGGGGCTGGGCGGCGAGATCTTCATGCTGACCTCGCTCTACCTCGTGATGCCGGCGGGGCGCATGTCGCTGCGGCATGCGCTGCTGGGCGGCGTGACCGCCGCGCTGCTGTGGGAGGCCACGCGGCGCGTGCTGATCTGGTACTTCTCGACGCTGTCGCAGGTGAACATCGTCTACGGCTCGCTCACCACGGCGATCGTGGTGCTGCTGAGCCTGGAAATCGCCGCCATGCTGGTGCTGCTCGGGGCCCAGGTGATCGCGAACTACGAGCGCCTGGACCGCACCGGCAGCACGAAGCCGCCGGCGTCCGAGATCAGCGAGGGGCCAATCGAATCGCTCCGTCCAGACGAATCACCTCGCCGTTGAGCATGTCGTTCTCGATGATGTGCTTGGCCAGCTTGGCGTAGTCCTCGGGCGTGCCCAGGCGCGAGGGGAAGGGCACGCTGGCGGCCAGCGCGTCCTGCACTTCCTGCGGCATGCCGAACAGCATGGGCGTGCCGAAGATGCCGGGGGCGATGGTCATGTTGCGGATGCCGCTGCGCGCGAGGTCGCGGGCGATGGGCAGGGTCATGCCGACCACGCCGCCCTTCGAGGCGCTGTAGGCGGCCTGGCCGATCTGGCCGTCGTAGGCTGCGACCGAGGCCGTCGAGATCAGCACGCCGCGTTCGCCGGTGGCTTCGGGCTCGTTCTTGCCCATGGCGTCGGCCGCCAGGCGGATCATGTTGAAGCTGCCGATCAGGTTGACCGTGACGGTCTTGCTGAACACGGCCAGCGCGTGCGGGCCGTTCTTGCCCACGGTCTTCTCGGCCGGTGCGATGCCGGCGCAGTTCACGAGGCCGACCAGCTTGCCCAGCTTGAGCGCGGCGGCCACCGCGGCTTGGCCGTCGGCTTCCTGGCTCACGTCGCACTTGACGAACACGCCACCGATCTCGCGGGCGACGGCTTCGCCCTTGTCAGCCTGCATGTCGGCGATGACCACCTTGGCGCCGTTGGCGGCCAGCATGCGCGCCGTGCCTTCGCCGAGGCCCGAAGCGCCACCGGTCACGATAAAAACTTTGCCGTCGATCTGCATTGAGAGTCTCCTGAAATGAGACCCGCATTATCGAAGACGGCCGCCGGCCAAAAAAAAAGGCCTCATCCGAAGATGAGGCCCTGAATTGGATCCGTGAGGACCCAAGGAGACAACTGGTGGTGGTCGGTGCTTAGCGCTTGCGCGAAGCGGTGGCCGTCTTGGCAGCGGCGACGGCTTGGGTCGACACGGCGTTGAAGTTGGCTTCGGCGACGTCCGACGCTTGCTTGACGGCCTTCTGGACCGATTCGAAAGCGTTGTTGGCGGCAGCCACGGCGCTCTTCAGCACGGCGACGGCGGTTTCCGAACCGGCGGGGGCGTTCTTGGAAGCGCTGTCGACGAGGCCGACGAAGGCTTGCTGGGCTTCAGCGGCCTTGGCTTCGAAAGCCTTCGAGAATTCGGCGCTGGTGCCTTGGGCGATGTCGTACAGGTGACGGCTGTAGGCAGCGGTCTTTTCAGCCAGGGGCTGGAACAGGCTGGCTTGCAGCGTCAGCAGCTCTTGGGCGTCCTTGACGCTCAGGGCAGCCTGGGCGGTGCTCTGGGCTTCGGTCAGGGCGGCCTTGGAAGCGGTCACGTTCAGTTCGACCAGCTTTTCAACGCCTTCGAAAGCCTTGGTGGTCAGGCCGAACAGGGTTTCGAGGTTTGCTTTTTGAGCGGCGAGGATTTGGTCAGCGGTCAGGGCCATTTGAGATCTCCAGAAAGGATGATGGGGTGGTCGATTCACGTTGCGCTGCGCCTCGTCGTTCATGTTGCGGTGCAGCATGGCCTGAAGTATAGGCAGCTGAACGCAGCGATCAAGTGGTTTTTGCTGCTCTGCAGCAATTTAGAAGCGGCCTTCTAAATCCGGCCTGCGCGGCCAGAATGCGGCCATGCGTGCTTTCTATTCCGGGCAGTTCGTCCTGCCCCTGCCGCCGGGCCACCGCTTTCCCATGTCGCGCTACGCGATGCTGCGCGATCGCCTGCAGGAGCAGCTGCCGGCCGTCGAGATGGACCCGGCCCCGCGCGCCACCGACGACGAGCTGGCGCTGGCCCACACCCCCGAATGGATCGCCGCCGTCAGCGAAGGCCGCGTGAGCCCGCAGGCCATGCGCGAGATCGGCTTTCCCTGGAGCGAGGCGATGGTCGAGCGCTCGCGCCGCTCCACCGGCGCCACCATCGCCGCCTGCCGGGCGGCCTTCGCGGGCGGCGTGGCAGCCAACATGGCCGGCGGCACGCACCACGCCTACGCCGACAAGGGCAGCGGCTTCTGCGTCTTCAACGACGCGGCGGTGGCTGCGCGGCTGATGCAGGTCGAGCAGGCCCGCGCCGGCCGGCTGCTCAGGGTGGCCATGATCGACCTCGACGTGCACCAGGGCAACGGCACCGCCCGCATCTTCCAGGGCGACCCGAGCGTGTTCACGCTGTCGGTGCACGGCCAGAAGAACTTCCCGTTCCGCAAGGAGGCGAGCGACCTCGACGTGGAACTGCCCGACGGCTGCGGCGACGTCGACTACCTCGCGGCGCTGGAGCACGCGCTCGACGAGCTCGACCGCCGCTTCTCGCCCGGCCTCGTGATCTACCTGGCCGGCGCCGACCCCTTCGAGCGCGACCGGCTGGGCCGCCTCAAGCTGAGCTTCGACGGGCTGGAGGCGCGCGACCGCCGCGTTTTCGACTGGACCTGGCAGCGCCGCATCCCCACGGCCTTCGCGATGGCCGGCGGCTACGCCAGCGACATCGCCGAGACGGTGCAGGTGCAACTGGGCACCTTCCGGGTGGCGCTCGATTACTGGCGCCGCTGGCAAAATGCCGCGCGATGAGCGCCCCCACACCACCCATCCCAACCCCCAAGCCCACGCCCCACACCCGCAGCGCCTACCGGGCGTTTCGCAGCATCCCGACGCGGTGGGCCGACAACGACATGTACGGCCACGTCAACAACGTCGTCTACTACAGCTGGTTCGACACCGCGGTGAACGCGCTGCTCATCGAGCGCGGCGCGCTCGATATCCATGGCGGCCAGACCATCGGCTTCGTGGTCGAGACGCAGTGCAACTACTTCGCGCCGGTGGCCTTCCCGCAGACGGTGGAGGCGGGCATCCGCGTGGCGCAGGCGGGCCGTTCGAGCGTGCGCTACGAGATCGCGCTGTTCGCCGAAGGGGCCGACACTGCCGCCGCGCAGGGGCATTTCGTGCACGTGTACGTCGACCGCGCGACGCAGCGGCCGGTGCCGTTGCCCGAGGCGCTGCAGCAGGTGGTCGATTCGCTGCGCGCCTGAGCGCCCGCCCATGAAAAACGGCGCCCGCAGGCGCCGTTCGTGGGTGAGTGGGGCGTGACCCCGCTTACATCGTCTTCTTCATGGCCTTGATGTCGGCCTTGCCCTGGGCTTCATCAGCCTTGGCCTGCTTCACGCAAGCGTCCTTGGCCGCGCCATTCTGGTCGTCGCACTTTTCCTTCGCGACTTCATAGGCGGCCTTCACCTTTTCTTCAGCCACCTTGCGGGCATGGCTGTCGCTCGGCTGGTACTGCTGTTCCAGCTCGGCCTTGGCCACTTCTTCCTTGCCCTTGGCTTCCTTCTGGCAGACGTCCTTGGCGTTGTCCTTCATCGTGTCGCACTGGGCCTTGGCGACCTTGTAATCGGCCTCGACCTTTTCCTTGGCGACCTTGTACTCGTCCTTGGTCATGGCTCCGGCCTGGCTGGCAACGAAGCAGGTGGAGGCGAGGGCGAGCATGACGAGGTGTTGTTTTTTCATGGTGTGTGTCCTTTGCGATGAGTGGCAGGGCCGGATGGCCGGTGTCTTTCTCAGTCAGTTCTTCTCGAACCAGAGCGCGTCCGGCGAGCGGCCGTCGCGCGATTCCCAGTCCTTCACCTGCTTCTCGGCCTCGTCGCGGCTGATGCCGTGGCGTTCCTGGATGCGGCCCAGCAACTGGTCGCGCTTGCCGGCGATGACGTCGAAGTCGTCGTCGGTCAGCTTGCCCCACTGCTCGCGGACCTTGCCCTTGAGCTGCTTCCAGTTGCCTTCGATGGTGTCCTTGTTCATGCGAATCTCCTTGCGTAAGAGTGATGACCCGGCGGAACATGCCGCCGCCGTGAAATCAATGTCGCGTGCGTGATTCCCCCTGCCGGTAGGACGTGCAGTCCGGCCTTCGTAGGCAGAGGCCGACGCAGGCCGTGATAATGGAACGGACGCCGACGCCAGAGACCCGAGACACCGCGCACCGCACCATGATCATTCACAGCCTGCTCGACACCGACCTCTACAAGTTCACGATGATGCAGGTGGTCCTGCACCACTTTCCGGGGGCGCGGGTCGAGTACCGCTTCAAGTGCCGCAACCCGGGCGTCAACCTCGCGCAGTTCGCGGGACAGATCCGCGACGAGATCCGCAGCCTGTGCTCGCTGCAATTCCGCGACGCCGAGCTCGCCTACCTGCGCTCGATGCGCTTCATCAAGAGCGACTTCGTCGACTTCCTGGGCCTGTTCCGGCTCAACGAGAAGTACATCAACGTCATCCCCCAGCCCTCGGGCGAGCTCGAGATCCGCATCAAGGGCCCGTGGCTGCACACCATCCTGTTCGAGATTCCGGTGCTGGCCATCGTGAACGAGGTCTACTTTCGCAACACGCAGAAGAACCCCGACTTCGAGGAAGGCCGTCGCCGCCTCGACCTCAAGATCAGCCAGTTGCAGGAAGCCGGCCTGGGCGATCTCAAGATTGCCGACTACGGCACGCGCCGCCGCTTCTCCAAAGACTGGCACGAGGAAGTGCTGCGCACGCTGACGCAACGGCTCGGCGCCGTGGCCTCGCCGCCGGCCAAGTCGCCCGCCGGCGAACACCTGCCGCAGCTGGCGGGCACCAGCAACGTGCTGTACGCCATGAAGCTCGGGCTCATTCCGCTGGGCACCATGGCGCACGAGTACCTGCAGGCCTGCCAGGCGCTGGGCCCGCGGCTGCGCGACAGCCAGATCTTCGGCTTCGAGAGCTGGGCCCGTGAATACCGCGGCGACCTGGGCATTGCGCTGTCCGACGTGTACGGCATGAGCGCCTTCCTGCGCGACTTCGACCTGTACTTCTGCAAGCTCTTCGACGGCGCCCGTCACGACAGCGGCGACCCGTTCCAGTGGGGCGAGCGCATGCTGGCGCACTACCACGCGAACCGGGTCGATCCGCTCACCAAGACGCTGATCTTCAGCGACGGCCTCACGGTGCCGCGCACCATCGAGCTGTACCAGCAGTTCCGCGGCCGTTGCCTGCTGGCCTTCGGCATCGGCACCAACCTCACCAACGACCTGGGCTACGAGCCGCTGCAGATCGTCATCAAGATGATCCAGTGCAACGACCAGCCGGTGGCCAAGCTGTCGGACACGCCGTCCAAGAACATGTGCGAGGACGAGAAATACCTGGCCTACCTGCGCCAGGTGTTCGAGATCGAACAACCCCCCGTTTGAAGGCTGTACTGACCTGTCTGGTACGGTACAGCCCCCATGAAGAAAACGATCCGACTGACGGCAGCCGCGGCGCTGCCGATGCTCTTTCCCGCCCTGGCCTTCGCTGCCGATTTCGACGGTGCCGCGCTCTCGCCGCTGTGGGGCGTGCCGTTCGCCGGCATCCTGCTGTCCATCGCGCTCTTGCCGCTGGCCACGCCTTCGTTCTGGCACCACCACTACGGCAAGATTTCCGCCGCCTGGGCGCTGGCCTTCCTGCTGCCCTTTGCCGCGACCTACGGCGCGGGGCTGGCGGGCGTGCAGCTGGTGCATGCGCTGGTGGCCGAGTACATCCCGTTCATCATCCTGCTCACGGCGCTCTTCACCGTGGCCGGGGGCATCCACATCCGCGGCAACCTGCACGGCACGCCGGGGCTCAACACGGCGATCCTGGCCATCGGCGCGGTGCTCGCGAGCTTCATGGGGACGACGGGCGCCTCGATGCTGCTGATCCGGCCGCTGATCCGGGCCAACGACAACCGGCAGCGCAAGGTGCACGTGATCGTGTTCTTCATCTTCATCGTGTCGAACGCGGGCGGCTCGCTCACGCCGCTGGGCGACCCGCCGCTGTTCCTCGGCTTCCTCAAGGGCGTGGGCTTCTTCTGGACCGCGCAGCACATCCTGCCCGAGACGATCTTCATCCTGGCCGTGCTGCTGGCGCTGTTCTATGCCATCGACCGCCACTTCTATCGCAAGGACGGCGTGCTGCCCGTCGACTCGACGCCCGACACCCCGCGCCTGGGCTTCGACGGCGCGGCCAATTTCTGGCTCTTGGGCGGCATCGTCGCGCTGGTGCTGCTGAGCGGCTTCTGGAAATCGCCCGTGGTGTTCGACGTGTTCGGCACCGAGGTCGGCCTGCCGGGCCTGGTGCGCGACGTAGGACTGGCGCTGATCGCCGTCGTCTCGTACAAGCTCACGGCGCCCAAGGTGCACGCCGACAACCAGTTCGAGTGGGGCCCGATGGCCGAGGTGGCCAAGCTCTTCGCCGGCATCTTCCTGACCATCATCCCGGTGATCGCCATGCTCAAGGCCGGCACGCAGGGCCCGTTCGGCGCCATCGTCGCGGCCGTGACGCGCGCCGACGGCCAGCCCGACCCGGCCATGTACTTCTGGGCCACCGGCATCCTGAGCTCGTTCCTGGACAACGCGCCGACCTACCTCGTGTTCTTCAACACGGCGGGCGGCGACCCGGCGGCGCTCATGACCACCTATGCCAGCACGCTGGCCGCCATCTCGGCCGGCGCCGTGTTCATGGGCGCCAACACCTACATCGGCAACGCGCCGAACCTGATGGTCAAGGCCATCGCCGAAAGCCGCGGCGTGCGCATGCCCAGCTTCTTCGGCTACATGGCGTGGTCGGGGGCGATCCTGGTCCCGCTGTTCGTCCTGTGCACCTTCATCTTCTTCCGTTGATCCTTCCAGCCCTTCAAAGAAAGAGACACGTTCCATGAGCAGCAAGCCCAAGATCCTGGTCGCGCGCGCGGTGTTCCCCGAAACCCTCGCACGCCTGGCGCAGCATTTCGAGGTCGAGTCGAACCAGGCCGACGAGACCTGGAGCAAGGACCAGCTGATCGCGAAACTGCAGGGCAAGCAGGGCGCCTTCACCACCGGCAGCGAGCGCATCGACGCCGCGGTGCTCGACGCCTGCCCCGAGCTGAAGATCTGCGCCAACATGGCCGTGGGCTACAACAACTTCGACGTCGACGCCATGGCCGCACGCGGCGTGCTGGGCACCAACGCGCCCGACGTGCTGACCGAGACCACGGCCGACTTCGGCTTCGCGCTGCTCATGGCCACCGCGCGCCGCATCACCGAGAGCGAACACTTCCTGCGCGCGGGCAAGTGGGAAAAGTGGAGCTACGACATGTTCGCCGGCTCCGACATCCACGGCTCGACGCTCGGCATCATCGGCATGGGCCGCATCGGGCAGGGCATTGCCCGGCGCGGTGCGCACGGCTTCGGCATGAACGTGATCTATCACAACCGCTCGCGCCTCGATGCCGCGCTCGAGGCCGAGTGCAAGGCCCGCTACGTCGGCAAGGAAGAGCTGCTCAAGACCGCCGACCACGTCGTGCTGGTCGTGCCGTACTCGCCGGCCTCGCACCACACCATCGGCGCGGCCGAGATCGCGCTCATGAAGCCGACCGCCACGCTGGTCAACATCGCGCGCGGCGGCATCGTCGACGACGCGGCGCTGGCCGTGGCGCTGCGCGAGAAGCGCATCGCCGCCGCCGGCCTCGATGTGTTCGAGGGCGAGCCCAAGGTCCACCCCGACCTGCTCACCGTGCCCAACGTGGTGCTCACGCCGCACATCGCCAGCGCCACCGTGCCCACGCGCCGCGCCATGGCCGACCTGGCGGCCGACAACCTCATCGCCTGGGGCACCGGCAAGGGGCCCTTGACCCCTGTCACGCCGGTGCCGGCGGCCACGAAATAACCTGACAGCGAGAGCGACACGCCCCCCACCTTGGAACTGACGGATCTGATTCTTCTCGCACTGGCCGCATTCGCCGTGGTGCAGCTGGTGCTGGTCATCTGGCTGCTGGCCCGCCGGCCACCCCCACCTGATCACAGCGAAATGCTGGGCGTGCTCGCCGCCATGGGCCGCGCCAACGAACGCACCGAGCGCGAGCTGCGCCACGAGATCGGCGAAAGCTCGCGCGGCGCACGTCAGGAAACCGCGCAGGCCTTCGCCACCTTCCAGCAGTCGCTGGTGCAGCAGGGCGCCGAGGCCACGCGCACGCAGAACGCGCAGCTCGACGCCTTCGCGCTGCAGCTCGCCTCGCTGCAGAAGACCCTGGCCGACACGCTGAACACCCAGCTGCAGGGGCTGAGCGAATCGAACGCGCGCCGCCTTTCCGAGGTGCGCACGACCATGGAAACCCAGCTCGCCCAGCTGCAGCAGAGCAACACCGCCAAGCTCGACGAGATGCGCAAGACCGTCGACGAGAAACTGCAGAGCACGCTCGAGGCGCGCCTGGGCGAAAGCTTCAAGCAGGTGGCCGACCGGCTCGAGCAGGTGCACAAGGGCCTGGGCGAGATGCAGACGCTGGCCGTCGGCGTGGGCAGCCTGCAGCGCGTGCTGACCAACGTGAAGACGCGCGGCATGTTCGGCGAGGTGCAGCTCGAGGCGCTGCTCGAGCAGGTGCTCACGCCCGAGCAGTACGCGCGCCAGGTCGAGACCAAGCCGCGCAGCGGCCAGCGCGTCGACTTCGCGATCCGCTTTCCGGGGCGCGGCGACGACGGCGCGCCGGTGTGGCTGCCGATCGACGCCAAGTTTCCGCGCGACGACTACGAACGCCTCATCGACGCCCACGAGCGCGCCGATGCCGCCGGCGCCGAGGCCGCGGCCAAGGCGCTCGAGACGCGCATCCGCGTCGAGGCCAAGTCGATCGCCGAGAACTACCTCGCGGCGCCGCACACCACCGACTTCGCGATCCTGTTCCTGCCGGTCGAAAGCCTCTACGCCGAGGTGCTGCGCCGCCCCGGCCTGATGGACGCGATCCAGCGCCAGCACCGCGTGACGCTGGCCGGCCCGACCACCTTGCTCGCCATGCTCAACAGCCTGCACATGGGCTTTCGCACACTCGCGCTGGAGCGCCAGGCCTCGGAGGTCTGGAAGGTGCTGGGCGCGGTCAAGACCGAGTTCGAGCGCTACGGCGAATGGGTGGCGCGCATCAAGGAACAGGTGGCCAAGGCCTCCGACACCATCGACAAGGCCGACACGCGTGCCAAGCAGATGCGCCTGGCGCTGCGCAAGGTCGAGGCCTTGCCCGAGGCGCAGTCGCAGGCGCTGCTGCCGCCCACGGCCGACACCGACAGCGAGGCCGACGACACCCCGTGAAAGGTTCTGAACTGCTGCGCGTCATCGTGGCGCAGGTCTGTTTGCACGCCACGATGGCGGGCATGCGGCTCGCCACACCGCTGCTCGCGCTGCAGCAAGGCTACAGCGCAGCGGCCGTCGGCTTGCTGATCGCGCTGTTCGCGCTGACCCAGGTGTTTCTTGCGCTGCCGGCCGGGCGCTTCGCCGACCGGCACGGGCTCAAGCGGCCGCTGTGGCTGTCGGTGATCGCGGCGTCGGGCGGGGCGGGGCTGGCGCTGATTTTTCCGGTGTTTCCGGTCATGTGCATCGCCGCGCTGCTGACCGGCGGCGCCACCGGCGCGACCGTCATCGCGCTGCAGCGGCACGTGGGGCGCTCGGCCACCGACCCGACGCAGCTCAAGCGCGTGTTCAGCTGGCTGGCCATCGCGCCCGCCGCGGCGAACTTCGTCGGGCCCTTCCTGGCCGGCATGCTGATCGACCACGCCGGCCGCGCGCCGGCCGACCTGCTGGCCTTTCGCATCTGCTTCGCCGTGATGGCCTTTTTGCCGCTGCTGTGCTGGTTGCTGGCACGCGGCGCGCACGAGCCGCCGCGGGTGGCGCCGGTGCCGGGCGCCGCGCCCACGCGGGCCTGGGACCTGCTGCGCGAGCCGATGTTCCGCCGCCTGCTGTTCGTGAACTGGCTGCAGTCGTCGAGCTGGGACGTGCACGCCTTCGTGCTGCCGGTGCTGGGCCACGACCGGGGCATCAGCGCCTCGGTGATCGGCTCCATCCTCGGCGCCTTCGCGATCGCCGCGGCGGTCATTCGCGTGGTGCTGCCGCTGATCGCGTCGCGTGCGTCGGAGCGCAGCGTGATCCTGAGCTCGACCGTCGTCACTGCGGCCGTGTTCGCCATCTACCCGCTGCTGAATTCACCGTGGACCATGGGCATCTGCTCCGTGGTGCTGGGCTTCGCGCTCGGCGCGGTGCAACCGATGGTGATGAGCATGCTGCACCAGATCACGCCGCACGCGCGGCATGGCGAGGCACTCGGGCTGCGGCTCATGACCATCAACGCATCGAGCGTCGCGATGCCGATGCTGTTCGGCTCGCTCGGCGCGCTGATCGGCATTGCCGGCGTGTTCTGGGTGGTGGGCGGGGTGCTGGCGCTGGGCGCCAAGGCGACCTGGGGATTGAAGCTGTGACGGCGGTTTGAATTCCACGTTGCAAATAACAGTAATTCTCATTTGATTGACAGAATACTGACTCGAAGTCAGTATCGACGCCTTCTTTCTTCCTGACCCGAAGGCGTCGATGGACTCCCATTCCCCGTCGGCGGCTGCCGACCCGCGCCGCCGCCTGGCCCTGGTGGCGGCGGTCTACCTCGGCAGCTTCATCGCCACGCTCGACGTGAGCATCGTCAACGTCGCGCTGCCCACGCTGCAGCGCGCGCTCGCCACCGACCTGGCCGGGCTGCAGTGGGTGATCGACATCTATGCGCTGTGCCTGTCGGCCTTCATGCTGTCGGCCGGCCCGATCGGCGACCGCTACGGCCGCAAACGCGCCTGGCTGGCCGGCGTGGTGGTCTTCACCGTGGGCTCGGCGATGTGCGCGATGGCGTCGGGCCTGCCGATGCTGCTCGCGGGCCGTGCGGTGCAGGGCGTGGCCGGCGCGCTGATGATTCCGGCCGCGCTGTCGCTGCTGGCGCACGCCTTCCCCGAGCCGGCCAGCCGCGCGCGGGTGATCGGCGGCTGGTCGTCGTTCACGGCGCTGTCGCTGATCCTCGGGCCGATGCTCGGCGGCCTGCTGGTGGACCACGCGGGCTGGCAGAGCATCTTCCTCATCAACCTGCCGATCGGCGTGCTGACTGTGGCGCTGGGGATGTGGGGCCTGCGCGAGTCCTCGCACCCCGAGCATGCGGCGCTCGATCCGGTCGGGCAGGTGCTCAGCGTGCTCTGGCTGGGCGCGCTGACCTACGGGCTCATAGCCGCGGGCGAACACGGCTGGGGCTCGCGCCACGCGGTGGTCGCGCTCGTCGCGGCGGGTGTCGGGCTGGCGCTGTTCCTGGCCGTGGAGGCGCGCGTGGAACGGCCGCTGCTGCCGCTCGCGCTGTTCCGCGACGCGCGCTTTTCGGTCACCAACTTCGCCTCGTTCGTGCTGGGCTTCTCGACCTACGCCAGCCTGTTCTTCTTCTCGCTGTTCCTGCAGCAGGTGCAGGGCTGGTCGGCCAGCGAGACCGGCTGGCGATTGGTGCCGCAGTTCGTGGCGACCGGCCTCGTGGCCTCGCAGTTCGGACGGCTGGCGCGCCGCTTCGAGGTGCACACGCTGATGGTCGCGGGCTACGGGCTGATCGGCGTGGCGATGCTGCTGCTGACGCTGTTCTCGGCCGACACGCCGTACCTGCCGCTGGCGCTGCTCTTCGTGGCGTTGGGGGCGGGCGCGGGCCTGGCCGTACCGGCCACGAGCACGGCGGTGATGGCCTCGGTGCCCGCGCAGCGCTCGGGCATGGCCTCGGCCACCATGAACGCGCTGCGCCAGGGCGGCATGCTGATCGGCATCGCGCTGCTCGGCACGCTGATGCGCACGCGCGCCACCGCGCTGATGGCCGAGTCGCTCGCGCGTGCCGGCGTGCCCGACGCACCGCAGGCGGCCGTGGCAGCGGTGTCTCGCCACGACCTCGGTGCGC
>NZ_BCUS01000006.1 GCF_001591345.1 Variovorax boronicumulans NBRC 103145 | reverse complement strand
CCTTCGATTATGCACTGTTTTCTCAAACCGCGTCAACTTTCGAAGACTTTCTTCACCACTCACAACCAACACTCCTGAGAGCACCGGTCGCTTCAAACACCAGAGGTATTCAGCAGCCAAGCCTGTCAGTGTATGTCATTTTGGGTGCCGAAGCCAACACGAGATGAAAAGAATCTTGCAGTGAGACCGCTCCACAGCTTGCCGCGTCTTCAGGCACCGCTTGATCTCACTGCGCTCCCCAGGAGCGACTCCATTCGCCCCTATATATATAGAGGCGTACGCTCCCCCAACTAGGGCGCCATTGAGCAACTCCCGCAGCGCCTCTATGACAGCAGAGACATTCACCAACCTGCATCGGCTCCGCCCCCAATGAAAAAGGCCCGTCGGACATACGTCCGACGGGCCTTTGAACCAACTCAACTACAGCCGGCCACTCAGCGCCCGGCCCAGCCTTGCTTAGTAATAGCGCGAGCTGTTCATGCGGCGCATCGCTTCGTACAGCGTGGGCATGCGCACTTCTTGCGAACGACGGTTCATGCGGGCCAAGGCGTCGACCTTGGCGACGGCCTCAACCGACACGACGTCGTCCGACTGCTGGCGCCACACTGCGGCTTGCAGCTCTTGCATGATGCGCGGGTCGCTCTGGGCGGTCGCCAGGAAGCGGGCGTCTGCACGCGCTTGTGCACGGCGCTCAGCAGCTTCGCGCCACAGGGTGGCCAGGCTGCTCTTGCGGACCGAGCCGACGAAGAGCGCGAACAAGGCGATGGCGGCGACGCAGAACACAGTCCATGCGGCGAGCAGCGCGCCTTCGTCCCAATTGGAGACGATCTTGTCGGCGACCACGAGCACGGCGGCCGCGAGGGCCAGCACGAACAGGGCGATCAGCGGACGGGCGCCATGGGCGCCGGCACGGGCGGCCTGGATCTGGCCGAAGAGAATTTCGGCGCGACGGACGCCGGGATGTTCGGTGGGTTGGTCAACGTGGACAAAGCTGGTCATGATGCATCCCTCCTGGGGATAAGTGGTAATCAGTGGTGGCGAACAAGGCCGATGACCCAATATTAGGGATTACCCCAGTGTTCCGCCACTTTATCTTTCTGATGTTTATCATTCATATCGCTGATGGACGTCAATTTCCGCACATTCGACCTCAACCTGCTGCGCGTCTTCGACGAGGTGATGGCAGAGCGCAACCTCACGCGCGCCGCCCGCAACCTCGCGATCACCCAGCCGGCCGTAAGCAACTCGCTGCGCCGCCTGCGCGAATTGCTGGGCGACGAGCTGGTGCGGCGTTCCGGTGCGGGCGTGGAACCCACGCCGCGCGCGCAAGCCCTCTGGCCGACGGTGCGCGACGCCTTGCGCCAGCTGCAGCACACACTGGCGCCCGGCGAGTTCGATGCCGGCACCGCCGACACGACCTTCCTGCTGGCCATGGCCGACGCCACGGCCGCCGAGCTCATGCCAGGCCTGGTGAAGATTGCGGAAGAAGAAGCCCCGGCCATCTCGCTGCGCGTGCTGCCGCTGACCACGCGCGACCCGCGCCGCATGCTGGAGCACGAAGAAGTCGACATGGCGATCGGCTACTTTCCTGCCGTGATCGCGAGCCTGGCGGCGCGCGGGCAATCAGGGGTGGGGGTGCCGTTCGAAACCCAGCGGCTCTACCTGGGCCAATATGTCTGCGTGATGCGACGCGGCCATCCGCTGGCCAGCGCACCGCTGACGCTCGACAGCTACTGCACGGCGCGGCACCTGCTGGTGAGTTTTTCGGGGCGGCCGTACGGCTTCATCGACCAGACGCTGGGCGCCATGGGGCGCGAGCGGCGGATCGCGGTGACGGTGAACCAGTTCTTCACCGCCGGGCGCGTGGTCGCAAATTCGGACCTGCTGGCGGTGCTGCCGCGTCACTTCGTGAGCGTGACGGGCATCGAGAATCAACTGGTGGTGCGGGACCTGCCCTTCGACCAGCCGCCGGTGCATGTGGATGCCATCTGGCACCGGCGCGCCCAGCATGGGCATTCGCACGAGTGGCTGCGTACGGCGCTGTTGCGCTCGGCGGCCGCGGCGTTCGCGGGCTCGGTCCACGGACAGGCGTGACCTGCCCTTGGATCCCGGGTGCGCCGCACGGGGCGGCGCGCGTCAGCGAATTACCTGACGACGCTGAGCCAGGCGGAAGCCGCCGCACGCAGTTCTTGCGCGTGGTGCGCACCGCGACCGGCACGGCTGTCGGCGCTTTCCATCAGCGCAGCGGCGTGGCTGGCGGGGGTCTGGCTCGGCGACGAACGGAAGAAACGGGCCACTTGGGCAAGAAGACTGAACATGACGGTGCGCGGCTTGTGGCTGCGACGGGGTTGATTAACGATGGATGTAGATTAAGGGTAATCCCTAGTAAAGCAAGCCCCAGGTTATGCATCTCACGCATAGTGCGATTCACCTAGACTGACCCGACGATGAAGCTGCAACTGCTCTCCGACCTCCACCTGGAATCCCACCCGAACTTTCATGCCGACCCCATCCCGGGCGCCGACCTGCTCGTGCTCGGGGGCGACATCGGCTCCTACCAGGAAGGCTCCCGCCTGACGGACACCGATTTCGGGCTGGGCCGCTTCTCGCCGCGCAAGGGCTGGCCGACGCCGGTGGTCTACGTGCCGGGCAACCACGAGTACGACAACCTCGATTTCGACGCGACGCATGCGCGCCTGCGGTCGCTGTGCGACGAGCTCGGCATCCTCTGGCTGGAGCGCGAGACGCTGGTCATCGAGGGCATCCGCTTCATCGGCACCACGCTGTGGGCCGATTTCGACGCGCTGGTCGAGCCCCGCGACGGCCTCGCCGAGGCGCTCAAGAAGCGCGGCAAGGCGATGCGCGCGGCCGATTTCTACCTCGAGAAGATGGCCGGCACGCGCAACGGCAAGCCCTTCATGTCAGTCGAAATGAGAGAGCAAGCACTCACCTGCCAAGCCTGGTTGCGCGATGCGCTGGCCCAGCCTTACGACGGCACGACGGTGGCCATCACCCATTTCGCGCCCAGCCTGGCGAGCGCCGATCCGCGCTACGGGCTCACGCCCGGCACCGCGGGTTTCTGCAATTCGCTCGACGAGCTGCTGCCGCACGCACAGCTGTGGCTGCACGGCCACCTGCATTGCCCGTTCGACTATGTGAAGGACGGTTGCCGCGTGGTCGCCAATCCGCTGGGCTACCGCAGCAACGGCGAACAAGAGGGCTACCAGCCCCAATTGCTGATCGAAATCCGCTGACCGGCCGTTGCGCCGCTCAGGCGGTGCGCCCCTTGGCCACGAGCCGGATGCCCGGCATGAGTTCGGCCGCGAGTTCAGGCCGCTCCAGCGCGTAGTCGAGGTTCATGCGCGCGATCTCGACGTGCTCCTCGCCAAGCGCCTGCGCGCGCGAGCCCTGGCCGCGCTCGATGGCCTGCACCATCGCGTGGTGCGTGCGGTGCGCCTGGCGCATCCATTGCTGGCCCTCCTCCATCGACGACTGCATGGGCAGCATCGCGCTGGGCGCGGCGAAGGGCTGGCCGCCGAGCATGTCCATCACGCGCTTGAGCGCAAGGTTGCCGCAGCCTTCGAGGATCAGCCGGTGGAAGCGGTCGTTCATCTCGACGTACGCCGCGTAGTCGTCGATCTCCATGCTGGGCTTGTTGACGGCGCGGTCGCCGTCTTCCAGGCAGTCCTTCAGGTCGCGCAGCAGCTGGCGCGACACGCCGTCTTCCGCCAGCAGGCGGGCGGCAAAGCCCTCGATCACGCCGCGCACGCGGATGGCGTCGGCCACTTCCTGCGAGGTGAAGCGGCGCATCTGGTAGCCGCCGCTGGGCGACTGCTCGATGAGCCCTTCGTGCTCGAGGCTGGCCAGCGCCAGGCGCACCGGCGTGCGCGAGGCCCCGAGCTTCTCGGCCAGCGGGATCTCGGCCAGCCGCTCTCCAGGCACGAATTCGCCCTTGAGGATCAGGTCGCGCAGTTGCACGAGCACGCGGGATTGTTGGGAGTCCATCGGGAGGCGCCAGGGCAACAAGGAGAGGGATGAATGGGCGGATTCTAGGAGACCCGCCCACCACTGCACACAGCATAGCCAAACGGGCGCGGTTGTTGCATGCACCGCAAACAGAAGTGTGTCAAAAACACACAACCACCTCAGCGTTAACCCTATATGTGGCCGCTTCAAGCCCCGAAACAGGGCGAATCGGCCGATGAAAGTTTGACCTTTGTCAAAAATCACCAAGACAATGCATACAACTGCATGCAATGCCTGCAGGCCTTCTGACAAAGACCTCTCGATGGAGCCCGCACGATGATCAGCGCCGAGCAAAACGATTTCATCACCCGCGTCGGACCCGGCGCGCCCGCCGGCAAGCTGCTGCGCCGCTACTGGCAGCCGGTGGCCCTGGCCGACGAACTGGCGGGCCCGCGCCCGGTCAAGCCCGTGAAGCTCATGGGCCAGGACTTCGTGCTGTTCCGCGACGAGAGCGGCCAGCTCGGCATGCTCGACCGCGACTGCCCGCACCGCGGCGCCGACCTGGCCTTCGGCCGGCTGGAAAACGGCGGCATCCGCTGCGCCTTCCACGGCTGGCTGTTCGACGCCAAGGGCAACTGCCTGGAGACCCCGGCCGAGCCCGCCACCAGCAAGCTGTGCAGCCGCATCAAGCAGTCGGCCTACCCGGTGGTCGAGAAGGCCGGCATCGTCTTCGCGTACATCGGCGAGGGCGAGCCCCCGGCCTTCCCCGACTTCGACTGCTTCGTCGCGCCCGACAGCCACACCTTCGCGTTCAAGGGCCTCTTCGAGTGCAACTGGCTGCAGGCGCTCGAGGTGGGCATCGACCCCGCGCACGCCTCGTACCTGCACCGCTTCTTCGAGGACGAAGACACCTCCGGGAGCTACGGCAAGCAGTTCCGCGGCGCCTCGGCCGACTCCGACATGCCCATCACCAAGGTGCTGCGCGAGTACGACCGCCCCGACATCAGCGTGGAGCCCACCGACTACGGCTTCCGCCTGAAGGCGCTGCGCAAGCTCTCCGAAGACACCACCCACGTGCGCGTGACCAACGTGGTGTTCCCGCAGGCCTTCGTGATCCCGATGAGCGCCGAGATGACCATCTCGCAATGGCACGTGCCCGTGGACGACACGCACTGCTACTGGTATGCCGTGTTCACCAGCTTCACGGGCCCGGTCGACAAGCAGCAGATGCGCGACCAGCGCCTGAAGCTGTACGAGCTGCCCGACTACACCTCGCGCAAGAACAAGCGCAACAACTACGGCTTCAGCATCGAAGAGCAGCTGACCGAAACCTACACCGGCATGGGCGACGACATCAACGTGCACGACCAGTGGGCGGTGGAGTCGCAAGGCGCCATCCAGGACCGCACGCGCGAGCACCTGGGCAGCACCGACAAGGGCATCATTGCCTACCGCCGCGTGCTGGTGAAGGCCATCGAGGCCACGCTGGCCGGCGAAACCGCGCCGATGCTCATCGACGCCGCGCAGGCCAGCGCCATGACCGGCCCGCCGTCGATCGACGGCATCGGCAAGGTGGTCGACGAAGCCGCCACCGAGGCCTACTGGCAGGACGCCGACCGCGCGCGCCGCCTGAAGTCCGACTGGGCGTCCGCACGTCTGGCCGCCACGGCCTGAGCACGCGCCATGAACAGCCACACCTTCGTCGACCGCTTCGGTCTCTGGTCGGCCGACCAGCATGCGCAGGCGCGCGAACTCGTGCGCCGCATCGACAGCGGCGAGGTGGACACCGTCCGCTTCGCCTGGCCCGACCAGCACGGCCTGCTGCGCGGCAAGACCCTGGTCGCGAGCGAGGCGCGCTCGGCCCTGTGGGAGGGCGTGAACCTCACCTCCACCCTGCTGGCCAAGGACACCTCGCACAAGACCGTGTTCCCCGTGTTCACGCAGGGCGGCGGCTTCGCCATCGAGGGCCTGCAGGGCGGCGCCGACTTCACCATCGTGGCCGACCCCGCCACCTTCAAGGTGCTGCCCTGGGCGCCGCGCACCGGCTGGATCCTGTGCGACGCCTACATGGCCGACGGCCGGCCCTGCCCCTTCGCGACGCGGCAGATCCTGCAGCGCGCGGTGACGCAGCTCGACGAACTCGGGCTGGACTTCATCGCCGGCCTCGAGGTCGAGTTCCACGTCTTCAAGCTCGAAGACGCGCGCATGGGCCTGCCCGACTCGGGCCAGCCCGGCGAACCGCCGCGCGTGTCGCTGCTCTCGCACGGCCACCAGTACCTCACCGAGCTGCGCTACGACCGCGTCGACGGCCTCATGGAGTTGCTGCGCTCGCAGCTCGTGGCGCTCGGCCTGCCGCTGCGCTCGCTGGAGATCGAGTTCGGCCCGAGCCAGTTCGAGCTCACCTTCGGCCCCACGGCCGGCGTCACACCCGCCGACACCATGGTGCTGCTGCGCAGCGCCATCAAGCAGATCTGCCAGCGCGCCGGCCTGCACGCCACCTTCATGTGCCGCCCGAAGATCCCGAACGTGATGTCCAGCGGCTGGCACCTGCACCAGTCGCTGCGCCGCAAGAGCGACGGCGTCAACGCCTTCATGCCCGAGCCCGGCGGGCGCGACCTCAGCGAGATCGGCATGCACTACCTCGGCGGCCTGAAGGCGCACGCCTGCGGCGCGGCGGCACTGGCCAGCCCGACGATCAACGGCTACCGCCGCTACCGCCCCTTCTCGCTCGCGCCCGACCGCGCGATCTGGGCCCGCGACAACCGCGGCGCGATGCTGCGCGTGCTCGGCGGCCCGGGCCAGAACGCCTCGCGCGTCGAGAACCGCGTGGGCGAGCCGACGGCCAACCCGTACCTGTACCTCGCGTCGCAGCTGTTCTCGGGCCTGGACGGCATCCGCCACCAGACCGACCCCGGCCCCTCGGCCGACGCGCCCTACGAAACACCGGCCGAACAACTGCCGCGGTCGCTCGGCGACGCCCTCGCCTGCCTGCGCAAAGACGAGATGCTCAACGCGCAGATGGGCAAGACCTTCGTCGACTACCTGTGCCACATCAAGGAAGCGGAGATCGCCCGCTTCAACCTCGAAGTCTCGGAGTGGGAACACCGCGAGTACTTCGACATGTTCTGAACCCTTCAATGCCCACGATCCACTACATCCTCAAGGACGGCACCACGCGCGAGGTCGACGCCAAGGTCGGCGCCAGCGTGATGGAGACCGCCATCCGCGGCAACGTGCGCGGCATCGACGCCGAGTGCGGCGGCTGCTGCTCGTGCGCGACCTGCCACGTCTACGTCGACGACGCGTTCCTCGAACTGCTGCCGCCGCCCGACGACATGGAAAGCGCGCTGCTCGATGCCGTCGCGTCCGAGCGCCGGCCCGGTTCGCGCCTGAGTTGCCAGCTCAGCGTAAGCGCCGCCCTCGATGGCCTCACGGTGCGTGTGCCCGATACACAGGTCTGACCAGCGCGTCGGGCATCATCGCCCGCGGCCAAACATCCGGTTACAAGCCAGCGGCGCCCGTACGGCGCATTCCACTCCCACTGAAAGGCGTTTTTTCATGACGACGACGATGACCAAGCGAACCCTCCTCTCGACCCTGCTGCTCGCCGGCCTCGGCATGGCGGGTGCCGCTCAAGCCCAGACCACGGAGCCGCTGCGCATCGGCCTCATCGCGACCTACTCCGGCCCCTACGCCGACTACGGCCGCCAGTTCGACGCCGGCATCGCGCTGTACCTGAAGGAGCACGGCGGCAAGGTGGGCGGTCGCACCGTCGAGATCATCAAGAAGGACACCGCCGGTCCCGCGCCCGATGCCGCCAAGCGCATCGCGCAGGAGCTCATCGTGCGCGACAAGGTGAACGTGCTCACCGGCCTGGACTTCAGCCCCAACGCGTACGCCGTGGGCGCCATCGCCACGCAGGCCAAGATCCCCACGCTGGTGATGAACGCCGCCTCCTCGGCCATCACCACCAGCTCGCCCTACGTGGCGCGCCTGTCGTTCACTGTGCAGCAGGTCACCGACCCGATGGCGCGCTACATGCTCAAGCAGGGCGTGAAGGACGCCTACACCGTGGTCGCCGACTACGCCTCGGGCGTCGATGCCGAGACCGCGTTCAAGAAGGCCTTCACCGCCGGCGGCGGCAAGGTCTCGGGCGAGGTGCGCACGCCGATGAACAACCCCGACTTCTCGGCCTACGTGCAGCGCATCAAGGACGCCAAGCCCCAGGCCGTGTTCTTCTTCTTCCCCTCGGGCGTGATGCCGCCGGCCTTCCTCAAGGTGTGGAAGGAGCGCGGCATGGAGCAGGCCGGCATCAAGCTCTTTGCCACCGGCGAAGCCACCGACGACAGCTACCTGGACGCCACCGGCGACGTGGCGCTGGGCCTCGTGACCAGCCACCACTACTCGTTCGCGCACAACTCGCCGAAGAACCAGAAGTTCGTGAAGGACTTCGCCGCCGACAACGGCACCAAGCTGCGCCCGAGCTACTTCGCCGTGACCGCCTACGACACCATGGCCGCCATCGACCTGGCGCTGGCCAAGACCAAGGGCGACACCGCCGGCGACAAGTTCATGGACGCGCTCAAGGGCCTGAGCTTCGAGAGCCCGCGCGGCCCGATCGAGATCGATGCCGCCACGCGCGACATCGTGCAGACCGTCTACATCCGCAAGACCGAGCGCGCCAACGGCCAGTTGGTGAACGTGGAGTTCGACAAGTTCGAGCGCGTCAAGGACCCGGCCAAGGAAGCCGCTCCCAAGTAAGCCAACGCCAGCCAGCACGCAGCAAGCAGGAAATTCATGGGTATCGTGATCTTCGATGGGGTGGCCTACGGCATGCTCCTGTTTCTCATCGGCGTGGGCCTGTCCATCACGATGGGACTCATGAATTTCGTCAACCTCGCGCACGGCAGTTTCGCGATGGTGGGCGGCTACGCGGCCAGCGTGCTCATGAACCAGTGGGGCCTGGGCTTCGGGCTCTCGCTGGCGGCGGCCTTCGTGGCGGCGGCGGTGGTGGGCGCGGTGCTGGAGTTCGTGTTCTACCGGCGGCTGTACCGCGCGCACCCGCTGGACCAGGTGCTGCTGTCGATCGGCGTGGTGTTCGTCTCGATCGCCGCCTTCACCTACTTCTTCGGCCCGACGATGCAGCCCTTCACGCTGCCAAAGGCGCTCGAAGGCCAGGTGTCGTTGCTCGGCCTCGAAGTGGGCCGCTATCGCCTGTTCCTCATCGGCTGCGGCGTGGCCGTGCTGGTCGCGCTGCTGCTGGGCCTGGGCAAGACGCGCTACGGCGCGATGGTGCGCGCCGCGGTCGACAACCAGCGCGTGGCGGGCGGCACGGGCATCCACGTGCAGCGCCTGTTCTTTCTGACCTTCTCTCTGGGCTGCGGCCTGGCGGGCCTGGGCGGCGCGCTGAGCCTGGGCATGCTGGGGCTGGAGCCGTCGTTCCCGCTCAAGTACCTCGTCTACTTCCTGATGGTGGTGTGCGTGGGCGGTGCGGGCACCGTCACCGGGCCGTTCATTGCGGCGCTGCTGGTCGGCATCGTCGACGTGGCGGGCAAGTACTACCTGCCTGAAACGGGCGCCTTTCTCATCTACGTGTTCATGATCGTCATGCTGCTGGTGCGCCCGAACGGCATCGTCGCCAAGAAGGGGCTCGCATGAAGCCGCTGAGCCTGTCCCCCGCACAGCTGCGCGTGGCCGAAATCGCCTTCTGGCTCGCGCTCGCGTCGAGCTTCTTCCTCTTGCCCGACAAGCTCACGCTGATGAGCCAGATCATGATCTTCGGGCTCTTCGCCGTGTCGCTGGACATGGCGCTGGGCTACGCAGGCATCCTCACCGTGGGCCACGCCGCCTTCTTCGGCGCGGGCGCCTATGCGGCCGGCCTGCTCGCCAAGTACGGCTGGAGCGAGCCCTTCACCGGCCTGGCGTTCGCGCTCGCCGTGTGCGGCCTGCTGGGCTACGTGCTGAGCTACCTCGTGGTGCGCGGCGCGGACCTCACGCGGCTGATGATCACCATCGGCGTGTGCGTGCTGCTGTTCGAGCTGGCCAACCGGCTCTCGGGCATCACGGGCGGTACCGACGGCCTGCAGGGCGTGGTCATCGCGCCGGTGCTGGGCCTGTTCGACTTCGACCTCTACGGCAAGACCGCGTTCGGCTATGCCTTCGGCGTGGTGCTCGCGATGTTCCTGCTGGTGCGGCTGGTGCTGCGCTCGCCCTTCGGCCTGGCGCTGCGCGGCATCCACGACAGCCGCAAGCGCATGACGGCCATCGGCTCGCCGGTGGAAGCGCGCCTGCGCATGGCCTACGCGATGTCGGCCGCCGTGGCCGGCGTGGCGGGCGCGCTGCTGGCGCAGACCACGCAGTTCGTCGGCATCGAATCGATCAGCTTCAACCGCTCGGCCGAAGTCCTGATCATCCTCGTGCTCGGCGGCACCGGGCGGCTGTACGGCGGCCTCATCGGCGCCATCGTCTACATGCTGGTGCACGACTGGTTCGCCGACATGAACCCGCAGTACTGGATGTTCTGGCTCGGCATCTTCCTGATCGCGGCCGTCATGCTCGGGCGCGGCGGGATCATGGGCGCGCTCTCGCGCGTGGTGCGCACGGGGAAGACGCGATGAGCTCGACCACCACCACCACCACCACGCACGCGCTGCGCACGCAGAACCTGGGCATCCGCTTCGGCGCCTTCCAGGCTGTGAGCGACGTCAACCTGTCGCTCGAGCCCGGTGCGCGGCAGGCGCTGATCGGCCCCAACGGCGCCGGCAAGACCACGCTCATCAACCTGCTCACGGGCGTGTTCAAGCCCACCAGCGGCCAGATCCACCTGGGCGCGCGCGACATCACGCGCCTGCCCGGCGACAAGCGCGCCCGCATGGGGCTGGCGCGCACCTTCCAGATCAACACGCTGTTCCCCAGCCTCACGCCGCTGCTGTCGGTGGTGCTCGCGATCAGCGAGCGCGAAGGGCTGGGCGCCACCTGGTGGCGGCCGCTCAAGGGCTGCACCGCCGTGTTCGACGAAGCGCATGCGCTGCTGGCCACGCTGAAGCTCGACACCCTGGCCGACGTGCCCGTGGCCGAGCTGGCCTACGGCAAGCAGCGGCTGCTCGAGATCGCGCTGGCGCTCGCCGCCAAGCCCCGCATCCTGCTGCTCGACGAGCCCGCCGCCGGCGTGCCGGAGGACGAGAGCGGCGAACTCTTCGAAGCCATCGCGGCGCTGCCGGCCGACATCAGCGTGCTCTTCATCGAGCACGACATGAAGCTCGTGTTCCGCTTTGCGCGCCGCATCTCGGTGCTGGTGGGCGGACGCATCCTGACCGAAGGCACGCCCGCCGAGATCGGCGCCGACCCGCGCGTGCGCGAGGTCTACCTGGGAAGCTCGCACCACCATGGCTGAAACCGCCGCACTCGCCTTCGACCGCGTCACCGCCGGCTACGGCAACGCCGTGGTCCTCGACCGCCTCGACTTCTCGCTGCGGCCCGGCGAAAGCCTGGCCATCCTCGGGCGCAACGGCGTGGGCAAGACCACGCTGCTCGAAACGCTGATGGGCAACACCCGCGTGATGCAGGGCGCGATCCGCTGGCAGGGCGCCGACATCACGCGCTGGCCCGCGCACCAGCGCGTGCGTGCGGGGCTGGGCTGGGTGCCGCAGGAGCGCGAGGTGTTCCCCTCGCTCACGGTGGAAGAAAACCTCACGGTGATCGCCCGCCCCGGCAGCTGGACCTTGCAGCGCGTGTACGAATTCTTTCCGCGCCTGCGCGAGCGGCGCGGCAACTACGGCAACCAGCTCTCGGGCGGCGAGCAGCAGATGCTGGCCATCGGCCGCGCGCTCATGACCAACCCGAAGCTGCTGCTGCTCGACGAGCCCATGGAAGGCCTCGCGCCGATCATCGTGGAAGAGCTGGCGGCGGCGATCCGGCGCCTGTGCGAATCCGAAGGCCTGGCCTCGATCGTGGTGGAGCAGCACCCGGTGCTGGCCCTGGACATGACGCACCAGGCGATCGTGCTGGAGCGCGGCACCGTCGTGCATGCCGGCCCGAGCGCGGCGCTGGCGGCCGACAAGGACTTGCTCGAAGGCCTGCTGGGCGTCGGCATCGCCGAGGCGCCGGCCGGCTGAGCCGTCAGGCCAGGCCGATCCGCCGGGCCCGCACGAAGAAACGCCACGACGCCAGCCCCCCGGCGATCAGGCTCACGCCCCACGACAGCCACACGCAGGTGTAGAGGATGAAGGCCAGGCCGACGTCCACCACGGGCGCCAGGAAGGTCGTGTCCTTGCCGAACAGCACGTGGGTGCCCAGGCCCCACCACACGAAGTACGGCAGCACGGCCAGGCACAGGCCGTAGACGAGGCTGGCCACCAGCGGGCCGAGATGCTCGCGCAGCACGGCCCAGCGCACGAGGAAGAACAGGGCCAGGTCCAGCAGCACCAGGGCCAGCAGGCCGAGGCCCAGGATGAGTTCGAGGGTCATGGCCGCACTGTAAGCACGCCGGCCCGCGACAGGGCCATGCGTGTGCCGGCGTACCGGCAGGCGCTACCGCGCGCCGCAGCGCGCGGTACGCCTCGACCGCATCAGCTCAGCATCTGCCCGCGGCTGCCGATCACGGCCACGTCCACGAACTGGCCGCCTTCGCGGTTGGAGCGGCCGTAATTGATCTTCACGCCACCCAGGTCGAAGTTCTCGATGCTCGCCATGCCGCCGAGCACGGCGGCGCGCGTCGGCGCGGGGCCGGCGCGGCGCAGGCCCTCGGCCAGCACGGCGGCGTTCATGTAGCCCTCCAGGCTGGTGAGCGAAAAATCCTTGGTGCCGTTGGCCACCATGTCGGCCTGGTAGCGGCGCACGATCTCGAACTTGGTCGAGTACGGCGACGGCACCACGATCACGAAGCCCAGGCCGCGTGCCAGGTCGCCCATGGCCGACAGCGCGCTGGCCGTGATCGACAGGCCGTAGGCCGAGCTGCTGTTGCCCGCGCCGCGCAGCGCCTTCAAAAACACCGGCGCCGTGCCGGCCAGGCCGACCACCACCACCTGCGGCTTGGCCTTGGCGATGGCCTCGGCGGCCGGGCCCACTTCCATGCTCGTGGTGTTGGGCGTGGTGGCGATCACCGCCGGCTCCAGCTTGGCCTTGGCCAGCGCGTTCTTGAACGCCGCCAGCACCGACTGGCCCAGCGGGTCGTTCGAATGCACCAGGCCGATGCGGGTCTGGCCCAGCACGGCGGCCGTGCTCACCAGCTTGTCGACCTCCTGGTCGTAGTTGGCGCGCACCCAGAAGGTGTTGGGCGAGGTCTTCTTGCGCAGCGCGATGGTGCCGGTGATCGGGCCGACCACGGCCATGCCGGGCACCGCGTCCATCACCTCGGCGGTCTGGCGCGTGCCCAGCGGGTGCACCAGCGCGAGCACCGAGCTGTCTTTTTCGAAGGCCAGCGCGTTGGCCTTGGCCACCTCGGGCTTGAAGGTGTCGTCGGCCATCACGAGCTCGACCTTGCTGCCGTGGATGCCGCCGGCCTTGTTCAGCGCGTTGAAGAATGCGGTGGAGCCTTGGTACAGCCCCTGGCCGTTGGCCTTTTCGACGCTGCTGTTGTCGAAGGTCGTCCCGATGCGGATCGCACGGTTCTGCGCGAACGCCGGAAATCCCAGCCCGACGCCGGCCGCGGCGGCCGTCGTGGCGGCCAGCCCGGAAAGGGCGCGGCGGCGGCTGGTGGAAAGCGGCGCGGTCGACTCGCGCGGCACGGGGACGGTCATGATCAAAGCCTCCAATAGTCGGTGACAAAAGTTCACATTTCAAACAGAAATGTAACGCACCTCACTGGATCGGTCATGACAAACCCTAGAGCAGCTCCTCGCCCACGATGGGTAAAAGCAGCCAGTTCTTGAAGCGCAGCCAGAGGAATTCGCCCGGTTCGTCCTCGTGCACGATGTCGCCGCCGGCATCGTCGTATTCCAGCCACTGCACGCGCCGCCCGCCCGGCGCGAGCCGCAGCCGGTAGCCCAGGTTGACGCGCTCGCCGTTCATGAGCTTGTCGTAGTCCTGCACCAGCCGCGGGCTGTCGATCACCAGCCCCATCTCGGTGTTGACGGCGGCCGAGCGGTGGTCGAGGTTCATCGAACCGACGAAGAAGCGCTCGTCGTCCACGATGGCCAGCTTGGCGTGCAGCCGGCTGATCGACTTGCCGAAGTCGCCGAAGCGCCCCGAACGCCCGGTGAGCGTGGGCGCAATCTCGTAGATGGTGACGCCGATCTTCAGCATGTCGGCGCGGTAGCGCTCGTAGCCCGCATAGGCCAGCGGCTCGTCGGTGGCGCCCAGCGAATTGGTGACCACCGTGATGCGGCCGCCGCGCTCGATGGTCGCCTTCATCATCGCCATGCCCCGCGCGCCCGGAATGAAGTACGGCGAGCCGATCTTGACCTCGTGCTTCGCCGCCTGGATCACGCCGAGCGCGCCCTCGGTCACGCTGCCGCCGTAGGCCGCCTCGGCCTTGCGCGTGATCTTGTCGGGGTCGTCCACGAACAGCGTGGCCGGGGCCCAGTAGCGGTCGATGCGGCCGGTGGTGAGCTGCTCGCCGAGCGGCGACTTGTTCAGGATGTCGCGCTGGCGCATGGGCACGTCGGGCACGGCCGCGCGCGCCAGGGTGTCGAAGCGCCGCTGAGCTTCTTCCACCGGCACGCGCCGCGGCGCGATGCGCTCGATGGGCCAGGCGTGCTCGCTGTTCCAGTAGCGGTCGAAGCCCTCGGACATGCGGCGCACGATCGGCCCGCTGGACAGCACGTCCATGTCGATGAAGTTCGCCGCCGTGCTGCGCATGAAGTACTCGTTGGCGATGTTGCGCCCGCCCGAGACCGCAAAGCTGTTGTCAGCCACCAGCAGCTTGTTGTGCATGCGGTGGTTGATGCGCCCGAAGTCGCCCAGCGAGAACAGCAGCCGCGCGGGCAGCGAACCGGCGCGCGAGGGCAGCGGGTTGAACAGCCGCACCTCGATGTTCGGGAAGGCCGAGAGGCTGCTGAACACCTCGTCCTCGCCCGCCGTGTACAGGTCGTCCACCAGCAGCCGCACGCGCACGCCGCGCGCGGCGGCCTCGCGCAGCTCCTTGAGGAACAGCAGACCGACGTCGTCGTTGCTGATCAGGTAGTACTGCACGTCGAGCGACTTCTGCGCATGCCGCGCCAGCGAGATGCGCGCATCGAACGCGAACGCCGCCTCGGGCAGCAGCCGGAAACCCGACAGCCCCGCCGCCCCGCCCTGCGGCGCGTCCTGGGCGGCCAGCCGGCCCAGGTCGGTGTCGGCCACGTCGGTGATCGCGTTCGTGAGCACCGGGTGCGGCTGCGGCGGCGGCAGGCTGGCGCAGCCCGCGAGCCAGGCAATGGCCAGCCCGCTCGACACCAGGGCGACAAAGCGACGAAGGCGGAACAGGGCGGCGGCCATGGGTCGCACTGTAGCGCCGCAGAGCCCGGCCGGGGCGGCATGCCGCCCTATGATCAACGGCACACACGGCAGCCAACGAAAAGAAGGAAAAAACGCGTGCTCAATGGGTTGTGGCTGGGGTTCTTCGGGATGGCGGCGCTCGCAGCGCTGGGACGGTGGCTCGTCGGCGGCGACCCGACCGTGTTCGCGGCGCTGGTCGAAAGCCTGTTCGCGATGGCGCGGCTGGCCGTCGAGGTGATGGTGCTGCTGTTCGGCACGCTCACGCTGTGGCTGGGCTTCCTGCGCATCGCGGAAACCGCCGGCCTCGTCGGCTGGCTGGCGCGCCTGCTCGGGCCGCTGTTCCGACGGCTGATGCCGGGCGTGCCGGCGGGGCATCCGGCGCTCGGGCTCATCACGATGAACTTCGCGGCCAACGCGCTGGGGCTGGACAACGCCGCCACGCCGATCGGCCTGAAGGCCATGCGCGAGCTGCAGCGCCTGAACCCCGACCCCGTGACGGCCACCAACGCGCAGATCCTGTTCCTGGTGCTCAACGCCTCGTCACTGACCTTGCTTCCCGTCACCATCTTCATGTACCGGGCGCAGCAGGGCGCCAGCGACCCGACGCTGGTGTTCCTGCCGATCCTGCTGGCCACCAGCGCCTCGACGCTGGTGGGCCTGCTGTCGGTGGCGGTGGTGCAGCGCCTGCGGCTGTGGGACCCGGTGGTGCTGGCCTACCTGGTGCCGGGCGCGCTGCTGCTGGGCGGCTTCATGGCGCTCCTGGGCACGCTGTCGGCGGCGGCCATCGCCTCGCTGTCGTCGCTGCTGGGCAACCTCACGCTGTTCGGCGTGATCATCGTGTTCCTGGCGGCCGGCGCGATCCGGCGCGTCAAGGTCTACGAGGCTTTTGTCGAAGGCGCGAAGGAAGGCTTCGACATCGCGAAGCACCTGCTGCCCTACCTCGTCGCGATGCTGTGCGCGGTGGGCGTGCTGCGCGCCTCGGGCGCGCTCGACTTCGCGCTCGACGGCCTGCGCTGGCTGGTGCAGGCGGGCGGCTGGGACGCGCGCTTTGTCGACGCCATGCCCACGGCGCTCGTCAAGCCCTTCTCGGGCAGCGCGGCCCGCGCCATGCTCATCGAGACCATGAAGACCCAGGGCGTCGACAGCTTCCCCGCGCTGGTGGCCGCCACCATCCAGGGCAGCACCGAGACCACGTTCTACGTGCTGGCGGTGTACTTCGGCGCCGTGGGCATCCAGCGCGCCCGGCACACCGTGGCCTGTGCCTTGCTGGCGGAGCTGGCAGGGGTGGTGGCTGCGATCGCGGTCTGCTACTGGTTCTTCGGCTGAGCCCGCCTACTTGCGGGGCTCGACCACCGGGAACATCAGGTCGAAGTTGTCGAGCATCCCGAACAGCTCGCCCAGCTTCGCCCGGTTGCCGTCGATCTTCACGAGCCCCGACTGCACGGCCTCCGGAAAGGTCGTCTGCTTCAGGGTGATCGCGTCGAGCGTTGCCCGGCTCAATGTGACCGTGGCATCCGCACCCGCCGCCTGCTGGTTCTTCACGTGCGTGAGCGCCGAGTTCTCCAGCGTCAGCACGAACTTCTGGTTCGAATCGGTGAAGTTCCAGTTGACCACCATCGTCTTGCCCTCGGCCTTGGCCGCATCGAGCCGCACGCCGAGGAAGTCGAAGAAGAGTTCGTTGCTCACCGCCTTGAGCGTGTCGCCGTTCGCGCTGCTGCCGCCCGGGATCTTCGGCACGCCGTTGCGCAGTTCCATCGCGCCCACCAGGTAGGCGCTGCGCCAGGTGCCCGCCTCCGACTGGTAGCCCAGCTGTTCGAGCGCATCGGCGCCGAGTTCGCGTGCCGCGCGGTTCGCCGGGTCGGCGTACACCACCTGGCTCATCGCGCTGGCCACCCAGCGGTACTCGCCCTTCTTGAAGTCTTCGCGGGCGCGCGCCACCACCGCGTCGGCGCCGCCCATGTACTCGACCGTCTTCTTCGCCTGCGCCACCGGCGGCAGCGGGTTCAGGTTGGCCGGGTTGGCGTCGTACCAGCCCAGATACTTCTGGTAGACCGCCTTCGCGTTGTGGCGCAGCGTGCCGTAGTAGCCGCGCGTGGACCACTCCTGCTCCAGGCTCGCGGGCATGCGCAGCGTCTCGGCGATCTCGGACGCCGTGTAGCCGTGGTTCAGCAGGCGCAGCGACTGGTCGTTGATGAACTTGTACATGTCGCGCTGCTTCTTCAGCAGGTCGACGATGCGTTCGCGCCCCGTGGTGGGCCAGTGGTGCTGCGCGATGAGCACGTCGGTCTTGTCGCCGAAGGCCACGCGCGCCTCGTCGATGTATTTGGCCCACAGGTTGCCGTCACGCACCTCGGCGCCGCGGATCGTGTACAGGTTGTGCATGTTGTGCGTCACGTCCTCGGCCATGTTGAGCACGCGGAACTGCGGCATGTACATGAGCATCTCGGACGGCGCCTCGGAGCCCGGCACCAGCTGGAACACGATCTGCACGCCGTCGATGGTGCGCTCCTCGGTGGTCTTCTCGATGGTCGAGGTGGGCGCGATCAGCGTCACGCTGCCGCGCGCCAGCGCCTTGCCCAGGCCCGTGTCGACCTGCCCGCGCGCGCCCGGCGGCAGCAGCGTGCCGAACTGGTACTGCGAGCGGCGGTTCATCGCATTGCCCGCCAGGATGTTCTCGGCCACCGCCGACTCCATGAAACCCGAGGGCGCGATCACCTGCACCTTGCCCGCGGCCACGTCGGCCTCGCTGACCACGCCCTTCACGCCGCCGAAATGGTCGGCGTGGCCGTGCGTGTAGATCACCGTGCCGACCGGCTTCTTCGGGCGATGCTGGTAGTACAGCTCGAGCGCGGCGCGCGCGGTCTCGGCGGCCAGCAGCGGGTCGATCACGATCAGCGAGGTGTCGCCTTCGACGATGGTGACGTTCGCCAGGTCGAAGCCGCGCACCTGGTAGACCCGGTCGGTCACCTTGAACAGGCCGTGAATGGCATTGAGCTGCGCCTGCCGCCACAGGCTCGGGTTGACCGTGTCGGCCGCCTCATTCGCCTTCAGGAAGTCGTAGGGCTTCATGTTCCAGACCGGGCGCGGGCCGGCGCCCGTCACCAGCGCGTCGGGCACGGTGCCGATGAAGCCGCGCATCGCGTCCTCGAAGTCCTGCTTGTTCGCAAAGGGCAGCGCCTTCGCCATGTCGGCGTTGGCCTTCAGCGTGACGGGCTCGGCCGCCTTGGGCGCGACCACCGGCTGCGCCGTGGCGGTGAAGGCGCAGGCCCAGGCGACGAGGGCCAGGGAGAAACGGGTAGGCGCGAAAGAAGCGGCAGAAGCAATGCGGGTCATCGATGTCTCGGGGTTGGGTCTGTCGGACGACGGGGGCACGGGAAGGCAGCGGCCGATTTTCGGAAGCGCCCAACCCCTTGGCAAATGCAAAATGTGCGCTTGCTTTTGAACCGAAACGCAAAATGCAGCTGCGCCACCTCCAGCACCTGATCGCCCTCGCCGAGCAAGGCAGCTTCGGGCGTGCCGCGCAGGCCGTGCACCTGTCGCAGCCCGCGCTCTCGCGCAGCATCGACGCGCTGGAGCAGGCGCTGAAGGCTCGCCTCATCGACCGCGCCTACGGCACCGTGCGCTTCACGCAGGCCGGCGAGCTGGTGCTGGCGCGGGCCCGCGAGCTGGTCGCCGACGCGCGGCAGATCCAGCGCGAGGTGCAGCAGCTCGAAGGCCTCACGCTCGGCAGCCTCAACGTGGGCCTGGGCCCGTTCGCGGCCGGGCTGCTCGGGCGCGCGGCGCTCTCGCTCATGACGCAGCGCCACCCGCAGCTGCTGATGCGCATGGAAGTGGCCGACACCCCCACCCTCAGCGAGCGCCTGCACCGGCGCCAGATCGACCTGTTCATCGCCGACACCCGCGACCTGAAGAAGCAGCCTGGCCTGAAGCTGGCGCGGCTGCCCAACGTGCCGGTGTCCTTCTTCGTGCGGCCCCGGCACCCGCTGCTCAGGCAGCCGGCGCCTGTCACGCTCGAGCAGCTCATGGACTACCCGGTGGCCGGCCCCAACCTGCCGGCCGAGGTGGCCGCGCATTTCGACCGGCAGATCCGCCGCACCGACCGCGGCGTGTTCAACGTGACCTGCGACGACGCCGACACGCTGCGGCACCTCGCGCTCACGGCCCACGCGGTGATCCTCGCGCCCCACGCGCCCGGCCTCGCGCCCGAGACCGCCGCGCTCGCGCCGCTGGCCGTGGCGGGCCTGTCGCGCATGCGCACCCACTACAGCCTGGTGACGCTGGCAGGCCGCACGCCCTCGGCCGCCGCCACGGTCTATACCCGGCTGGTGACCGAGTTGCTCGGGCCGGTTCAGCAGCCCGCCAGAGCCTGAGCCAAAATGGCCCCTTCTCCGCCGCTCACCGCCTTGCCGTCCGTTCTCCCGTGACCACTTCCCGCCGGGCCCAGCCCCCCACCTTCTCGCCCGGCGAATTCCGCAAGGCACTCGGCATGTTCGCCACCGGCGTGACCATCGTCACCGCACGCGCGGCCGACGGCAGCCTGGTCGGCCTCACCGCCAACTCGTTCAACTCGGTGTCGCTGGCGCCGCCGCTGGTGCTGTGGAGCCTGGCGCGCGCGGCGGCGTCGATGTCGGCGCTGCGCGCCGGCTCGCACTACGCGGTCAACATCCTGGCCGCCAACCAGAAGACGCTGGCGGAGCGCTTCGCCACCAAGAACATCGACCGCTGGGCCGACGTGGCCTACACCGAAGGCCTGGGCGGCGCGCCGGTGCTGCAGGGCGCGGCGGCGAGCTTCGAGTGCTTCAACCGCAGCCGCTACGACGAAGGCGACCACGTGATCTTCGTGGGCGAGGTGGAGCGCTGCACGCACGACCCCGACGCCTCGCCGCTGCTGTTCCACGGCGGGCGCTTCTACACCGAACACCCGTTGTGAAGCACCCCGCGCTGCTGGCCGTCCTGCTGCTCGCCGCGCGGATCGCCACGGCGCAGGGCACCACTGAGCCATCGCCGCTGCGGCAGAACTGGTTCGACGACCCCTTCTTCCAGGTCGCCGCGGGCCTGCCGGCCTGCCCCATGCCGCAAGGCCCCTACTACACCGCCGAGGAACGCCGTGCGCAGACCCACTCGCGGCTGGAGCGCGGCACCAGCTGCTGGCTCGCCGGCCAATGCACCGACAGCAACGCCTACCGCTACGACAAGCCGCTCGCGCCCAAGGTGCGCGCCGCGCTGCTCGCGGTGCCGGGCGTGCGCCGCAGCAGCGTGTGGGTCACGGTGCAGCGCCGCTGGGTCTACCTGCAGGGCTGCGTGCCCGACACGGCGCTGGCCCGCAGGCTCGAACGCGCGGCGCGCACCGTGGCCGAGGTCGAGACCGTGGTGCCCGACCTGATGGTGGGCACGCGCGGCAAGCCGCCCTACCCGCTGGCCGGGCACTGAGCGGCGCCGCACGGGTTCTTCGCCGGCGCGATACGATCATCGGATGAATTCCGCGGCCCGTGCCGCCACCGATTGACCGCGAATGATCCAGCGCAAGACCCACCTCGACTCCCTGGCCATCGGCCTGCTCATCGTCTGCTGCGCGTTCTGGGGCCTGCAGCAGATCCTCATCAAGACCACCGTGACCGAGGTGCCGCCGCTGTGGCAGGCCACGGTGCGCATGGTCGGCGCGGTGGCGCTGCTGTGGCTGTGGTGCGCGGTGCGGCGCGTGCCGCTGTTCGAGCGTGACGGCACGCTGTGGCCCGGACTGCTGGCCGGCCTGCTGTTCGCGGGCGAGTTCGCCGGCATCTACCTGGGCCTGCAGCACACCAGCGCCTCGCGGCTCACGGTGTTCCTCTACACGGCCCCGTTCTGGGTCTCGCTGCTGCTGCCGCGCTGGGTGCCGGCCGAGCGGCTGCGCGGCTTCCAGTGGCTGGGCCTGTTCATCGCCTTCGCGGGCGTGGTGCTGGCCTTCAGCGAAGGCTTCGGCCACATGAGCTCGTCGCAGCTCATCGGCGACGGCATGGCGCTGGCGGCCGGCATGCTCTGGGGCCTGACCACGCTCACGCTGCGCACCACGCGCCTGGCCACGGCCAGCGCCGAGAAAACGCTCTTCTACCAAGTGGCCGTGACCGCCGCCGTCTGCCCCCTGCTGTCGCTCGCGCTGGGCGAAACCTGGGGCTTCTCGTACTCCGCCTGGGCCTGGACCTCCATCGGCCTGCAGACGGTGGTGGGCGCCTTCGCCAGCTACCTCACCTGGATGTGGCTGCTGCGGCACTACCCGGCGACGCAGATGTCGTCCTTCACCTTTCTCACGCCGCTGTTCGCGCTGATCTTCGGCGTGGCGCTGCTGAAGGAGCCGCTCACGCTGCAGCTGGTGGTGGCGCTGATCGGCGTGGCGCTGGGCATCGTGCTGGTGAACCGGCGGCCTGCGGTACAACGCCCGGCATGAGCAAGAAACTCCACCGATTCCAGCCCGTTCTCGACGAGATCGTCGCCACCCTGCGCCTGCAGCTCGGCCAGGGCGGCACCGTGGCCAGCTACATCCCGGCGCTGGCGCGCGTCGATGCGCGGCAGTTCGGCATCGCGCTGCGCACCTGCGACGGCGAGGAAGCCGGCGCGGGCGACTTCGAGACGCCCTTCTCCATTCAAAGCGTGTCCAAGCTCTTCACGCTCACGCTCGCCATGCAGCGCATGGGCGACGCGCTGTGGGAGCGCATCGGGCGCGAGCCCTCGGGCAACCCCTTCAACTCGCTGGTGCAGCTGGAGAACGAGCAGGGCAAGCCGCGCAACCCCTTCATCAATGCCGGCGCCATCGCGGTGGCCGACCGGCTCGTGAGCCAGGCGAAGGCCAAGGGCGGCAGCGCCAAGGCCGACATCCTCGCGCTCATGGCCAGCCTGTGCGGCGAGCGCATCGACTTCGACGGCGAGGTGGCGCAGTCGGAGGCCGACACGGGCTTTCGCAACGTCGCGCTGGCCAACTTCATGAAGAGCTTCGGCAAGATCGACAACGACGTGGCCGAGGTGCTCGACACCTACTTCCACCAGTGCGCGCTGCGCATGAGCTGCCGCCAGCTCGCGCGCGCCGCCGCCTTCCTGTGCCGCGACGGCGCGCACCCGATCCCCGGCGAACCCGAAGTCACGGGCGAGCGGCAGACGCGCCGCATCAACTCGCTCATGCTCACCTGCGGCACCTACGACGCGGCCGGCGACGTGGCCTTTTCGATCGGCCTGCCCTGCAAGAGCGGCGTGGGCGGCGGCATCGTCGCGGTGGTGCCCGACCAGCTCACGCTGTGCGTGTGGTCGCCGGCGCTCGATGCCACCGGCAACTCGCTGCTGGGCATGAAGGCGCTGGAGCTGTTCGTGGCGCGCACCGGGCTGTCGGTGTTCTGACCTGCGGTCAGGCCGGCACAGCCACCGGCGCCCCGGGCAGGCAGCCCATGCCGTCGAGCGCGGCCTCCACGGCTTCTTCGAGCGGCGTGTGCGGCTCGCGGCCCAGGAAGGCCACCAGCTTCGCGTTGTCCATGCCCACGGGCGTGCGCCACAGGTAGCGCATCTCGCGCAGTTCGCGAAAAGTGACGACGAAGGGCGAGGCCAGCGCCAGCAGCCACCAGGGAAAGGCCGACACGCGCACCTGGGCGCCGGTGCGCCGGGCCACCACCTTGCGGATCGCGTCGCTCATGCGCGTGCCGTCGGCGTCCCAATGGCCGGCCATGTGGAAGCGCGCGAAGGGCGCGAGCCGGTCGCGCCGCGCCAGCAGCTCGACCATGGTGCGGGCCACGTCCGGCAGGTACGACCACTGGTGGCCGACACCGGGGTCGCCGGGGCAGCTGACGGCCCGGACGGGCTGGCCCGCCTTCACCAGCCCCTGCGAGAACCAGTTGTTGCCCGCCTTCGGGCCGAAGAAGTCGCCGGCGCGCACGATCAGCACGCGCGCGCCCTCGCGGCTGGCGTCTTCGAGGCGCCGTTCCATCTCGACGCGGATCGCGCCCTTGGCGGTGAGCGGACGCTGCGGCGAATCTTCGGCCAGCAGCGGGAAGGCATCGGGGCCGAAGTTGTAGACCGTGCCGGGCAGCACGACGGTCGCGCCCTCGGCCTTCGCGGCGGCGAGGGTGCTGTCGAGCATCGGCAGCACCAGCTCCGACCAGCCGCGGTAGCCCGGCGGATTGACGGCATGCACGATGACCGCGCAACCCTTCGCGGCCCGCCGCACGGCCTGCGCGTCCATCGCGTCGCCGGCCAGCCAGGTGATGCCCTCGCGCTTTCCTTCGACCGCGCCGCGCTTCAGGGCGCGCACCTCCCAGCCCGCATCGCACAGCTGGCGGACCACCTCGCCGCCGATGCCGCCCGTGGCGCCGAGCACCAGAACCGTGTTGTCGTTGCGTGCCATGAAATGCTCCTGAACAGTGATCGATGGACGAATTCTGGGCAGGACGGGGTTCGAATGGAATTGCCGAACATGCACCATCATCCATACATTTCCGTATGACCTGGAACATCAGCTGGGAGCTGTACCGCTCCTTCCTCGGCGTGCTGCGCGAGGGTTCGCTCTCGGGTGCGGCGCGCGCGCTCGGCATCACGCAGCCCACCGTCGGGCGCCATGTGGCGGCGCTCGAAGAAGCGCTCGGCGTGGTGCTCTTCACCCGCTCGCAGGTGGGCCTGCTGCCCTCCGAGGTGGCGCTGGCGCTGCGCACACACGCCGAGGCCATGGAAAGCACCGCGGCCTCGCTGCAGCGCGCGGCCAGCAGCCAGGGCGACGGCGTGCGCGGCGTGGTGCGGGTGTCGGTCAGCGAGGTGGTCGCGGTGGAGGTGCTGCCACCCGTGGTGGCGCGGCTGCGCGAGGCGCACCCGGCGCTGAAGGTCGAGCTGGTGTCGACCAACCGCGTACAAGACCTGCTGCGGCGCGAGGCCGACATCGCCGTGCGCATGGTGCGGCCCCGGCAGGCGCAGCTGGTGGCGCGCCGCATCGGGAACATCGAGCTGGGCTTCCATGCCCACACGAGCTACCTCGCGCGCCACGGCACGCCACGCACGCCCGACGACCTGGCGGCGCACGCGCTCATCGGCTACGACCAGCCCTCGGCCTTCGTGCGCGAGGCGATCAAGTCCTTCAAGTCGGTCACGGGCTTCACGCGCGACGCCTTTGCGCTGCGCACCGACAGCGACCTCGCCCAGCTGGCCCTCATCCGCGCGGGTGCGGGCATCGGCGTGTGCCAGGTGGGCCTGGCCAAGCGCGATGCCGCGCTGGTGCGCCTGCTGCCGCGCGCGCTCTCGCTGAAGCTCGACACCTGGGTCACGATGCACGAAGACCTGCGCCACAGCCCGCGCTGCCGCGTGGCCTTCGATGCGCTGGTCGAGGGCTTGCAACAGTACGTTGGCACGGCGGCGGCCCCCGCGCCCCGGGCGACAATGCCCCGCGCAAGACCCAAAGCTTCTCCCTGAATGACGACGACGACCGATTCCCCCGACCACCTCCCCCTGCAGGAACCCCGCCTCTGGCGCGACGACCTCTGGACCGCCCGCATCATCAAGAACGAGGAAGACGACGGCTGGGCCGTCGAGATGACCCGCCACGGCGACCCCGAGCCCGCGCTCGTCGGCCCCTGGACCATGGGCCGCGACAAGAAGAACCCCAAGCCGCTGGACACCCCCGCCTTCCACACGCTGGTGAAGACCGCCGCCGAGGTGATCCGCCGCCACGAGCAGCAGCTGCACGCCACGCTCAACAAGAGCGTGACGGTCACCGCGCGCAACGACCAGCGCATTCGCGTGGCGCTGTCGATCGTGCCCGACGAAGACAACCCCTCGGCCACGCTCACGGCGTATGACGATGCCGACGACTCGGAACTGGCGAGCGTGAACGTGTCGCCCGCGTTCCGGCTCACGACCTCGAGCGCCACCGCGTGGATCGAGTCGGACTACGCACGCCCGCGCAGCTGATCTGTTCAGGCGCTGCGCGCGAATAGCACACGCGCCGCCCTTTCGCCAATTAGCGAAAGAGCGTATGTTCACGCCGGGGTGAGTTGAGAAGAATCCGCCCCAACGAGCAATCGTTCCCAGTCATACGACGCCCGCTGCCAGTGCTGCCAGCGAGGTGTCGGGCAATTAAGCCCGAACCGGTTTCACCACCGGTTCGGGCTTTTTTGTTTTTTCGGTCGCAACAACGCCTTTTTCAAACGGATGCGCGCCATCCGGTGGCGCAGCCTTGCCCGGAGAAAACGCACTGGCAGCACAGCGCTCGTTTGCAGGGGCCGCGCGGCGGGAGGAGACACCCCAAACGCGGTTCCGAAGGTCGGATGTTCCTGATGACTCGCACAAAACCAAAGCAAAGGAATTTGACATGACGAACGCTTTCAACCGCCGCCAGATCGTGAAGACCGGCGGCTCGATGATCGTGCTGGGCGCCGCCTCCGGCGTGGCCGGCCTGGCCCGCGCGCAGGACGGCGCCACCGTGAAGCTCGGCCTGCTGCATTCGCTCTCGGGCACCATCGCCATCGCCGAGGCCTCGCTGGTCGACGCCGAGAAGCTGGCCATCGAGGAGATCAACGCCGCCGGCGGCGTGATGGGCAAGAAGATCGAGGCCGTGGTCGAAGACGGCGCGAGCGAGAACTCGGTGTTCGCCGAGAAGGCGCGCAAGCTGCTGGAGCGCGACAAGGTGGCGGCCATCATCGGCTGCTACACCTCGGCCTCGCGCAAGGCGCTGCTGCCGGTGCTCAACCAGGCCAAGGGCCTGCTGTTCTACCCCACCTACTACGAAGGCCAGGAGCAGGACAAGCGCGTGTTCTACCCCTCGCAGGAAGCCACGCAGTCGGTGATCGCGGCGGTGGAATGGATGGCGCGCGAGAAGGGCAAGAACTTCTTCCTCGTCGGCTCCGACTACATCTACCCGCGCACCTGCAACAAGATCGCCAAGCCCGCCATCGCGAAAGCCGGCGGCAAGGTGCTCGGCGAGGAGTACGCACCGCTGGGCCACACCGAGTTCTCGTCGATCATCAACAAGATCAAGGCCGCCAAGCCCGACTGCATCTACAGCACGGTGGTGGGCGGCTCCAACGTGGCCTTCTACAAGCAGCTGCGCGCGGCGGGCCTGGACGGCGCCAAGCAGGTGCTGCTGTCCACCGTGGTGTCCGAGAACGAGATCGACGGCATCGGCAAGGACAACGCTGCCGGCTACTACGCCTGCATGGGCTACTTCCAGAGCATCAAGTCGCCGGCCAACGAGAAGTTCGTGAAGGCCTTCAAGGCCAAGTACGGGCAGGACCGCGTGATCGGCGACCCGATGGAGGTGGCCTACAACAGCGTGTACCTGTGGAAGCTGGCGGTGGAAAAGGCCAAGTCCTTCGACGTCGACAAGGTCACGGCCGCCGCCGCGGGCATGGAGATCGAGGCGCCCGAGGGCACGGTGCGCATCCACGCCACCAACCACCACGTGTGGAAGAAGGTGCGCGTGGGCCGCGCGCGGCCCGACGGGCAGTTCGACATCGTGTGGGAATCGCCGCAGCTGGTCGAGCCCAACCCCTTCCCGAAGGTCTGAACGCGATGAACTTCGACATCGCGGTGATGCAGGTGTTCAACGGCGTGAGCCTGTTCACCATCCTGCTGCTCATGGCCATCGGGCTGGCCATCGTGTTCGGCCTGATGGGCGTCATCAACATGGCGCACGGCGAGCTGATGGCGCTGGGCGCCTACATGACCTACCTGGCGGCGCGCTTCTTCGCGCACTACGCGCCGGGCTTCATGGACCTGTACCTGTTCGCCGCGATCCCGTTCGCGTTCGCCGTGACCTTCGCGTTCGGCTATGTGCTGGAGCGGGGCTTCATCCGCTTCTTCTACGACCGCCCGCTGGACACCCTGCTGGCCACGTGGGGCCTGAGCCTCATGCTGCAGCAGGCCTACCGCTCCATCTTCGGCGCGCAGGAAGTGAGCGTGCCGCTGGCCTCGTGGCTGGCGGGGGCATGGGAGCCGACGGCGGGCATCCAGCTGCCGCTGAACCGCATCTTCATCGTCGGGCTCACGGCCCTGGTGGCGGTCGGCGTGTACCTGCTGCTGTACCGCACGCCGTGGGGGCTGAAGGTGCGCGCGGTGACGCAGAACCGCGCCATCGCCGGCGCGGTGGGCATCGACACGCACCGCGTCGACGCGATGACCTTCGCGCTGGGCTCGGGCCTGGCGGGCATCGCGGGCGCGGTGTTCACCATGATCGGCTCGACCAACCCCGGCACGGGCCAGCTGTACATCGTCGACTCGTTCATCGTGGTGGTGTTCGGCGGCGTGCAGAGCCTCATCGGCACCGCGCTCTCGGGCTTTGCCATCGCGCAGTCGCAGACCTGGCTCGAGTACCTCATGAGCGGCTCGATGGCCAAGGCCACGATCCTGCTGCTGGTGATCGCGGTGCTGTACTTCCGGCCCAACGGCCTGTTCGCCACGCGGTCGAGGAGCTGAGGCATGCACGGTCTTTCTCCTCAACGCAAGCGCGACCTCGGCGCCCTGCTCGCCGTGCTGGTGCTGCTGGCCGTGGTGCTGCCGCTCACGCTCGACCCGTTCCGCCTCAACCTCGTGAGCAAGTACCTGGCCTTCGCGTTCGTCGCGGTGGGCGTGGTGCTCACCTGGGGCTACGGCGGCGTGCTGAGCCTGGGCCAGGGCATGTTCTTCGGGCTGGGCGGCTACATGATGGCCATGTTCCTCAAGCTCGAGGCCTCGGCGCCCGAGCTGCCGGACTTCATGGTGTGGAGCAGCGTCGAGCAACTGCCCGCGTGGTGGCAGCCCTTCCACTCGCTGGGCTGGACGGTGGCGGGCATCCTCGTGATTCCTGCGGTGCTGGCCTACGTGTTCTCGTACGCGATCTTCAAGCGGCGCGTGAGCGGCGTGTACTTCGCGATCGTCACGCTGTCGCTGGCGCTCACGCTCACGGTGGTGGTGGTCGGCCAGCAGGGCGACACCGGCGGTGCCAACGGCATCACCGATTTCCGCACGCTGCTGGGCTGGGACATCGCCACCGACGAGGCCAGGCGCACGATGTACTTCGTCGAGGTGGCGGCCATCGCGCTCGTGATGATGGTGTCGCTCGCCATCGTGCGCAGCCGCTTCGGCAAGCTGCTGATCGCCATCCGCGACAAGGAAGACCGCGTGCGCTTCAGCGGCTACAACACGGCGCACATGAAGGCCTTCGTGTTCGCGGTGGCAGCGGTGCTGTCGGCCATCGGCGGTGCGTTCTACAGCCTGCAGGTGGGGTTGATCGCACCGGGCGTGATCGGTGTCGTGGCCTCGGTCGAGATGGTGATCTACGCGGCGGTCGGCGGGCGGCTGTCGATTCCGGGCGCGGTGATCGGCGCGCTGCTCATCGGTTTCCTCAAGTCGTACCTGTCGGAGACCTTTCCCGAAGGCTGGCTGTACGTGCTGGGCGCGGTGTTCATCCTCGTGGTGTGGGCGATGCCGAACGGGCTCGCGGGCCTGGGCGAGAAGCTCATGCGCCGACGAGGTGCGGAGGTGGCGCCATGAACGCCACGATGACGATGCCCAACGGCGGGCTGCCGCAGGCCGCCTCGGCGGTGCCGCCGTCGAGCGAGCAGATCCTGCGCATCGAGGACCTCACCGTGTCCTTCGACGGCTTCAAGGCCGTGGACGGGCTCAGCCTCTCGGTCGAGCGCAACGAGCTGCGCGTGATCATCGGCCCGAACGGCGCCGGCAAGACCACGCTGCTCGACATGGTGTGCGGCAAGACCAAGCCCAGCGCGGGCCGCGTGCTGTTCAACGGCCAGGACCTCGGGCGCCTGAACGAGTACGAGATCGTGCGCGCCGGCGTGGGCCGCAAGTTCCAGACGCCCTCGGTCTACGAAGACCTCACGGTGCTGGAGAACTTCGAGATCTCGCTGCCGCGCATGCACGGCCTGCTGCAGTCGCTGACCTTCCGCCGCACGCCCGCCGTGCGTGCGCGCATCGACGCGATGGCCGAGCAGGTCTTCCTGGCCGATCGCCTGGGCGACCGCGCCGGGCAGCTCAGCCACGGGCAGAAGCAGTGGCTCGAGATCGGGATGCTGCTGATGCAGGAGCCCGAGCTGCTGCTGCTCGACGAGCCCGTGGCCGGCATGAGCCCGCGCGAGCGCGAGCAGACGGGCGACCTGCTGCGGCGCATTTCGGCGGGCAAATCAGTGGTCGTGATCGAGCACGACATGGACTTCGTCAAGCGCATCGCGCACCGCGTCACGGTGCTGCACCAGGGCAAGTTGCTGAGCGAAGGCACGGCGGCCGAAGTGCAGGCCGACCCGCGCGTGATCGACGTGTACCTCGGCCATTGAGAAGAAGGAGAAACCTACATGCTTGAAGTCTCCGATCTCAACGTGGCGTATGGCGAATCGCACGTCATCCGCGATGTGTCGCTGCGCGTCGCGCCCGACGAGGCGGTCGCCATCATGGGCCGCAACGGCATGGGCAAGACCACCTTGCTGAAGTCGCTCATCGGCCTGCTGCCTGCGCGCGGCGGCCACATCCGCCTGGGCGGCACCGAGCTCACGACGCTGCCCAGCTACCAGCGCGTGGCGCAGGGCCTGGCCTTCGTGCCGCAGGGGCGCATGGTGTTCCCGTTCCTCACGGTGGAGCAGAACATCCTCGCCGGTGCCGCGAAGTCGGGTCATCGCACGGTGCCCGACTACCTCTACACCTTCTTCCCCGTGCTCAAGGACATGAAGCAGCGCAAGGCCGGCAACCTCTCGGGCGGCCAGCAGCAGATGCTGGCGATTGCGCGCGCGCTCATCTCGGAGCCGAAGGTGCTGATCCTCGACGAACCCACCGAGGGCATCCAGCCTTCGATCATCAAGGAGATCGCGCAGACGCTGAACGTGCTGCGCGCCGAACGCGGCTTCGCCGTCGTGGTGTCGGAGCAGGTGCTGAGCTTCGCGCTCGACCTGGCCGACCGCTTTCTCGTCATCGACCGGGGCCGCATCGTGCATGACGAAGCGCGCGCGAGCCTCGACCAGGACAAGGTCCGATCCTTTTTGACCGTGTAGCCCTTTCTCTTTTTCTTCAACCACCCCTTCAGGAGCAGCGTCATGAGACATGGTGATATTTCGAGCAGCAACGATTGCGTCGGCGTCGCGGTCGTCAACTACAAGATGCCCCGCCTTCACACCAAGGCCGAGGTGCTGGACAACGCGCGCAAGATCGGCGAGATGCTGGTCGGCATGAAGAAAGGCCTGCCGGGCATGGACCTGGTGATCTTTCCCGAGTACTCCACGCACGGGATCATGTACGACGCCAAGGAGATGTACGACACCGCGTCGGCCATCCCCGGCGAGGAGACCGCGATCTTCGCGGACGCCTGCCGCCGCGCCAACGTGTGGGGCGTGTTCTCGCTCACCGGCGAGCGTCACGAGGAGCACCCGAACAAGGCGCCCTACAACACGCTGATCCTCATGAACAACCAGGGCGAGATCGTCCAGAAGTACCGCAAGATCATGCCGTGGGTGCCCATCGAGGGCTGGTACCCGGGCGACTGCACCTACGTGAGCGAAGGCCCCAAGGGCATGAAGATGAGCCTCATCATCTGCGACGACGGCAACTACCCCGAGATCTGGCGCGACTGCGCGATGCGCGGGGCCGAGCTCATCATCCGCTGCCAGGGCTACATGTACCCGGCCAAGGAGCAGCAGATCATGGTGTCGAAGGCCATGGCCTTCATGAACAACACCTACGTGGCGGTGGCCAACGCGGCCGGCTTCGACGGCGTGTACTCGTACTTCGGCCACTCCGCGCTCATCGGCTTCGACGGCCGCACGCTCGGCGAATGCGGCGAGGAAGAGATGGGCATCAACTACGCCGAGCTGTCGATGGGCCTGATCCGCGACGCGCGCAAGAACGGCCAGTCGCAGAACCACCTGTTCAAGCTGGTGCACCGCGGCTACACCGGCACCATCAACTCGGGCGACGGCGACAAGGGCGTGGCGGCCTGCCCCTACAACTTCTACACGCAGTGGATCAACGACCCCGAGGGCACACGCGAGATGGTGGAGTCGTTCACGCGCAGCACCGTGGGCACGCCCGAATGCCCGATCGAGGGGATTCCGAACGATCCGGCCAAGCACCGCTGAAGCACCGCCCCATGGACCACGACATCTTCGAACTCGGCGATGTCGCGCTGCAGCGGGGGGCCACCCTGCGCGGCGCGAAGCTCGCCTACAAGACCTACGGCACGCTCAACGCACAGAAGAGCAACGCCATCGTCTATCCGACCTGGTACTCGGGCCAGCACCCCGACAACGAATGGCTCATCGGCCCCGGCATGGCGCTGGACCCGGAGAAGTACTTCATCATCGTGCCCAACATGCTGGGCAACGGGCTGTCGTCCTCGCCGAGCAACACGCCCGAGCCCTACAACCTCGCGCGCTTTCCGGACGTCACGCTCTACGACAACGTGACGCTGCAGCACCGGCTGGTGACCGAGCAGTTCGGCATCGAGCAGCTCGCGCTGGTGGTGGGCTGGTCGATGGGCGCACAGCAGACCAACCAGTGGGGCTGCCTCTACCCCGACATGGTGAAGCGCATCGCGCCCTTCTGCGGTTCGGCGAAGACGGCGCCGCACAACATCGTGTTCCTCGAAGGCGTGAAGGCCGCGCTCACGGCCGACGCGGCCTGGAACGGCGGCTGGTACACCACGCCGCCGACCACTGGGCTGCGCGCGGTGGGCCGCGTGTACGCGGGCTGGGGCCTGTCGCAGCCCTTCTACATGCAAGAGCTGTGGCGCGAGCTGGGCTTCAGCTCGCTCGAGGACTTCCTGGTCGGCTACTGGGAAGGCTTCTTCCTGAAGAAGGACGCCAACAACCTGCTCGCGATGCTGTGGTCATGGCAGCACGGCGACATCAGCGACAACCCGGTGTTCAAGGGCGACTTCAAGAAGGCGCTGGGCGCCATCAAGGCGCGCGCGATCGTAATGCCGGCCGAGCGCGACCTGTACCTTCCGGTGGCCGACAACGCATGGGAGGTGTCGCACATGCCGAACGCCGAGTGCCGCCCGATCCCCGGCGTGTGGGGCCACTTCGCGGGCGGCGGCAGCAGCCCGGTCGACACCCGCTTCATCGACAACGCCCTGCAGGAACTGCTCGCCACGCCATGAACGCTCCCGTGCACGATCCGCTCGCCGCCTACCGCATCGAGACCGAGCCCTTCTACCGGCCCGCGGGCCACGAGGTGGCGCTGTACCGGCACGCCTACCGCCACCGCATGCCGCTGATCCTCAAAGGGCCGACGGGCTGCGGCAAGACGCGCTTCGTGGAGCACATGGCGTGGTCGCTCGGGCGGCCGCTGGTCACGCTCGCCTGCAACGAGGACATGACGGCGTCGGACCTCGTGGGCCGCTACCTGCTCGATGCGAACGGCACGGCCTGGCACGACGGGCCGCTGACGCTCGCGGTGCGCCACGGTGGCATCTGCTACCTCGACGAGGTGGTGGAGGCGCGGCAGGACACCACGGTGGTGATCCACCCGCTGACCGACGCGCGCCGCATCCTGCCGCTGGACAAGAAGGGCGAGCTGGTGCACGCGCACCCCGACTTCCAGCTGGTGGTGTCGTACAACCCCGGCTACCAGAGCAGCGCCAAGGACATGAAGCCCTCGACGCGCCAGCGCTTCGCGGCGCTGGAGTTCGACTACCCCGACGGCGCGCTGGAAGCGGAGATCGTCGCGCACGAGGCCGGCGTCGACATCGAGCTCGCCGCGAAGCTGGTCGCCATTGCGCACTGCTCGCGCGAGCTCAAGCACCGCGGGCTCGACGAGGGCGTGTCGACGCGCATGCTGATCTACGCGGGCGTGCTGATCCGCGACGGCGTGGCGCCGCGCGACAGCTGCGACATGACGATGACACGCGCCCTCACCGACGACCCCGACATGGCCAGCGCGCTGCAGGGCTTTGTCGAGGCGCAGTTCGGATGAACGACGGGCACGGCGCCCTCTCGCTGCTGGCGCGCGGGCTGGCCGGCGTCGATGTCGACGTGCAGCCGCTGGCCGGCGCGCGTGCGGTCCTCACGGGCCGCCGGCTGCTGCTGCCCGAGGGCGACGAGGCCGAGCCTCTGCACCGCGCGATGGTCGCGCATGCGGTCGCCCATCTGCGCCACTCGACGCCTGCGCGGCCGGCGCGCACGCTCAAGCCGATGGGCATCGCCGTGGTCTCGGCCCTTGAAGATGCGCGCGTCGAGCGGCTGCTGTGCCGCGACTTTCCCGGCCTGCAAGGCTGGTTCACTGCGGCGCTGCCGCCCGCGCCCGATCCGTTGGACCTGCGCTTTGCCGCGCTGGTCGCGCGCATGGACCGCGTGCTGCTGCGCGCCGGGGCGCAGGACGACAACCACTGGGTGAACAAGGCACGCCGCCTGTTCGACGAGACCGTGGCCCGCGCGGGGCTGGAGGACTACGACGCCTTCCGCGCCGTCGCCTCGATCCTCGCCAACGACCTCGGCCAGATGCGCGTGCGCTTCGAGCCGCAGGACTACGCCGTGCCCGCGCCCTGGCGCGACGACAACAGCTACCTGTGGGATTTCGGCGAGGCCGAGACACCGCCCGACGACGCCATCGCGCTGCAGCAGACGGGCGTGCGGCCACCGCCACCGTCGGATGCCCAGAGCGAAGGCAACGAAGCGCCACCCGAAGGCATCGCCGACATGGAACTCGGCCGCTACACCTACCCCGAATGGGACCGCACGCAGGAGCGCCTACGGCCCGACTGGTGCACGGTGATCGAGAAGCTGCCCGCGTGGCAGGGCCTGGGCGCGGCGGGCACTTCGGGAGCGGCGGCCAACGAGCGCATCGTGCCGCTCGCCCTGCCCCGCGCGCGCCACCTCGACCGCACGCACCGCCTGCGCCGCCAGTGGGAAGGCGACGACATCGACCTGAACGCGGCCATCGAGGTGCTGGTCGATCGCCGCCTGCGCCTGCGGCCCGATGCGCGGCTGTTCATGCGCCCCGGCAAGGGGCCGCGCCCGTCGAGCGTGCTGGTGCTGCTCGACCTCTCCGAGTCGGCCAACGACGCGGGCCACGGCGATGGCGCCGTGTCGCTGCTCGACCTGGAGAAGCAGGCCGCGCTGCTGCTCGCCGCCTCGAACGCGCGCGGCACCGACCGGCTCGCCATCCACGGCTTTTCGTCGAACACGCGCGCCGAGGTGTACTACTACCGCCTGCTCGAATTCGGCCAGCCGCTCGCTGCGCCCTCGCGCGCCATGATCGGCGCGGTGCGCGGACGCTACTCGACGCGCATGGGCGCCGCGCTGCGCCATGCGGCCTCGCACCTGCAGGCCGAGCCGGCCGGGCCGCGCGCGATCCTGCTGGTGACCGACGGGGCGCCCTCGGACATCGACGTGCACGACCCGAAGTACCTGATCGAAGACGCCCGCCAGGCCGTGGCCGAGGCGCGCGACGCCGGCGTGCGCAGCGCCTGCATCGCGGTGGACGGCGCGGCCGACGCGTACGTGCGGCGCATCTTCGGCTGGCGCAACTATTGCATCGCCGACGACGCGCGCAGCCTGCCCGCGCGGCTGGCCCGCATGAGCACGCGGCTGGCCGCCGCCCATTGACCGACCGAATGAAGAAAGCCAGGGAGGAGCACACAATGAGGGCCCACACATCCAGGAGACACCCCAGTGGCTGACAGGGACCCTCTTCGCGTCGGCATTCTGTATTCCGAGACCGGCGTCACCTCGACCATCGGCCTGTCGCAGCTGCAGGGCGCGCTGCTGGCCATCGAGGAGATCAACGCGGCCGGCGGCGTCGACGGCCGCGAACTCGTGGCCGTGCGCTACGACCCGCAATCGAACCCCGTGCGCTACGCCCAGCTGGCCGAGCGGCTGATCGTGCAGGACCGCGTCAACGTGCTCTTCGGCTGCTACATGTCGAGCAGCCGCAAGGCCGTGATCCCGGTGATCGAGAAGTGGAACAAGCTGCTGTTCTACCCCACGCTGTACGAAGGCTTCGAGTACTCGGGCAACGTGATCTACACCGGCGCGGCGCCCAACCAGAACAGCGTGCAGCTGGCCGAGTTCATGACCACGAACTTCGGCGCGCGCGTGTACCTGATCGGCTCCGACTACATCTACCCCTACGAGTCGAACCGCATCATGGGCGAACTGGTGATGCAGCGCCCCGGCAGCGAAAAGCTCGGCGAGCGCTACGTGGCGCTGGACGCCACCGAGAAGGACTACCGCGCGATCATGGACGACATCCGCGACAAGCGGCCCGACTTCATCTTCTCGACGGTGGTGGGCGATTCCACCGCGAGCCTGTACCGCGCGTACGCCGAGGCCGGCTTCGATCCGAAGACGATGCCCATCTCGAGCCTCACCACCTCGGAGGCCGAGATCTCGCAGATGGGCCCGGGCGTGGCCACGGGCCATTTCACGGCGGCGCCGTATTTCCAGTCGATCGATTCGCCCGCCAACCAGCGCTGCCTGGCGCGTCTGCGCGCGCGCTTCGGCGACGGCTGCGTGCCCAACCTGTGCTGGGAGGCTTCGTACTTCCAGATGCACATCTTCGCCAACGCCTTCCGGCAGGCGGGCACCGACGGCATCGCGGAGATCCTGCCGCACATCCTGGGCAGCGAGTTCGATGCACCGCAGGGCCGCGTGAAGATCGATCCGACCAACCACCACACCTGCCTGTACCCGCGCATCGGCCGCGTCGACGCGCACGGGCAGTTCACCATCGTGCGCCAGGCGACGCGCCCGGTGTACCCGGACCCGTACCTCGTCACGCACTCGCTGGGCGACTGGACGGCGCGACTCGATGCGCTGGAGCTCTAGGATGAGGTCGCGCTGCTTTTTCCGCGTTGCAGAAAATGCTTCAGGGCGCACTCCCGCCGACGGGGTACCTTGCTCCGCGAATGTCCCCCGGGCTTCGCCCTCCTCCTTGATTTCGCTGCGCAAGGCACCCCATCGACGTGAGCGTTGGGTAGTGCGGTCGTTGATCGGCCCGCACCACGACCGCGCCCATCGTGCGCAGGACGCTGGGTGCTTCCCGCAGCGAAATCAAGGAGGAGCCCGAAGGGCGGGGGACATTCGCGGAGGGAAGTACCCGGTGGCCTGTGCACACGCCCCGGACAACAGCACCCCCCAACGAAAGCGCTGACCGTGGACAGCACAGCCCCCAAGCGACACACCCTGCGGGTGACGCCACCGCAGCTCAAGGAGCTGCGGCTGCTGAAGATCGCGGTGATCCACCCCGACGACGCAGACGGCCGGCAGCTCACCCAGCAACTGCAGCGCATCGGCTGCCAGGTGCAGGCCTTCTGGCCGCCTGTGCAGCACCTGCCCGAGGGCATCGACGTGGCCTTCATGGCCGTGCAGCCCGACTTCATCAACCTGCGCTTCGAATGGACCCAGAGCGAGGACGCTCCCGCCGTCATCGCCGTCGTGACCTACGAGAACCCGACCATCGTCGAGGCCGTGCTCGAGATCCGCGCCAAGGCCGTGCTGCCGTCGCCGGTGCGCTCGTTCGGCCTGCTGTCGGCGCTGGTGGTCGCGCGCGAAGCCCACAAGGAAAGCCGCTCGCTCGCGCGGCGCCTGCGCAAGACCGAGGCCAAGCTGCTCGGCGTGCGCCAGCTGGCCGAGGCCAAGAGCATCCTCATGAAGACGCACGACGTGTCCGAAGGCCAGGCCCACGACCTGATCCGCGAACAGGCCATGAGCAAGCGCACCACCATGGAAGACATCGCCGCGGCCATCGTCAACGCCAACGAGATCCTCTCGCTGGGCACCCGCAGTAACAAGCCCGGGCCGGGCTGAACGCGCTCAGAGCTGGCGGAACGCCGTCAGCACCTTCAGCACGCTCTGCGTGGCGCCGTCGAGCGTGGCATGCGGGCGGTGCGCGATGCCCAGGCGGCGCGTGAGCTTGGGCGTGACCGGCACGATCTGCATGCGCTCGTTGAGCGCCGCGTCAGTGGTCTGCTGCAGCGGCAGCAGCGCCGCGCCATAGCCCGCCGCCACCAGGCTGCGGATCGCCGCGTCGTAGTTGAGCTCGATGCGCGCGCGCGGCGCAAAGCCGGCCGCGGCAAACCACTCCATCGACAGCCGGTACATGTGCGTGGTCGCGTCGTTGAAGATCAGCGGCTGCGTCGCCAGCCAGGCCGGCGTGGCGCGCTTGGGCGCCTTCCAGCGCGGCGGCACGAAGGCCATCATGGGCTGCGTGCGCCAGGGCGTGACCACCAGGTCGCGCTGCGGCGGCTGCGGCATCGCCACCAGGCCGATGTCGAGCGTGCCCGCGGCCAGCCGCGCCATCGCCTCGGCCGAACCGAGGATGCTCACCTCGACGTCGATGCCCGCATGGCCCACGCCCAGCGCCTCGAGCACCTGCGGCAGCAGGTCGACCACCACGCCGGTGGAGGTGCCCAGCCGCACGCGGCCCGTGCGGCCCTCGGCCTGGCGCTTCACGGCCTCCACCGCCTCGTCGGTGTCGCGCAGCAGCTTGCGCCCGCGCTCGACCAGCGCCGCGCCGGCCGCGGTGGGCGTGACGCGGCGGTTGCCGCGCACCACCAGCTGCGCGCCCAGGCGCGATTCGAGCTCGCTGATGTGCAGGCTCACGGTGGGCTGCGCCAGGTGCAGCGCCTGCGCCGCCGCCGAGAAGGTGCCCAGGTCGGCGATGGCGATGAGGGTGCGCAGTTGGTCGAGGTTGAGCTGTCGCATCAGGAATGCTGATTGAAGGTGTCAGAAATCTCAACTTCCACAATAGCACGCGCCGCCGGAAGATGAGCGCTCCCCTACCAGGAGCCCACCGTGACCGCGCCGAAGCCACCGTCTTTTCATCAACGCCTGCTGCACGCCCTGCACAACTGGCGCCGCCGCGCCGTGACACGCCGCCGCGCCCGCGACGACGTGCTGCTGCTGGCCGGCATGAGCGACCACGACCTGCGCGACCTGGGCATCGGCCGCAGCGAAGTGCCCGAGCTGGTCGACCGCAGCCGCTACTGACCCGCTGGACCTCGCCTGCGGTTTCTTCGGGAAGCCGCGGGCAATTTGAGGTTCAATCCGGGGCGTGCCCTCCACCGCCTCCCCTGCCCTTCTTTCCATCGAACTCACCTCGCCGCAGTCCGTCGACGGACGGCGCGCGGCCTTCCAGTCGCTGTGGCTGCTGGTGCGCATGCAGCACGCCCATGCCCACGGCGGCGGCAGCGGTGTCGTGCGGCTGGCCGACCTGCGCGGCGAGGTGTCCGACGCCAGCACGCTGCGCATGGTCGTGAGCCGTGCGTTCCGCGACTTCAAGGCCTGGAGCCTGGAGGTCGGCTGGGGCGAAGACCTGCAGCGCGAGCCGCGCTTTCTCAACGCCGAGCGGCGCAGCCAGGGTCCGTTCTGGCTGCCGGCCGCGCAAGCCAAGCGCCTGCGCCTGCTCGTGGACAACCGCCCGGCCACCGCCGCCGAGGTGGCGTCGTTCCTCGGCCTGCGCGCCCGCAAGGCGCAGGCCGCCGGCGCGATCACGCCGCCCGACGCCGTGCACCTGCAGGACGCCGCCTTCTGGAAACAGCTGGTCGCCTCGCAGCAGGCCGCGCGGCAGGGCCGGCTGATGTCGCCGGTGGCGGGCGGAGCCGGCGGCAGCGCGCTCGAAGCCATCCGCCTGGCCGGCACGCTGGCCGCCAGCGACTTCCAGCGCGCGCTGGTCACGCTCAACGAGGCCATGCTGTGGCGCCGGCTCGGCGACAACGAACAGGCGCGCCGCCGGCTGCAGGCGCTCAAGAAGCAGCGGCTTGCGCACCACGTGGCGGGCAACGACTACCTGGGCGCGATGGAGTGCATCGTCTCGGCCTGGTGCGCCTACACGGCGCGCGACCTGCCGCTGGCGCAGTCGCTGCTGGGCGGCATGGCGCAAGACCCGGCGCGTGCGCTGGTGCTGCGCCACCACCCCGACGTGCGCTTCGAGTGGTGCAACCTGTGGGCGCTGGCCTGCCGCTCGCGCGCCCTCGCGCTGGCCGCCGACGACCGCCCGGCCGCCGCCGCGCTCGCCGAAGAGTCGCTGCAGCGCTTCGGCGAGGCGCTGGCCGCGGCCTTCGAGTCGCACTCCTTCGACGCCGCGCAGCACGTGGCGGCCAACATGGGCATGGCCGCGTGGCTGTTCGACCGCGTGGGCCTGGGCGACCTGCCGGCGCTCGCGCACGACGGCCACCGGGCCGACACCACGCGCCGCGCGGTGCAATGGATCGCCTTCAGCGAATGGCTGTGCGGCCACACCGACGGCCAGGGCCGCTCGGCATGGAACGCGATCTACCTGATGCGCATCGCGCGCGGCCACTGCCGGCCCGACACGCAACCCACGCTCGCGCAGTTCCGCGCGCAGAAGCCGCTCGACCCGGGTGCGGTCTCCAAGCTCGCGGGCCCGCTCGCCGACGCCTTCGACACCGCGAACTGGCCCGCACGCTGGGTCGACGTGGCGCAGGCGCGGCTGGCCGACCACCAGGCCGGGCGACGCCGCTACCCCGGACTGCAGCAGGGCAGCCTGCTGTTCGAGCACGCGTGGTACGCAGCGCATGCGGGCGACCTGAAGGCGGCCGAGCACTCGCTGGCCCAGCTGCGCGAGGTGCTGCCGCAGCTGGTGCCGAGCGACCGCGCCTACTTCACCGAGTCGTGGAACGATGCGCTGCCGGCCGAGCTGGTGCTCGAAGCGAAGCCGCCGAGGCGGCCGTCGACCCCTAAAAAGAAGGCGCGCTGAGCGCCTGCTGCACGCGCTCGCGCAGCACCGGCAACACGTCGCGCTCGAACCACGGGTGGTGCTGGAACCACGCGGTGTTGCGCGGCGACGGATGCGGCAGCGGGACGAAGCGCGGTGCGTAGTCGGCGAAGGCCTCGACGGTTTCCGTCACGCCGCCGCGCGCGGTCTTGCCGAGGAAGTGGCGCTGCGCGTACTGGCCGATGAGAAAGGTCAGCGCGATGTGCGGCATCTGTGCCAGCAGGCGGTCGTGCCACAGCGGCGCGCACTCCTTGCGCGGCGGCAGGTCGCCGCTGGTGCCGCGGCCCGGGTAGCAATAGCCCATCGGCGCGATCGCGATGCGCGTCGCGTCGTAGAACACGTCGCGGTCGATGCCGAGCCAGCGGCGCAGCTGGTCGCCGCTCTTGTCGTTCCACGGCACGCCAGTCTGGTGCACCGTGAGGCTGGGCGCCTGGCCGACGATCAGCAGCCGCGCGCTCGCACTGGCCTGCACGATCGGGCGCGGCCCGAGCGGCAGGTGCGCCTCGCACGCACGGCAGGCGCGGATCTCGGCGAGCAGCGCATCCACGGTACTGAAAACTAATCGGCGAACGGACGGAAGAAGGCGTTCAGCTCGGTGCCTGGCGTGGCATCGGCAAAGCCGTCGAAGCGGCCCTCTTCGGCAAGCGTGCGTGCGGCGCGGATGAAGCCGCCCCAGGCCGCGCGCGCCATGCCGCCGCCCACGCTCACGCGGCGCACGCCGAGCGCGGCGATGTCCGCCATCGTGAGATCGCTGGTCGCGCCGACCAGCAGGTTGACCGGCTTGGGCGCGACGGCAGCCACCACGGCCGCGATCTGCTCGCGCGTCTTGATGCCGGGCGCGTAGAGGCAGTCGGCGCCGGCTTCGGCGTACGCACGCAGGCGTGCGATGGTGTCGTCCAGGTCGGGGCGGTTGGCAAAGAAGTTCTCGGCGCGGCCCACGAGCAGCGTGTCGCCGCCCGCCGCGTCGATGGCCCGGCGCGCGGCGCGCAGGCGCTCGACCGCAACCTCGATGGGGAACAGCGGATCGTCGGGGTTGCCCGTCGAATCCTCGATCGACAGGCCCGCCACGCCGGTCTCGACCGCGAGGCGCACGCTCTCGGCCACGCCCTGCGCGTCGGCGGCGAAGCCGTTCTCGAAGTCGGCGTTCACCGGCAGGTCGGTGGCGGCCACGAGTTCACGCAGGTGCGCGAGGATCTGGTCGCGCGACAGGGCGCCGTCGGCATGGCCTTGCGACCACGCGAAGCCCGAGCTGGTGGTGGCCAGCGCCTGGTAGCCCAGGCCTTCGAGATAGCGCGCGCTGCCCGTGTCCCAGGGGTTCGGAATGACGAAGCAGCCTTGTTCGTGGAGGGCGCGGAAGGCGGCGCGCTTGTCGGCGACGGTGCGGGTCATGGGGCCTCGGCTTTCTGTGTTCAGGACAGGGAGCCGGCCATTCTGACGCAGCGGGCTCAGCACTCCACGACGTTCACCGCAAGCCCCCCCAGCGAGGTCTCCTTGTACGTGGACTTCATGTCCTCGCCGGTCTGCTTCATGGTGCGGATCACGGCGTCGAGCGAGACGTAGTGGCTGCCGTCGCCGCGCAGCGCCATGCGCGAGGCGTTGATGGCCTTCACGGCGCCCATCGCGTTGCGCTCCACGCAGGGAATCTGCACCATGCCGCCGACCGGGTCGCAGGTCAGGCCCAGGTTGTGTTCCATGCCGATCTCGGCCGCGTTCTCGACCTGCGCAGGCGTGGCGCCGAGCACGGCGGCGAGCGCACCCGCCGCCATCGAGCAGGCCACGCCGACCTCGCCCTGGCAGCCGACCTCGGCGCCCGAAATCGAGGCGTTGGTCTTGTAGAGCATGCCGATGGCCGCAGCGGTGAGCAGGAAGTCGACGATGCCCTCGTCGCTGGCCTGCGGCACGAAGCGCTGGTAGTAGTGCATCACGGCGGGCACCACGCCGGCCGCGCCGTTGGTGGGCGCGGTGACGACACGGCCGCCGGCGGCGTTCTCCTCGTTCACCGCCATCGCGAAGGCGTTGACCCAGTCCATGGCCGCGAGCGGATCGGCGGCGCCGGCTTGCGCCAGCAGCTCGCGGTGCAGCTCGGGCGCGCGGCGGCGCATGCGCAGCGGGCCGGGCAGCGCCTGCGCGGCCAGCGGGTTGTCGATGCCGAAGCCACGCTGCACGCACTGCTGCATCACGCCCCAGATGCGCAGCAGGCCCGCGCGCACCTCGGCCTCGGGACGCCACACGCATTCGTTGCGCAGCACCAGCGTGGCCACGGAAATGCCGTGCGCGCGGCACTGCGCCATGAGTTCGTCGCCGGTCGTGAAGGGATGCGGCACGGCCGCTGCCGCGGCGGCCGTTTGCGCCACGGCCTGCCCGCCCTCGACGACGAAGCCGCCGCCGACCGAGAAGTAGGTGCCTTCGGCCAGCACGGCGCCGTCGGCCGCGAAGGCGGTGAAGCGCATCGCGTTCGGGTGCTCGGGCAGCGACTCTTCGCCGCGAAAGGCGATGTCGCGCACGCGGTCGAAGGCAATGGGCGTGGTGCCCAGCAGCGCGAGCTGGCCGGTGCGGCGCAGCGCGTCGAGGCGCGGCTGCACGGTCTCGGGCCGCACGGTGTCGGGCGCGTCGCCGAAGAGCCCGAGGATCACGCCCTGGTCGGTCGCATGGCCGTGGCCGGTGGCGCCGAGCGAGCCGAACAGGTCGACGTGCAGGCGCGCCACCTGCGCGAGCAGGCTGCGCCGTTCGAGCGATTGCGCGAACAGCAGCGCGGCGCGCATCGGCCCGACGGTGTGCGAGCTGGACGGCCCGATGCCGATCTTGAAGATGTCGAAGGCGGAGAGCATCAGCGCATCATGCGGCCGGAAGCTGCTGTTTGACCAGCGCCACCCAGTAGGCCGCACCGAGCGGCAGGATGTTGTCGTTGAAGTCGTAGTACGGGTTGTGCACGTTCGGGTCGTTCGGGCCCTCGCCCGCGCCGATGCCGATGTAGGCGCCGGGGCGCTTTTGCAGCATGAAGGCGAAGTCTTCCGAGCCCATGGCGGGCGGAATGTCGGTGTGCACCTGCTCGATGTCGACCAGGCTGGCCGCCGCCGCGATGGCCGCGTCGGTCTCGGCCGGCGTGTTGACCACGCCGGGGTAGCCGCGTCGGTACTCCAGCGCCACCTTGGCGCCGTGCGTGGCGGCCACGCCGTCGCAGATCTGCTGCATCGCCGCCTGGGTCTTGTCCTGGATGGCGGCGTCGAGCGTGCGCACGGTGCCGCGCAGCACCACGGTCTCGGGAATGACGTTCCAGGTGTCGCCGCCGTGGATCTGCGTGACGCTGACCACGGCCGCGTCGGTGGCGCCGGTGCGCCGGCTCACGATGGTCTGCAGCGCGTTGATGAGCTGGGCCGAGATCACGACCGAGTCGATGCCGGTCTCGGGCATGGCGCCGTGGGCGCCCTTGCCGGTGATGACGATCTCGAAGGTGTCGAGAAAGGCCGTCATGGTGCCCTTGCGGATCGCGAAGCGCCCGCGCGGCAGGCTCGGAAAGTTGTGCATGCCGTAGACGGCGTCGGCCGGGAACTGCTCGAACAGGCCCTCTTCCACCATCACGCGGCCGCCGCCTTCGTTTTCCTCGGCGGGCTGGAACACGAAGTGCACCGTGCCCTGGAACGGCTTGTGGCGCGACAGGTGCTCGGCCGCGCCCAGCAGCATCGCCGTGTGGCCGTCGTGGCCGCAGGCGTGCATCTTGCCGACGCATTTGGAGGCATGCGCCTGCGTGCCGAGCTCCTGCATGTTGAGCGCATCGAGGTCGGCGCGCAGCGCGATGCTGGGGCCGTCGCCGTTCTTCAGCGTGCCGACCACGCCGGTGCCGGCCAGGCCGCGGTGCACGGGCAGGCCCATGAGCATCAGCGCGTTGGCCACCACGTTGGCGGTGCGGTGTTCCTCGAAGGCGGTCTCGGGGTTGGCGTGGATGTCGCGGCGCCAGCTGAGCATGCGGGCGCGGGTGTCTTCGGCAATCTCGGGGTCGCGGTACATGGCGTGAATCTCTCGTGGGATGGAATCAGTGGAAGAACTCGGCGATGAACGTGGCGCCGAGGAAGGTGCCGGCCGTCGCGGTGAGCGACACCACCACGATGCGCCAGCCGAGGCGGCGGAACACGGGCAGGTCTTTCGCGACCGAGAAGCCGGCCAGCGCCAGCACCGGCGTGGTGAAGGCCAGGAAGTTGAGCTTGGCGGTGATCGCGATCAGCGCGTCGGAGAAGGGGAACAGGCCCGGGATGCCGACCACGGTGGCCACCACCGAGAGCACCAGCACCATCGGCAGGCGCGGCGCGAAGCGCTTGATGGCTTCGACGGCGCCGGCAATCGCCACCACGGCGAGCACGCCTTCGAGCGACACCAGCACCGGCACCTTGTAGGTCACGGCATTGCCGATGAGCACGCCACCGCCCACCACCAGCCAGGCCAGCAGCGTGTCGCGCAGCGACGTCGGCGCGGCGTGGGCCACGTCGGCGCTCGAGACGTTCGCGCCCGCGTCCACGGCAGCGCCCTGTTGGGCGCCATGCTTCGAGAAGCGGCCCAGCACCGGCTCCAGCTTGCCGTAGAGCCACGAGCACAGCGGCAGCGACAGGAACAGCGTGAAGTAGAAGCCGGCCACGGTGGTCAGCAGGTTCGAGGCGGCGGCAATCGCCGTGAGCTGCGGCAGCATCTCGGGCGGGCTCTGCGCGGCGATGGCGCCCAGCGCCGCCGCCATCAGGCTGCCCGAGCCCACGCCGGCGCCCATGGCCAGCGAGCGCGGGTCGAAGATGTGCAGGCTGGCGATGAAGCCCGCCAGCACCGCGATGAACAGCGCGCCCAGCACGGTGCCGGTGATGTACTCGGCCAGCACGCCGCGACCTTCGGGCGAGGCCATGCCGTACTTCTCTCCGATGATCACGAGGTTGCCCTCGCGGCCCACCGAGAAGGTGGCGCCCACGGCCTCGCGCTTGATGCCCAGCAGCAGCGCCAGCGGCAGGCCCAGCGCCAGGGTGCCCAGCGCATGGCCGAACTCCTGGAACAGCAGCGCCCAGCCGGCCTGCTTCACCTGCGGCAGCGCGGCGCCGACCGTGAGGCCCAGCTTCACCACGAACAGCAGCAGGCCCGCGTTGAGCAGGCCGCCGGCCAGCGACTGCTGCGCCGTGGCCACGCGCACCACGCCCGGCACGCGCCGGTGCGCGATGCCCCAGGCGGCGGCCATGAGCAGCGCCCACAGCATCGGCAGCAGCACCACCTTGCCGGGGCCGACGCTGAACTGCGTCGGGCCGATGAGTTCGGCCACGGCCACGAGGACCAGGGTGACGACGAGGAGCTTGAGTTTGCCGGCGGCGGTGGACGGCGCGACGGCTGCAATCGTGGAGGCGGCGGAGGTCATGGGTGAGGCGGGATGGGGCGTTTTCGAGGGGTGCCGGCGAGTTTCGGGCGGCGAGCCTCTTGCATCAATGACCGCAAATAAGGATATTCGTTGCATTGAATGCAACACTCGGAGACGACTGCCATGGACGACAAGCTCGACACCCGCCGGGTGCGCTACTTCATGCAGGTGCTCGACAGCGGCTCGGTGCGCGGCGCGGCCGACGTGCTCGACATGGACCCGTCGGCCGTGAGCCGCGCCATCGGCATCCTGGAGACCGAGTGCGGCCTGCCGCTGCTGGAGCGCCACGGACGCGGCGTGGTGCCCACCGACGCGGGCCAGCTGCTGGCCGGCTACGTGCGCAGACAGCAGGGGCAGAAGCAGCACCTGCTGGCGCAGATGGACAGCATCCGCAAGATCGAGAGCGGCCACATCGACATCGTGGCCGGCGAAGGCTATGTCGACTGGCTCATGCGGCACAGCCTGCGCATCTTCATGGCCAGCCACCCGAAGATCACGGTGAACCTCGATGTAGCCAGCACCGACGAGATCGTGCGCCGCGTGATCGAGGAACGTGCCCACATCGGCATGCTGTTCCAGCCGCCGAAGGACGAGCGGCTCACCTCGCACCAGTCGCACGCGCAGCCGATCCAGGCCATGGTGCTGGGCTCGCACCCGCTCGCGCAGCTCGATCGCCCGCTCAAGCTGGCCGACCTGCTGCCCTACCCCGGCGCCACGCTGCACCGCAACTTCGGCGTGCGCCAGCACATCGAGGCGGCCGAGATCAGCGAGGGCGTGCGGCTGCCCGCGCTGCTGACCACCACCTCGTTCAGCGCGCTGGGCCACTTCGTGTCGGCGGGCCTGGGCTACACGCTGGGCACGCGCATCTCGCTCACGCCCAACGCCGACCACCCCTCGCTGGTCGAGCTGCCGATGAAGAACCCGCTGCTGTCGCAGGGGCGCTCGCACATCGTGTCGCGCCACGGCCGCCTGCTGCCGCCGGCCGCGGCGACGCTGCTGCGGCAGGTGGTGGCGGACATGAAGCGCTATGCCGATTCGATCGCGGGCACGGGCACCAGCAAGCCCCGCGCGAACACGCGCGGGCGCGGCGCGACAGGTTGAAGGCCATGGGGGCTTGCGTTGCGTGCGCGGCCGGTTCGGTGTTCTGATCGGAGCCCATGTCCTACCTCGCTCCCCTCTTCGTCCACCTGCTGTGCGCCGCCTTCTGGGTCGGCGGCATGGCCGTCATGCACTTCGCGGTGCGCCCTGCCGCCGTCGCCACGCTGGAGCCGCCGCTGCGCCTGCGCATGATGGCCGCGACGCTGCGGCGTTTCTTCATCGGGGTGGACGCGTCGGTCACGCTGCTGTTCGTGAGCGGCTTCGCGATGATCCTCGCGACCGGCGGCTTTCGCGCCGTGCACTGGCGCGTCGAGGCCATGATGGGCATCGCGCTCGTGATGGCAGCGGTCTATGTCTACATCCGCGCCTCGGTGTTCCGCGCGCTGCGCCGCGCGGTGGACGACAACGCCTGGCCCGTGGCGGCCGCGCGGCTCAATACCGTGCGCCAGCTGGTGACGCTGAACCTCGCGCTGGGCGTGGTGGTGTTCGCGGTGGCGGTGATGGGGCGCGGCGCTTAGGCCGCAGGGCCCTTCAGCTCTACGCCATTGCCATCGGGATCTTCGAGATAGATCGAAGGCCCGTTGCCCTCGGCCCCGAAGTTGTTCTGCACCTCGCCGTGCACCGGCACACCGTGCCGCGCCATGCGCGCGCGGATCGCCGCTTCGTCGAAAGGCTCGATGCGCAGGCAGAGGTGATCGACATTGCGGCCTTCGCGCCCGGCCAACGCGCCGCCCTGGCTGCCGAGCTTGCCGTCGTGCGTGACGAGGTCGATGAGGCTGCTGCCGGCGCGCAGGTGCACGAGGCCGAGGTCGTCGCGGCGCTTCTCTAACGTGCAGCCGAGCACGTCGCAGTAGAAGGCCATGGACCGCGCGGCGTCGCGCACGCGCAGCACGACATGGTCGATGCGCAGCACCGCGAACGGGGCCGCATCGGCAGCGGAAGCAACAGGAGACGAAGCAGGCGGGCGCGTCATGCCCGCCAGTGTGTCAGACCACCCCGGCGGCGCGCAATGCCTCGAAGCGCGAGGCGTCGACGCCCATCTCGGCCAGCACCTCCTGCGTGTGCTGTCCGAGCGCGGGCGGTGCGCGGCGCAGCACCGGCGGCGTGGCCGTGAGGCGCAGCGGGCTCGCCACGCCGGTGATGCTGGCGATGCCGTCGCCGGCATCGCGCGGCAGCGTGACGGCCAGGCCGCGCGCCTGGACCTGCGCGTCGTCGAAGGCCTGCGCGATGTCGTTGATGGGGCCGCAGGGCACGGCCTTGTCTTCGAGCAGCGCGACCCAGTCGGCGGTGGTGCGGGTGCGCGTGAGCTCTTCCATCATCGGGATCAGCACGCCGCGGTGTTTCACGCGCAGTGTGTTGGTCGCAAAGCGTTCGTCGGCGGCCCATTCGGCGTGGCCGGCGGCTTCGCAGAAGCGCGCGAACTGGCCGTTGTTGCCGATGGCCAGCAGCATCGAACCGTCCTGCGTCGGAAAGTCTTGATAAGGCGCGAGGCTCGGGTGCGTGTTGCCCTGGCGGCCCGGCGCCTTGCCGGTGTTGAGAAAAGCGCTCGCCTGGTTGGCGAGGATGGCCATGCCCACGTCGAGCAGCGCCATGTCGATGTGCTGGCCTTCGCCGGTGCGGTCGCGCACCTGCAGCGCCGCGAGGATGGCGGTGCTGGCGTACACGCCGGTGAACAGGTCGGTGAGTGCCACACCCACACGCAGCGGGCCGCCGCCGGGCTCGCCATCGGGGCGGCCGGTGATGCTCATCATGCCGGTCATGGCCTGGATCATCAGGTCGTAGCCCGCGCGCTCGGCGTAGGGGCCGTCGTGGCCGAAGCCGGTCACGCTGCAGTAGATGAGGCGCGGGTTGGCCGCGCGCAGGCTTTCCTGATCGAGGCCGTACTGCTTGAGGCCGCCGGTCTTGAAGTTCTCGACCACGATGTCGGCCTGCGCCGCCATCTGCTGCAGCAGCGCCTGCCCTTCGGGCGTGGCCATGTCGATGGTGACCGAACGCTTGTTGCGGTTGCAGGACGTGAAGTAGCTGGCCTGGTCGGTGTCGTGGCCGTTCGCGTCCTTCACGAAGGGCGGACCCCAGGTGCGCGTGTCGTCGCCGACGCCGGGGCGTTCGATCTTGACGACATCGGCGCCCAGGTCCGCGAGGATCTGCGTGCACCACGGGCCCGCGAGCACGCGGGACAGATCGAGGACCTTGATGCCGTCGAGTGCTGCGGGCTTGGTGCTCATGCGTTCGTTCAGTTGGCGAAAGCTGCGATGCCGGTGATGGCGCGACCGAGGATGAGCGCGTGGATGTCGTGCGTGCCTTCGTAGGTGTTGACCACTTCGAGGTTCACCAGGTGGCGCGCCACGCCGAACTCGTCGCTGATGCCGTTGCCGCCCATCATGTCGCGCGCCATGCGGGCGATGTCCAGCGACTTGCCGCAGTTGTTGCGCTTCATGATCGAGGTGATCTCGACCGCGGCGATGCCTTCGTCCTTCATGCGGCCCAGGCGCAGGCTGCCTTGCAGGCCCAGCGTGATCTCGGTCTGCATGTCGGCCAGCTTCTTTTGAATGAGCTGGTTGGCGGCGAGCGGGCGGCCGAACTGCTTGCGGTCCAGCGTGTACTGGCGGGCGCGGTGCCAGCAGTCTTCGGCGGCACCGATGGCGCCCCACGAGATGCCGTAGCGGGCGCTGTTCAGGCAGGTGAACGGGCCCTTGAGGCCTTGCACTTCGGGGAAGGCGTTTTCTTCAGGGCAGAACACGCCGTCCATGACGATTTCGCCGGTGATGCTGGCGCGCAGGCCGACCTTGCCGTGGATGGCCGGAGCCGTCAGGCCCTTCATGCCCTTTTCGAGCACGAAGCCGCGGATCGGGCCGACCGTGCCGCTTTCGCTGACTTCCTTGGCCCACACCACGAACACGTCGGCGATGGGCGAGTTGCTGATCCACATCTTCGAGCCGCTGAGCGAGTAGCCGCCCGGCACCTTCTTGGCGCGCGTGGCCATGCTGCCGGGGTCGGAGCCGTGGTCGGGTTCGGTCAGGCCGAAGCAGCCGATCCATTCGCCGGTGGCGAGCTTGGGCAGGAACTTCTGCTTTTGCGCTTCGGTGCCGAATTCGAAGATCGGCACCATCACCAGCGAGCTCTGCACGCTGGCCATCGAGCGGTAGCCCGAATCGACGCGCTCGACTTCACGGGCGATCAGGCCGTAGGCCACGTAGTTCAGCCCGGGGCCGCCGTACTGCTCGGGAATCGTCGGGCCGAGCAGGCCGAGCGCGCCCATTTCGCGAAAGATCGCGGGGTCGGTTTCGCCGGTGCGGAAACCTTCGATGACGCGGGGCGCCAGGCGCTCCTGGCAGTAGGCGTTGGCCGCGTCGCGGATCATGCGTTCTTCGTCGGTCAGCTGCTGGTCGAGAAGAAGGGGGTCGTCCCAGTGGAATTGCGCTTTGGCGGCCATGTGGATGTCTCCGGAAAAGGAAGAAGAAACAAAAGAAGGGGGAATGCGGTCGATCGTAGCCACGCAGGAGGCCCGGCGCAAACGATGAATCCTCACCCAGATATGCGTCCGGCGCACATCTTGAGAGATACATCTTGTTGATTTACTGGTGAAACCAATCCGCCAGTCATACACTCCCGGCATACATGCGCCGCAAGATTCCACCCCTGCAAACCCTCGTGTGCTTCGACGCCGCCGCACGCCACGAGAGCTACACCCGCGCCGCGCAGGAACTGGCGCTCACGCAGAGCGCGGTGTCGCGCCAGGTCGGGGCGCTCGAGGCCTTCCTGGGCGTGGCGCTGTTTCGCCGCACGCGGCACGGCGTGGCGCTCACCGCCAGCGGCGCCGCCTACGCGCGCCAGATCGCCCGTCGCCTGGAAGCCATGGAACGCGACACGCTCGACGCCATGGCGCACCAGGGCGAAGGCGGGTCGCTGTCGCTGGCCGCAGTGCCCACCTTCGCCACGCGCTGGCTGGTGCCGCGCCTGCGCGGTTTTGCGGCGCTGCAGCCCGACGTGGTGGTGCACATCGAGACGCGCACCCGCCCCTTCCTCTTTGCCGACGCGGAGTTCGACGCCGCGCTGTACGCCGGCACGCCCGCGCAGGTCGAGAACTGGGCCGGCACGCGCGCGCTGCTGCTCATGCATGAAGACGTGGTGCCCGTGTGCAGCCCTTCGCTGCTGCCCCACGGCAAGGCCGTGTCGCCCGCGGCCATCGCGCGGATGCCGCTGCTGCAGCAGAGCACACGCCCCGACGGCTGGCGCCAGTGGTTCGACGCGCAGCAGGTCGACGCGCCCACCGCCCGCGGCGGCCCGCGCTACGAGCTGTTCTCGATCCTCGCCGCCGCCGCCTCGCACGGCCTGGGCGTGGCGCTGATGCCGACCATGCTGGTGGCCGACGAGCTGGCGCGCGGCGAGCTGGTGGTGGCCTGCCCGCGGCCCTTGTCGGGCGAGCGCAATTACTACCTGGTGACGCCGGAGCGGGCGGACCAGCGGCCGTTGCTGAAGCTGTTCAGTGATTGGTTGCTGGGGCAGGCGCGCGAAGGTTGAAGTGGCCAAAGATGTATCTCGTACTAGACATTTCATTAGTTTTGCCTAATATGAGATACACATATGCCACCCACCGCCCCGCCGACCTTAGACAAAGCCAACCGACGCCTTGAAGTGTTCGGCCGGCATATCCATGCCCGTCGGAAGTCGCTCCGGATCAGCGCCACCACGGCCGCCGAGGCGGCGGGCATGTCGCGCATGACGCTGCATCGCATCGAACGCGGCGAGCCCTCCGTCACGATGGGGGCCTACATGAACGCCCTGGCGGCACTGGGTCTGGATGTCGAAGTGACGGCGCCGGTCGAAGGCTCCGCCAAGGAGATGTTGGCGCCGGCGCCTTCGCTCACGCCGACGAAAACCGTCCGGGTGGGCGACTTCGCACAGTTGCGCCGCCTCGCCTGGCAGTTGCCCGCGGACGCGGAACTCACCCCCGAAGAGGCCTGGGGCACCTACGAACGCAACTGGCGCCACGCCGAGCCGTCTGCGCTCGAGGACAACGAACGCCAGCTGCTGGCCGAGCTGGCCCGCCTGCTGGGCCGCAGGCCGCTCGATGTTTGAGCGCGCCCACCATCGCCAGGTGGCCGAGGTGCTCGCGGCGCTGAATGCGCGCCTGCTGGCGGACAACCATTGCCTGTTCGGCGGCGGCACCGCCATCGCGCTGCGCCATGGCGAATACCGCGAGTCGGTGGACATCGACTTCCTCGTGTCCGATGTGGCGGGCTACCGCTGCCTGCGCCAGCTCGCCACCGGCAGCGAGGGGCTGCGCGCGCTGGCCCGGGAAGGCGCGAGCCTGCAGCAGGCCCGCGAAGTGCGCGCCGATCAATACGGCATCCGAAGTGCCGTTCGCGTGGGCGAGACGGACATCAAGTTCGAGATCGTCCTCGAGGCACGCATCGCACTCGAAGCCCCCGGCGCTGCAGACCGCATCGACGGCATCGCCACCCTCACGCCGCTGGACATGGCGGCGAGCAAGCTGCTCGCCAACTCCGACCGCTGGGCCGACGACAGCGTGTTCAGCCGCGACCTGATCGACCTGGCCATGATGCAGCCCGGCAAGCCCCTGCTGCAGCGCGCGGCAGGCAAGGCGCGGCTCGCCTACGGGGACAGCATCGATGCCGATCTCGCGAAGGCCGCCGATGCGCTGCTGGCGCGGCCCGGACGCATGGAGCGGTGCATGCACATGCTGCAGATGACCGCGATCGCGCCGGCCTTGCTGCGCAAGCACATCAAGGCCCTGCTGCCGCGAGCGCCACGCGCGAAGCGCAACCCCGGCACTTGAGGGACACCCGCTGCGATGTACGACCAGCGGCCGTTGCTGAAGTTGTTCAGTGATTGGCTGTTGGGGCAGGCGCGCGAAGGTTGAGAATGCGCGCCATGCCGCGCGACAGCCGCTCCGAGTACGAATGGCGCATGCACAAGGTGCTGACGCACATCGACGACCACCTGGACGAGGCACTCGATCTCGCGGCGCTGGCCGACGTGGCGCATTTCTCGGCGTACCACTTTCATCGCCTCTTCGCAGCCTGGGCCGGCGAGACGCTGGGCGACTACATCCGGCGCCGCCGCGTGGAGGTGGGTGCGCTGCGGCTCGCGACACAGCCGCGCCTGTCGGTGCTCGAAGCGGCAGTGTCGGTGGGCTTCGGTTCAGGCGAGGCGTTCACCCGCGCGTTCCGCGCGCATTTCGGCAGCGCGCCCAGCGCGTGGCGTGCATCGCACGACTGGGCGCTGCCCTGCGACGATCCCGCACGCAAGAGCAATCCTGATCAGATCGCCCTGCACGGCTTCACGAAGAATGGATCTCCATCGCGCAACGCCGCGCATCATCAGGAGCCACCCGTGAATGTCCAACTGATCACCCGCTCTCCCGTCACCATCGCCTACCTGCGCTACACCGGTCCGTTCGGCGCGCCGGTGGGCGCGTTCTGGGCCGAGAAGGCCGCGCCCTGGATCGGCGCGCACAAGCTGTGGTCGCATGCCCGCTACGGCATCAGCCACGACGACCCGAGCATCACCGCGCCCGAGCACTCGCGCTACGACGCCTGCGTGGAAGTGCCCGACGATTTCGTGCCCGATGGCGGCTTCCAGAAAACGGTGCTGCCGGGCGGACGCTATGCCGCGCTGCGGTTCCAGGGCCTGCCCGAAGAGATCAACGACGCATGGACGCGCCTCATGCGCGACTGGCTGCCCGCGAGCGGCTTCCAGTTCGACAGCCGGCCCGCGTTCGAGTACTACGCGCCCGACATGGCCTTCGACGAGAAGACGAGTGCGTTCGAATGCGACATCTGCATTCCGATCGCGCCGCTCTGAAAGGCGCGGGCCGGCAACTGGCTGGCGCAGCGCGATCAGCCCTTCGCGGGCCGGGCGCCTTCCCGCGCATAGGCTTCGATCATCGCCGGAAAGGCGTCCATCGCAGGCAAGGTGCCGAAGCTGTGCTTCGCGGGCGTCGTGGCCCACGGCAATTTCTCGTCGGTCCAGGTTTCCGCAAAGGGCGCGACCCATTCGTGCCGGTCGAGCATGGTGGCGCGCAGGTTGACGAAATAGTCCATGCCCTCGGTGCGCGTGAACATCCAGCTCTTGCAATGCGGGCAGAAGAAGTGGTGCGACTCCTCGCCGTGCAACCCGCCGATGACGGGTTCGCCCGACACCACTTCGAAGCCCGGCGTGGGGATCGCCAATGACAGCGAGAACGCACTGGCGCTCATGCGCTGGCAGCCGGTGCAGTGGCAGGCCATGGCCAGCAGCGGCGGCGCAGTGATCCGCAGGCGCACCTGGCCGCAGCGGCAGCCGCCGGTCCAGGGGAGTTGCCAGTCGTTGGCGGTGTCTTGGGGGGTGTGGTTCTGGGTGCTCATTGAATGTGAATGCTTTCAGGCTGGGTCTCCGGGATGATCGCTCACGCCGGGCCCTGCCCCACCGAAACCCGCGTCCGAAAACGGCGAGCCCGCATCCGACCGCCGCGCGACACTGCCCGCATGAGCTCTTCCGTCGCCGCCCGCATCCACGCCCTCGACTGGCCCCGCATCGATGCCGACCTCGCCGCGCGCGGCTGTGCCGTCACCGGGGCGTTGTTCACGCCCGCGGAATGCGCCGCGCTCACGACCATGTACGACGAAGGCGCGCGCTTTCGCAGCCGCGTGGTCATGCAGCGCCACGGCTTCGGCCAGGGCGAGTACCAGTACTTCGCGAACCCGCTGCCGTCCAGGCTCGTGGCGTTTCGCAGCGCGCTGTACGAACGCCTCGCGCCGCTGGCCAATGCCTGGGCTGCGGCCATGGGCCAGCCGGCCAACTACCCGCCGGACCACGCGGCCTACCTCGCGCGCTGCCATGCGGCGGGCCAGCTGCGCCCCACTCCGCTGCTGCTGCGCTACGGCGAGGGCGACTACAACTGCCTGCACCAGGACCTGTACGGCGACCTGCAATTTCCGCTGCAGCTCACGGTGCTGCTGAGCCGGCCCGGCGAAGACTTCACGGGTGGCGAGTTCGTGCTGACCGAGCAGCGCCCGCGCATGCAGTCGCGCGCCGAGGTGGTGTCGCTCGCGCAGGGCGAGGCCGTGGTCTTCGCGGTGAACCAGCGGCCGGTGGCGGGCACGCGCGGCAGCTACCGCGTGACGATGCGCCACGGCGTGAGCCGCGTGCGCAGCGGACAGCGCCACACGCTGGGCCTGATCTTTCACGACGCGCACTGAATAGAACGAACGTCCGTTCGCAATCAAGCCCTCGGGCGCAGCAACATCGCACCAAGCGTGCAAAGTTGCACACATGTACCAAATACAGGCGAAAATCCCGCGCGCATCCGGGGGATTGCCAGGATGGCCGGCGCACACGATCGGCCCCGCAACACCCTCCGGACGCCGGACCACGACCTCGTGAGGAGGAGCCGGGGTCCGTTCCGAGTTGTCGTCAGGGAGCTGTATGTACAAGGAATCGTCCGGGCCTCCGGATGCGGCGGGTCGCCCGTCTTTCGCGCACGTCACCACGCCGTTGCCACCGTCTCCGTCACCCTCTTCCGCTGAAATCCCACCGCCCCGACGCCCGCGTCGCTTCCGGGTCGATGTCGGCTCCATCGTCAGTGCCGTGGCGCTCGCGCAGTCGCTGCTGCTGGTCACGCTGGGCTACTGGGGGTCGCAGCGGCTGGTGACGACGATCGGCACCTCGGCGCACAAGTCGAACCACGACCGCACGGAAGACAAGGTGCTGGCCTTCCTGGCCAAGGCCGAATCGGCGGTCGGCGCGATCGGCAGCTCGCCCAGCCTCACGCCCGCGGGCGAGAACGTGGACCGCACGGCCGAGCTCCTGTGGACGCTGCTGCAGCAATCGCCCGAGCTCGACAGCGTCTACGTGGCGAACGTCGAGGGCAAGATGCTGATGGCGCTGCGCTACCCGGTGCCGGCGATCCGCCACATCGCGCGCGGCGACGGCTTCACCACCGAGACCTGGCAGTACAAGCTGCCGCTGGGTTCCGAGGCCGACGTGCAGCAGCGCTTTGCCACGCAGCGCGTGGAGGCCTACCGCAGCAACTACAACCCGACGCAGCGCAGCTGGTTCGTGCAGGCGCGCAAGACGCAGGGTCCGGTCTGGACCGTCCCCTATGTGTTCGCCGCCGCGCAGGAGCTGGGCGTGACCTACGCGCTGCCCAGCCAGCGCCGCCAGGCCGAGGGCAGCCCGCAGGCGATGGTGGTGGCGGGCGACGTGTCGCTGGGCCGGCTGTCGGAGTTCGTGCGCCTGTTCAGCCGCAACGGCAATGGCAACAGCGCGCTGCTGAGCGCCGACCACAAGGTGCTCGCGCGCAGCGACATGCCGGGCGTGCTGCACACGCTCGAAGCGCCCACGGGCGCGCTCGGCGCACTGAACGCGCAGATGGTGGCCGACGGCATCGCCGGCAGCGGCAGCGACAAGGCCTTCGCCTTCAGCCACGAGGGGCGGCGCTACCTGGTGCAGGCCTCGCGCATTCCCGCCACCGGCTGGCAGCTGGTCAGCTGGGTGCCCGAAGACGTGCTGCTGGGTGGCCTGCGTCGCGCGGTGGCGTGGTCGCTGCTGCTGGCGCTGGTGTTCCTGGGTCTGGCGCTGTACATGTCGCTCAAGCTCTCGAAGCTGGTGACGGCGCCGGTCGAGAACCTCTCGCGCATCGCGCACCGCATCGGCCGCCTCGAGCTCGACGACCTGCCGCGCGAGCCCAGCCGAGTGCTCGAGATCCAGCACCTGGACCAGGCGCTCGACGATTCGGCGCGCAGCCTCAAGGCCTTCAGCAAGTTCGTGCCGGTGGACGTGATCAACCAGCTGGTGGCGCAGGGCCACGCGCTCGCGCCCAACGGCTCGCCGCGCCAGGTGACGGTGATGTTCACCGATGTGGAAGGCTTCACGTCGATCTCCGAATCGATCGCGGCCGATGTGCTGGTGCGCCAGCTGACCGAGTACTTCAACCTCGCGGCCGCGGTGTTCGCGCGCCACGGCGGCGTGATCGACAAGTTCATCGGCGACGGCATCATGGTGCTGTGGGGCGCGCCGGCCGACCTGGAAGACGCCGAGTACAAGGCCTGCTGCGCCGCACTCGAGCTGCACGCCGAGATGCACCAGCTCAACCGGCAGTGGGCCGAACAGGGCCTGCCCGAGTTCCGCACGCACATCGGCATTCACACGGGCGTGGTGGTGGCGGGGGTGCTGGGCTCGAACGACCGGCTGTCGTACACGGCGTTCGGCGACGTGGTGAACGTGGCCAGCCGCATCGAAGGCGCGAACCGCCAGCTGGGCACGCGCATGCTGATCTCGGAAGTCACCTACGCGGCCCTGAACGGCCGGCTGGCCACGCGGCGCATCGAAGAGCTGGTGGAGCTGCGCGGCCGACAGACGCGCATGGTGCTCCACGAACTGCTGACCTGATCCGCGCGAGCCTGTCGCGCGGGTCGGTCGATCAGCGCGAGGGGCGCGGCGGCGGCGGTGGCGTGGCCACGCGCACCAGCATCAGGTTGGCGGTGGTGCCGTTGCCCTGCGTGAGCACCGAATACTGCGTGTCGTTGATGAACAGCAGCTGCTCGCCGCGCGTGATGCGCGCCGCCACGGCGTAGCGCATGCGCGGGTCGATGCGTGCGGCATCCACGCTCAGTTCGAAAGCGAAGGGCGGCTGCTTGCCGTTGGCGGGAATGCGCTGCTCGGCGAGCACGACCGAGGGCGCGTCCATGCGCGACACGTCGAGCAGTTGCACGCGCACTTCGGCCGCGGGGTCGAGCGCGATGCGCTCGCGGTAGGCCACGGTGCCCGTCACGCGCAGCGGTGCGGCGGCGGGTTGGGCCGGCGTGCCGGGCGAGCCGCCCGCGCAGGCGCTCAGGACGGAGGCGCCGGCAACGGCGGAGAGCATGAGGAGGCTGGTGCGTCTTTTCATCGCCCCATTATGCGGAGGCCCGCTGTGCGGCGAAAGCCACATACCAGTCCAGGCTGCCGGGGTTTGCCATCGCCTCGCGGTTCACGACCTTCTCGATAGGCTGGCCCAGCAGCAGCTTCTTGATCGGCAGCTCCTGCTTCTTGCCCGACAGCGTGCGCGGAATCTCGGCGACCTGGAAGATGTCGTTGGGCACGAAGCGCGGCGACAGCGAGGTCTTGATCGCGTTGTGGATGCGCGTGCGCATGGCCTCGTCGAGCGCCACGCCGGGACGCAGCACCACGAACAGCGGCATGTAGCTGTCGCGGCCCAGGTATTCGAGGTCGACCACCATCGAGTCGAGCACCTCGGGCAGGCCTTCGACCGCACTGTAGATTTCGCTGGTGCCCATGCGCAGGCCCTGGCGGTTGATGGTGGCATCGCTGCGGCCGTAGATGATGCAGCCGCCGTCGCTGCCGACCTTGATCCAGTCGCCATGGCGCCACACGCCCGGGTAGGTGTCGAAGTAGCTCGACACATAGCGCGCATTGCCTTCGTCGCCCCAGAAGTACAGCGGCATCGACGGAATGGGCTGCGTGCACACCAACTCGCCGACCTCGCCGATGACCGGCTGGCCCTGCTCGTTCCAGGCTTCGACCGCGTGGCCGAGTTCGCGGCACTGCATCTGGCCCGGCACTTCGGGCAGCTCGCGGTTGCCGCCGACGAAGGCGCCGCAGAAGTCGGTGCCGCCGGAGATGTTGCACCACCACACCTCTTTCGAGCCCGCGTCGAGGATCTGCTGCGAGCCCCAGCGCTGCACCTCGTCGGGCAGCGGCGAGCCGGTGCTGCCGAGCGCGCGCACGCGCGACAGGTCGCCGCAATCTTTCGCGACGAGCCCCGCCTTCATGCAGTTGGTGAAGTAGGCCGCGCCCGCGCCGAAGAAGGTGACGCGGTGCTTGGCGACGAAGCGCCACAGCACGCCCCAGTCGGGCTTGTCCTTGCTGCCCGCCGGGTTGCCGTCGTAGATGCAGATGGTGGCGCCGAAGGCCAGGCCCGAGAGCTGCGAGTTCCACATCACCCAGCCCGTGGAGCTGTACCAGTGGTAGCGCTCGCCGAAGTTGTTGGCGCCGTAGCTCGCGCCCACGTCGTTGTGCAGGCCGCAGGCGTGCATGGTCAGCAGGATGCCGCCCTGCCCGTGCACGATGGGCTTGGGCAGGCCGGTGGTGCCGCTCGAATAGACGATCCAGATCGGGTGGTCGAAGGGCAGCCACTCGGGCTCGAAGGCTGCGACCTGCGCGTCGTCGCGCGCGATGGCCTGCTGCCATTCGACGTCATGCGCCACCGCGTTCGCAGCGAAGGGCGACTGCACGAGCAGCAGCTTCTGCACACTCGGCAGCTGACCGCGCAGCTCCTGCAGCACGGTGCTGCGGTCCAGCGGCTTGCCGCCGTAGTGCACGCCGTCGACCGCGATCAGCAGCGTGGGTTCGATCTGGCGGAAGCGGTCGGCCACGGCGGCCGTGCCCATGTCGGGCGCGCACACGCTCCACACCGCGCCGATGCTGGAGCACGCGAGGAACGCCACCATGGTCTCGGGCACGTTCGGCATGTAGGCGGCCACGCGGTCGCCGCGGCGCACGCCGAGCGACTTCAGCGTGAGCGCCACCGAGGCCACCTGCCGGCGCAGCTCGGGCCACGACAGCTCGCGCACCTCGCCGCGTTCGTTGTCGCTGACGATGGCGGGCAGGCCGGCCGCATGGGCCGCATCGGCGTGGCGCAGCACCTCGCGCGTGTAGTTGACCTGCGCGCCGGGAAACCAGCGCGCGCCGGGCATGCGGCGTTCGGCGAGCACCGCTGTGTGCGGCGTGGGCGAGCGCAGGCCGGCGTAGTCCCAGATGCTCTGCCAGAAGGCATCGAGGTCGGTGACGGACCAGCGCCACAGCGCGTCGTAGCTGTCGAAGGCCTGGCCGCGCGTGTCGCGCAGCCAGTTCTGATAAAGACGGATCTGGGGGATGTTGGGAGCGGGCATGCCACGAGCGTAGCGCCGCGAACGGTCGTGCTCAATGAGGGTTGACCTCAGGGTTTGTACGTGTGTTCAACATTTTTGTACAGCCGTTCAATACGCCCCCATGAACGCTCGCACACCGCCGGCCCGCAAACGCAGCGCCTCTCGAGGCTCAGGCACCTCAGGCGCCCCGACCGTCGCGCCCGAGCCCGCGCGGCCCGACCGCCGCCAGGCGATCCTGCTGGCGGCCGAGAAGCTCTTCGCGCAGCACGGCTACCACGCCGTGACGATCCGCCAGATCGCCGAAGAAGCCGGCGTGCCGCTCGCGCTCGTGGGCTACTACTTCGGCCCGAAGCACGAGCTGTTCCACGCGATCTTCGAACACTGGAGCCACAGCATCGACGAGCGGCTGGCGCGCCTGGCGGCCGTGACCATCGACCCCGACGACGCGCGCACGCTGCCGCGCATCATCGAGGCCTTCACCGCGCCCGTGCTGGCGCTGCGCGCGAGCACCGAGGGCGAGTACTACGCGCTGCTGGTGGCGCGCGAGCTGTACCACGCCACCGAGGAAGCCGACCGCGTGCTGCGCGGCTACTTCGACCCGCTGGCCGAGGCCTACATCGACGCACTGCATGTGGCACTGCCGCATGCCACGCGCAGCCAGGTCGCATGGGGCTACCAGTTCGCGCTGGGCGCGCTGCTGCACCACCTGACCGACAGCCGCATCGAACGGCTCTCGCGCGGCGAGAACACACGCGCCGACCCGGCCGTGGCGCCGATGCTCGTGAACTTCATCGCCGGCGGCCTGCGCGCCGCGCTGCCGAAACCGAAGGCGACGTCGAAGGCCCCCGCCGCCAAGTCCTCACGCACGAAAAAGACCATCCCCAGGAGACCCCAGCCATGATGAAAAGACGCACCCTGCTGTCGGCGCTCGCGGCCGCATCGGCCACCGCCTCGTTGCCTTCGCGCGCACAGCAGGCCCACCCGAAGATCGTGTTCGGCTACACGGCGGTGACCGACTTCGCCTCGGTCTTCGTGGCGGCCGAAGAGGGCTACTTCAAGAAGCGCAGCCTCGACGTGGAGCTGAAGTTCATTCCGCTGAACTCCACCATCCCCGCCGCGCTGCAGTCCGACTCGCTGCAGATCGGCGGCCCCACGCCCTCGGTGTTTTTGCAGGCGGTGGACGGCGGGCTCGACCTCGTGCTGGTGGCCGGCGGCGGCCTCACCTCGAAGACGATCACGGGCTTCGGCCTCGTGGCGCGCGCGGGCTCGGGCATCAAGAGCGCGCAGGACTGCGTGGGCAAGAAGATCGGCGTGCCGGGGCTCGGTGCCTTCCTGCACGTGACCTTCCGCGCGTGGCTGAAGGACAGCGGCGTCGACTACCGCAAGGTCAACTTCATCGAGGCCGCGTTCCCGCAGCATGCCGACCTGCTGCGCGGCGGCTCGGTCGACGCGGTGGTGTCGGCCGACCCGTTCATGAGCCGCATCACCGAAAGCGGCGCGGGCTACGTGGCCTCGTACTACTCGACCTTCCTGCCCGAGAACAACCAGACCATCGTGCATGCGGCCAAGCGCGAGTGGGTGGCGAAGAACCCCGCCACCGCGCGCGCCTTCCGCGAGGCACTGGTCGAGGCCGGCGCCTTCATCCAGCAGGCGAAGAACGACGCGAAGGTGCGCACGGCCATCGGCAAGTACATCAAGCTGCCGCCCGAGGTGCTGGCCAAGGTGCAGGTCTCTCCGCCCGGCCCCGTCGTCACCGACAAGCAGCTGGGCTATTGGACCGGGCTCATGAAGGAGCAGGACATGCTCAAGACGAACATCGACGTTGCGAAGCTGATCGCCAAGTGAGCGCGGCCGCCGATTCCTTCCTGCGCTTCGATGGCGTCACCATCCGCCTCGGCGGGCGCGAGATCCTGTCGCCCACCTCGTTCGACGTGGCGCGCGGCGAGTTCGTCTGCATCGTCGGCCCGAGCGGCTGCGGCAAGACCACGCTGCTGCGCGCGGCCAGCGGCCTCGTCACGGCCAGTGCCGGCGAGGTGCGGCGCAAGGGCGTGCCGATGACGGCGCCCTCGCGCGAAGTGGCCTTCGTGTTCCAGGACTACGGCCGCGCGCTGCTGCCGTGGCGCACGGTGGAAGGCAACGTGAGCCTGGCGCTCGAAGCGGCCGGCGTGCCCACGGCCGAGCGCGCATCGCGCATCGCCGACGTGCTCGGCAAGGTCGGGCTCGCCAAGCATGCGCACAAGTTTCCGGTGCAGCTGTCGGGCGGCATGCAGCAGCGCGCGCAGATTGCGCGCTGCCTCGCGCAGAAGCCCGAGCTGATGATGATGGACGAGCCCTTCGGCGCGCTGGACGCACTCACGCGCCAGAGCCTGCAGGACGAGCTGGCGCGGCTGGTGCGCGACGACGGGCTCACGGTGCTGTTCGTCACGCACGACCTGGAAGAAGCCATCTACCTCGGCGACCGCGTGATCGCGCTGCAGGCCAACCCCGGGCCGGGGCGGCCGAGCCTGGCACGGATGATCGACGTGAAGATCCCGCGCCCGCGCGACCAGCTGACGACCAAGGAGCATCCGGAGTACCTGCAGTTGCGGCGTGAACTGTTCGCCTTCATCGAGCAGGGCCATGACTGAAGGCCGCCTCCTTCGCTGGCTGCGGCCGTGGGTGTTTCCCGCGCTGCTGGTCGGCGCCTTCGAATGGTACGCGCGGCGCGCGGCGGCGCTGGGCAGCGATGCACTCGCGCCACCGAGCGCGGCGGCCAAGGCCTTCGTCGGCGCGGCGATGGACGGCTCGCTCTGGCAGGCCACGGGCTTCACGCTCGGCACGGCGGCGCTGGGCCTGCTGCTGGGTGCGGTGCTCGGCATTGCGCTGGGGCTGGTGCTCGGGCTCTCGCGCCGTGCGGCGCAGCTGGGCGCCGTCTCCATCGAGGTGCTGCGCCCCGTGCCTTCGGTCGCGCTGATCCCGCTCGCGATGCTGGGCTTCGGTTTCGGCGTGCGCATGGAGGTGGCCATCGTCGCCTTCGCCACCTTCTGGCCGCTGCTGGTGCTGGTGCAGTCGGCGGTGCAGCAGATCGAGCCCCGGCTGCTCGAGGTGAGCCGCGTGCTCGGGCTGTCGGCGCGCGAACGCGCCTTCAAGATCGTGCTGCCGGCCATCGTGCCTCGCCTGTTCGTCGCGCTGCGCCTCGGTGTGGCGGTGGCGCTGGTGGTGGCCGTGACGGTCGAGATCGCCGCCAATCCGCACGGCATGGGCTACGCGATGATGATCGCGCAGCAGAGCTTCGACCCCGCGCTGATGCTCGCGTGGCTGGGCTGGATCGGCGTGGTGGGCTTCGCGGTCAACGCGGGCATGGTGCGCCTGCAGGCCCTCGTCGCGCGACGCATGGGGGTGCAGCCATGAACCACCGCAACGACCGACTGGGTCTGGGGTGGCTGGGCTCCGTGGCCGTGCTGCTCGCGCTGGTCGCGCTGTGGTGGGTGGCGAGCAACGCGGGCTGGGTCAGCCGCGTGTTTTTGCCGACGCCGCAGGCCACCTTCGCGAGCCTGCTCGAAGGGCTCAATCTCTCTTCGGGCAACGATGGCAACGGCGAACTGCTCGCCTTCACGCAGGCCACGGTGGGCCGCATGGTCGAAGGCTGGCTGCTGGCGTCGCTCTTCGGCGTGCTGCTGGGCGCGGCCATCGGCGTGTCGCCCGCGGTGCGCGCGTGGGTGCAGCCGACGCTGGAATTCATCCGCCCGCTGCCTGCGTCGGCGCTGCTGCCGCTGGCCATTTCGATCTTCGGGCTGAACCCCGGCATGGTGCTGTTCGTGGTCGCCTTCGGCGCGATGTGGCCGGTGCTGCTGGCCACGGTGCACGGCTTCGCGGCCGTGGAGCCGCGCCTGTCGGAAGTGGCGCGCTGCCTGCAGATGTCGCGCGCCGCGTACATCTGGAAGATGGGCTTGCCCAACGCCATGCCCGACATCCTGGCCGGCATGCGGCTGGCGCTGACCATCGCGCTGATCGTCGCGGTGGTGGGCGAAATGATCGCCTCGCAAAGCGGCCTGGGCCAGGCCATCCTGCTGGCGGCACGTGCCTTCCGCGCCAGCGACCTGTTCGCCGGCATCGTGCTGCTGGGGCTCATCGGTTTCGTGAGCAACGCGCTGCTGGCCTTTGCAGAAAAGCGCCTGCTGCGGTGGCAGCAGCCCTGACCAATTCCATCAAACCCAACACCCCACAAGGAGCCTCGCCATGCCACGCAAGTTCGTCGACCTGTCGATCTTTCTCGAAAACGACGTGCTGTCCGATCCGCCGGCCTTTGCGCCGAAGATCCAGTACTTCACGCACGACAACACCTTCGAGCAGATCGAGCCCTTCTTTCCCGGGCTGAAGAAGGAAGACCTGCCCGACGGCGAAGGCTGGGCGGTGGAGCTGGTGCAGCTGTCCACGCACAACGGCACGCACCTCGATGCGCCCTATCACTTTCACTCGACGATGGACAAGGCGCTGGGCGAGAAGAAGCCCGCCATCGCGATCCACGACGTGCCGCTCGAATGGTGCTTCCAGCCCGGCGTGAAGCTCGACTTTCGCCACTTCGCCGACGGCTATGTGGTCACGGCTGCCGACGTCGAGGCAGAACTGAAGCGCATCAACCACACGCTGAGCCCGTTGGAGATCGTGGTGGTCAACACGCGCGCCGGCTCGCGCTACGGCAACCCCGACTACGTGTCGGCCGGCGCGGGCATGGGCTACGAAGCCACCATGTACCTGCTGGAGCGCGGCGTGCGCCTCACGGGCACCGACGCCTGGAGCTGGGACGCGCCCTTCGTGCACACCGCCAAGAAGTACGGCGAGACGCACGACGCCTCGCTGATCTGGGAAGGCCACAAGGCCGGGCGCGACATCGGCTACTGCCACATCGAGAAGCTGCACAACCTCGAGGTGCTGCCGCCCACGGGCTTTTTCATCAGCTGCTTTCCGCACAAGATCCGCGGCGCGTCGGCGGGCTGGACGCGCGCGGTGGCGATCTTCGACGACGCGCTGATGGCGTCGGTGTGAACATGATCGAACTCAACCACACGCACGACGCTGGCGCCCGCAGCTGGGTTGCATCGGCCAACGCCGCGGGCAGCGACTTTCCGATCCAGAACCTGCCGTATGCGATGTTCCGCCGCACGGGCAGCCCCGAGCCGTTTCGCGGCGGCGTGGCCATCGGCGACCAGGTGCTCGACCTCGCGGCGCTGGCCGCGGGCTCGCACGTCGACGGCCTCGCACTCGATGCAGCACGCGCCGCTGCCCTGCCCGCGCTGAACGATTTCTTCGCGCTCGGCCCGCCCGCCTGGCAGGCGCTGCGCCACGCAGTCTTCGCGCTGCTGCACAGCGATGCGCCGGCCGCGACCGCGGACGACCTGCGCGGCTGCCTCGTGCCGCAGGCCGAGGTCGAATACACCGTGCCCGCGCGCATCGGCGACTACACCGACTTCTACACCTCGATCGACCACGCGCTGAACATCAGCCGCCTGATGAACCCCGACGGCGACGTCACGCCCAACTTCCGTTGGGTGCCGACCGCGTACCACGGGCGCGTGTCGACCATCGGCGTGAGCGGCCAGCGCTTTCACCGGCCGATGGGCCAGGCCATGGCGCCGGGCGCGAAGGCGCCGACCTACCAGGCCTGCGCGCGGCTCGACTACGAGCTGGAGCTGGGCGTGTGGATCGGCCAGGGCAATGCGCAGGGCGAGGCGATTCCGCTCGCGCGCGCGGAAGAGCACATCTTCGGTCTCTGCCTGCTCAACGACTGGTCGGCGCGCGACATCCAGTTCTGGGAAATGGCGCCGCTCGGCCCCTTCCTCGCGAAGAACTTCGCCACCACGATCTCGCCGTGGATCGTGACGATGGAAGCGCTCGCGCCCTACCGTCAGGCGTGGACGCGGCCCGCGAACGAGCCGCAACCGCTGCCGTACCTGGAAAGCAGCGCGAACCGCGAAGGCGGCGCGCTCGACATCCGGCTCGAGGTGTGGCTCGAAAGCGAAAAGGCGCGCGAGCAGAAGACCGGGCCGTCGCGCCTGTCGGGCACGAGCTTCCGGCACCAGTACTGGAGCATTGCGCAGATGGTGGCGCACCACACGGTCGGCGGCTGCAGCCTGAACCCGGGCGACCTGTTCGGGAGCGGCACCATCTCGGGCCCCGGCGAGGGCGAGGCCGGCGCGATCATCGAGCTGACGCGCGCGGCCCAAACCCCGGTGACGCTGGCCAACGGCGAGACGCGCGGTTTCCTGGAAGACGGGGATGCGGTGCTGCTGCGCGGCTGGTGCGAGAAGCCCGGCCATGCGCGCATCGGTTTCGGCGAGAGCCGGGGGACCGTGCTGCCGGCGCGAGGTTGAAAGCGACGCGCCAATGAAAAAGGCCACCTGGTGAGGTGGCCTTTTTCATGCGATTTGGAGCGGGAAAAGAGTCTCGAACTCTCGACCTCAACCTTGGCAAGGTTGCGCTCTACCAACTGAGCTATTCCCGCGTGAGCCTCAGATTATAGGGTGGTTTGAGGCGGTTTGCCATCTTCCCCCGAAAAAATTTGAAATCAGGCGCCGAACACCAGCGCGCGGTGCATCGACACCCCGGCGAACAGCCCGTCGGCCGAGGCCAGCGTGGCGTTGGAAAAAGCCATCGCCACATCGCCCGCCGCGTACACGCCGGGCACCGTGGTCGTCTTCATCGCATCGACGCGCAGCACCGGGCCCGTGGGGCCGTCGTCGAACGCGCAGCCCAGTTGCTCGGCCAGCGGACTGGTCGGCCGCGTGTGCGGCGCCACGAACAGCGCCTCGATCGGCACGCGCCGGCCGTTGTCCAGGCGCACGGCCGCGAGGTCCGTCCCCTGCCCTTCGAGGCCGGCGATGCGCCCGGGCTCCACGGCCACGCCGCGTGATTGCAGCCGGACGCGTGCCTCGGCATCCGGCCCTGCGTCGCCATTCAGGAAGAGCGTGGTCGGGCCCCACTCGGCGATCAGCAGCGCGTGGTCCGGCGGGTGCGCGCTGTGAAAGAGCACGCCCAGCGGACGGTCGCCGAACTCGTAGCCGTGGCAATAAGGACAGTGCAGCACGCTCTTTCCCCAGCGCTCGCCGAGGCCCGCGATGTCCGGCAGGCCGTCCTGCACGCCGAAGGCCAGCAGCAGCTTGCGCGTCGACAACTGTTCCCCGTTGTTCAACGAAACCGTGAAGCCCTCCGCGCCATCGGCCGTTGCCGCAGTCACCGTGCCTTCGACGAAGGTGACGGACGGATAGGCGAGCAGCTTGTCGCGCGCATCGGCAATCATCTGCAGCGGCGGCATGCCGTCCTGCCCGAAGAAGCCGTGCGAGGCGGCGGCGAAGCGGTTGCGCGGCGCGCCCGCGTCGACCACGCAGACCTTCCTGCGTGCGCGCGCCAGTTGCATGGCGGCGGAGAGGCCGGCAAAGCTGCCGCCCACGATGAGTGCGTCATGGCGCATGTGCGATGTCCTTCGCGGTGAAGCCGCCACCCGTCATGCGGCGATGAAAGTCCCTGGAGAGATCGGCCAGCGTGATCCCGTTGAGCCGCCGCAACAGCAGCGCCTCGGCCTCCTGGCAGGCGCCGTCGAGCGCCGCGTTCACCGCCTGCTCGACGATGCAGCCCGGGCTCTCGGTGCGGTTGCCCATGGCCAGCAACGCAGGCGCGCCGACGGCGTTGTGGATGTCGCCCAGCGTCACCGAACTCAACGAACACGACAGCACCCAGCCGCCGCCATGCCCCTTGGCCGAGCTGACGAAGCCGGCCTGCCGCAGCCCCGCCATGAGCCGGCGCACGACCACGGGGTTGGTCTGCATCGCCGCGGCGAGCGCCTCGGAGGTGATGGGGGCGTTCAGCTCGGCCATGTGCAGCAGCACGTGGAGCACGCCGGAAAGCTTGCTGTCTCGTTTCATGCAACATTATTTGTTGCATGACTTTTCACGGCACGCCGAAGGGTCTTTCGGTGCCCGGCACTCCGCGTCCGCTTGCCGCGGCGCAGGCACGAGAATCGGCCTCGCCATGACGCCCACCCCGACCACCCTGTTCGACACCGCCCTGCGCGGCGTGCTACTGGCCTTGCTGCTCGTGCTCGCGTTGGTCCTCGGGCGCGACCGCCCTCGCCTGCCGGCCGCGCGTGCGGGTGCGCTGCTCGCGCTCGGCCTGTGCGTGCAGGTCATCGGCGCCACGCCGCTGTTCGAAGCGCTCGTGCCGCGCGGGTGGCAGGCACCGTTTGTCGCGGTGTCCGTCGGCAACGGCGTGCTGTTCTGGGTGTTCGTGCAGGCTTTGTTCGACGACGACTTCGTGCTGCGGCCGCTGCATGTCGTCACTTGGTTGGCGGTGGCCGCGGTGGCGGCGCTGAATTGCGCGCTGGTGGCGGGCAGCGCCTCGGTGCTTGCGCCGCTCACGATGGGTGTGCAGCGCGCGGTGCCGCTGGTGTTCGCGGTGCTGGCCGCGATGGCGGCGGCTTCGCAGTGGCGCGCCGACCTGGTGGAAGGACGGCGCCGGCTGCGTGTGTTCATCGTGGTGACGGGCGTCGGCTATAGCGTCGGGATGCTGGCGGTTCGTCTGGCCTCACCGCGCGGACAGCTGTCGGACCTGTCGGCGACCGCGGACGTGGCGATGCTGCTGCTGATCGTCGCGGTGGTGGCGTGGCGGATGCTGCGGCTGGCGGGTTCGGAGCTGTTTCCGGCTGCGCAGGCGCCGGTCACGATGCCAGCCATGACGCCAGAAGCGCCACTGAAAGAAGAAGCGTTCGCACCGGCGCCGGTCGAAGCACCGCCGCCGCCGGCAGCAGCCGAGCCGCCTCCGCCACCTGAACCCGCCCCTGACGCCGACCCCGCCGAAGACCGCCTCGCCGAAGCCCTCCAGCACGCCATGGCCGTCGACCGCGTCTACCGCCGCGAAGATCTGAGCATCGCCAGCCTCGCCGCCCAGTTGTCCGTCCCCGAATACCGGCTGCGCCGCGTCATCAACCAGCGGCTCGGGCACCGCAACTTCAACGCCTTCGTCAACGGCTTCCGGCTGGCCGAGGCGATGGCAGCACTGGCCAATCCGTCGAAGCGCGAGCTGCCCGTGCTGACCCTCGCGCTGACCGCCGGCTTCCAGTCGATCGGCCCCTTCAACCGCGCCTTCAAGGCTGCCACGGGCCTCACGCCCACCGAATTCCGCAAACAGAAGCTGGCTGAATCCTGAAATCTCTGGCCGAAAGCCGCGCTTGCGGGTTTCGGCCAGACGCGGACACTGCCGCGCGGCATCGTCCATGTCGCCGAGGGCATGGGCCTTCGATGACAAGGAGTTCGATGCGAAGACGTCTGTATTTGATCTGCCTGCTGGCGCTGGGGTCCGGCTGGGTGCACGCCGCGATGGGGCTGGCGGAAATTCCCGCGGCTACCGGCGACGGCCCTGTCACCGTGTTCTATCCCTCCAGCGATCCGCCCCAGCCGACACGGCGTGCGCGCTTCACGCTCGACGTGGCGGCGCAGGGAGCACCCGTGCGCGGCAACGGCCGGCTGGTCGTGATCTCGCACGGCTCGGGCGGCGCGCCGTGGGTGCATGCGAACCTGGCGCGCAGCCTGGTCGACGCGGGCTTCGTCGTCGCCATGCCCGAGCACAGGGCCGACAACCACAAGGACGACAGCAACCCTGGCCCCGACAGCTGGACGATGCGCCCAGCCGAGGTGTCGCGCGCCATCGATGCGGTGGCTCGCGATGCACGCTTTGCGCCGCTGCTGCAGTTCGACAAAGTCGGCATGTACGGCATGTCGGCGGGGGGTCACACCGCGCTGAGCCTCGCGGGCGGGCGTTGGTCGCCGGCCGGATTCAAGCAGCACTGCGAGGCGAACCTGGTGGACGACTTCCAGTCGTGCGTGGGCCTGGTCACGCGGCTCACGGGCGGGCCGTTCGACGGCCTCAAGAAGTGGGTTGCACGGCTCGTCATCCGCCATCGCTTCAACGACGCCACGTGGCGCCTGCACATCGACCCGCGCATCGCCGCCATCGTGGCGGGCGTGCCCTCGTCAGCCGATTTCGACATGGCCTCACTGGCCACGCCCCACGTGCCGCTGGGCCTGATCACTGCGCAGCAAGACCGCTGGCTGGTCCCGCGCTTTCACAGCGACCGGGTCCTCGCGGCCTGCCTGCCGCGCTGCGAACTGATTGCGGACATGCCGACCGGCGGCCACGGTGCGCTGCTGTCGCCGCCGCCACCGAACCTCTCGGGCCTGATCGGCGACATGCTGAACGACCCGCCGGGCTTCGACCGCGCGGGCGTCCTGCCCGAGGTGAACCGCAAGACAACGGCCTTCTTCAGCGCGCATCTGCCGCCGCCCCGATCCGCAGACATGGCAGCGCCGCCCTAACGCACGACCCCTTCATTCCGCCGACGGCCGATTCCCACAGCGTCGAGCGAACGCGCCGCACATGGCGACAACCTGCCGGCCCGTCATGGTTGCCCCCGAATCGATCGAACCCCGGTCGGTTCTGCAAACCGTGACTCAGCAACGAAAGGAACTGTCACTCATGACTACACATGCAACCAACCGCATCTTCATCGGCGCCATGCTGGCGGGCCTGCTGGCCCTCGGCGGGACGGCCCAGGCGCAAGGCGTCGGGGTCGGCGTGGGGGTCAACGCCGATGTGAAGGCCTCGGGCAGCACCGGCGCGACGCCACAAGGCGGCGCAGCAGGTGCACGCGCGCAGACCGGTGCGTCGGCCGATGCCAATGCGGACACCTCCACCTCCGGCGCGACCGGCGGCGTGGGCAATGCCGTCGGTGGCGTGCTCGGCACGGCCACGGGTGCGGTCGGCGGTGCCACCGGCGCCGTGGGCGGCGCGACGCAAGCCGTCGGCGGTGTGACCAACACCGTGGGCAGCACCGTGAACAGCGCGACCGGTGCCGCGGGCGCCGTGGGCGGCGCCGTGAAACCGGCCACGGCCGGCGCCAAGGCGAGCGGCAAGGCCCAGGGCTCGGGCGCGGTCGACCTGCACAAGAAGTAAGTCGCACGCCGCATGGTTGCAGCGGCCGGACGCGGCTGTTGCAGCGCATCGCTCCGCAAGTAATCAAGCCCGCAGCGCTAAAGCGTTGCGGGCTTGTGTCGTTCAGAGGTCGGGGGCGGGCAGCTTGAAGAGGCTGGTGACTTCGGTGTCGAGCACCACCAGCGCGCGCTGGTTGAACAGCCGCCAGCGCCAACGCAGGATACCGAGCGTGGGGCGCTTCTCGGAGCGGCGCACCTCGATCACATCGGCCACGAGCCGCAGCGCATCGCCGGGGCGCACGGGGTTCGGCCAGCGCACGTGCTCGAGCCCGGGCGACGCGAACGATTCGGAACCGGCCAGCGCCGCCTCGACCACCAGCCGCATCGCGATCGAGCAGGTGTGCCAGCCGCTCGCGATGAGCCCGCCGAAGGGGCTGCCTGCCGCCGCCTCGGCATCGGTGTGGAACCACTGCGGGTCGTAGGCCCGCGCGAACTGCACGAGTTCGGCTTCGGTGAGCACGTAAGGCCCGGCCTCGATGACCTGGCCTGCGTGGAAGTCGGCGAACTGCATCCGCCGCAGCTTAGTACGTTTCGAGGTGCAGGCGGCCTTCGCGCTTGAGTTGCGCACCGACGGTGTCCCAGTCGAGCCCCGCTTCCTTCGCCACGTCGCGCAGTGCGAGCACCACGCCCTCTTCCATGCTCTTGAGGCCGCACACATAGAAGTGGCTGGCGCCGTCCTTCAGCAGCGCGGCCAGGTCGGCGGCGCGTTCGCGCATCAGGTCCTGCACGTAGCGCTTGGGTTGGCCCGGCGTGCGCGAGAACGCGAAGTTGATGTCGATGAAGTCTTTCGGCAGCGACTGCAGCGGGCCGAAGTACGGCAGCTCCTGCTGCGTGCGCGCGCCGAAGAACAGCATGAGCTTGCCGCCTTCGAACTTGCCGCTCTTGCGCAGGCGCCGACGCCATTCGGTCATGGCGCGCATGGGGGCGCTGCCGGTGCCGGTGCAGATCATCACGATGTGCGACTTGGGGTGGTTCGGCATCAGGAACGACGCACCGAAGGGCCCCACCACCTGCACGGTGTCGCCCACCTTGAGGTCGCACACGTAGTTGGAGCACACGCCGCGCACGGGGTCGCCCTCGTGGTCCTCGGTGACGCGCTTCACGGTGAGCGAGACGTTGTTGTAGCCGGGCCGTTCGCCGTTGCGCGGGCTGGCCACCGAGTACTGGCGCGCATGGTGGCGCTTGCCGATGGCATCGACGCCCGGCGGCACGATGCCGATCGACTGGCCTTCGAGCACGGGGAACGGCACCACGCCGAAGTCGAGCACGATGTGGTGGGTCTCGCTGTCGAAGCCGGCCTCGGTGCAGTTGAAGTTGCCCACCACGGTGGCGGTGGTCGGCGTCTTCGGCGGAAAGAGGTTGGTGTAGGCGTGCGCGGCCGACCAGGGCGGCACGCTGGCGCCGTACTGCGCGGAATTGAAGGCGGGCTCGGTGCCCTGCACGGCGGCCTGGGCCTGCGTCTGGGCAGGCACTTCCGCGGCCTCGGCGGCGGCGCCGGACACGCCCGCCGCCTCGAGTTCCTCGGGCGAGAGCTCGGCGGGGAGTTCTTCCCACGTGAGCTGCTCTTCGATGGTGTACGCGCGCACCAGCGGCATGGTGCGCCAGTTGTCGATCGAGCCCGTGGGGCACGGCGAGATGCAGGCCATGCAGCCATTGCAGACGTCCGCGCGAACGACATAGTTGTTGTCGTCGTGCGTGATCGCGTTCACGGGGCAGGTCGCCTCGCAGGTGTTGCAGCGGATGCAGATCTCGGGGTCGATCAGGTGCTGCTTGATGACCCCGGCTTCAACGACCATGTCCATGTTGTTCTCCATGCCCTCGCCGTGGGGACGAGGGCTTCATATCCAGGTGCTCAGCCGAAACGCACGTATTCAAAGTCGACAGGCTGGCGGTTGATGCCCATCACCGGCGGCGAGATCCAGCCTGCGAATTTGCCCGGCTCGATCACGCGGCCCATCAACGATGCCACGAAAGCGAAGTCTTCGGAACTCGGCAGCCATTCGTCGCGCTTGGCGGCCCATTCGATGTCGTTCACCACGCGGCCCTCGGGCGACATCTTGATGCCGGCGAGTGCGCCGATCTGGCGGTTGAAGGCCTTGTGCGGCACGACCAGGCGGGTGGGAATGCCGGCCTTCTCGAGCACCTTGTTCCAGCGGCCGACGCCGGCCACCGAGTCCTTGATGAAGTCATCGCGCAGCACTTCGTTCAGGGCGTTGAGCATCGGCACGTCCTTCTCGACGAGCTGGCCGTCCTTGACCTCGAGCACCTTGTAGGTCTGGCCCTTGAGCACGTGGTCGTCGTCGCGCTTGCCTTCTTCGTAGCGGCCCTTCAGGCCCGAGCTGTAGAAGATGGCGGCGTTGCTCGACTGGTCGGCGCCGAACAGGTCGATGGTCACCGAGTAGTGGAAGTTCAGGTAGCGCTGGATGGTGCCCAGGTCGATGCAGCCGGCGGCGCGGATCTTCTGCGCGTCGTCGGTCTTGAGCTCGTTCATGACCTGCGCGGTGCGCGCGATGACGCGTGACACGCCGCTCTCGCCCACGAACATGTGGTGCGCCTCTTCGGTCAGCATGAACTTCGTGGTGCGCGCCAGCGGGTCGAACGCGCTCTCGGCCAGCGCGGCCAGCTGGAACTTGCCGTCGCGGTCGGTGAAGTAGGTGAACATGAAGAACGCGAGCCAGTCGGGCGTCTTCTCGTTGAAGGCGCCCAGGATGCGCGGGTTGTTGGCGTCGCCCGAGGTGCGCTGCAGCAGCGCGTCGGCCTCTTCGCGACCGTCACGGCCGAAGTGCTTCTGCAGCAGGTAGACCATGGCCCACAGGTGGCGGCCTTCTTCGACGTTGATCTGGAACAGGTTGCGCAGGTCGTACATCGACGGCGCCGTGAGGCCCAGGTGGCGCTGCTGCTCGACCGACGCGGGCTCGGTGTCGCCCTGCGTGACGATGATGCGGCGCAGGTTGGCGCGGTGTTCGCCGGGCACGTCCTGCCAGACCTTCTCGCCCTTGTGGTCGCCGAAGTGCACTTCACGGTTGGCATCGCCCGGGTTCAGGAAGATGCCCCAGCGGTAGTCGCGCATCTTCACGTGGCCGAACTGCGCCCAGCCCTGCGGATCGACGCTCACGGCCGTGCGCAGGTACACCTCGTGGTTGGTGGAGCCTTCGGGGCCCACGTCGTCCCACCAGTTGATGAAGTTGGGCTGCCAGCCTTCGAGCGCGCGCTGCAGCGTGCGGTCTTCGCCGAGGTTGACGTTGTTGGGGATCTTCTCGCTGTAGTTGATCGTGCTCATCGTTGTTCCTTGGGTTGTGCGGACTGCTGGGTGCTCAAACGCGGTTCAGGTCGAAGCCGGCTTTTTGACCGGTGCCGTAGACCTTCAGCGCGCCCTTCTCGCCGACGGCGTTGGGGCGGTTGAAGATCCAGTTCTGCCAGGCCGTGAGGCGGCCGAAGATGCGGGTGGCCATGTTCTCCTTGCTGGCGAAGCGCAGGTTGGCTTCGAGGCCGGTGAGTGCGTCGGGCGACATGGCGGCGCGCTCTTCGATGGCGATGCGGATCTCGTCGTCCCAGTCGATGTCGTCGGGCGCAGCGGTCACGAGGCCGAGCTTCACGGCTTCGTCGGCGTCGAGCGCCTGCCCGGCGGCGGCGCGCGCGGCTTCGAGCGGGGCGGCCTCTTCATAGAAGCGGCGCTGCAGGCGGCTCTGGTCGTTCACCATCGGGAAGAAGCCGAAGTTGAATTCGTTGAGCGTGAGCTTCGGGGCGCGCGCGGCATCGTCGGGCAGCGCGAGCATGTAGGTGCGGTCGGCCGCGAAGGCCAGCTCGGCCAGCGTGCCGGCGAAGCACGAGCCGGCCTCGACCAGCGCGAAGAGGCTGCGCGACGACACATCCAGGCGCGCCAGCGTGCGGCGCAGCGCGCCGATGGTTTCGCGCACCAGCCAGTGGTCCTTGTTGGCGAACATCACGGCATCGGAGGCGAGCACGGCGGCGGCGTCGCCTTCGGTCTTGAGCAGCCAGGTGCCGACGTCGAGCTCGTTGGTGCGCAGGTTCAGGATGGCGTCGTCGAGCTCGCGGCACACGGCCAGCGGCCACCAGGCGGCGCCCGCGGCTTCGATGGCGGCGATGTCGGCCGGCTGCGCGCCGGTGGGCGCCTTCACGGTGATCGTCGCGGTGCGCTTGCTGCGGTCGATCTGCACGTTGACGTTGGCGTACGCGATGCCGTCGGCGCTGTCGGTGCGCTCGACGCGGGTCAGGGCCACGCCCTTGGCGCCGGCGGGGCGGTCGCTGCCGGCGGCGAGTTGCGTGGCGCGTTCCTGCACGGCAGCGGGGAACTGCGCGGGCTTGGCCACGGCATCGACCAGGCGCCAGTCGACCGCGCGCTGGCCGCGCACGCCTTCGACGCTGGTGCAGAAGATGTCGGCGAGGTCGTGGCGCACGTGGCGCTTGTCGGTCACGCGGGTCAGGCCGCCGGTGCCGGGCAGCACGCCGAGCAGCGGCACTTCGGGCAGCGAGACGGACGAGGAGCGGTCGTCGACCAGCAGGATTTCGTCGCAGGCCAGTGCCAGCTCGTAGCCGCCGCCGGCGCAGGCGCCGTTCACGGCCGCGAGGAACTTCAGGCCCGAGTGCTTGGAGGTGTCTTCCATGCCATTGCGCGTCTCGTTGGTGAACTTGCAGAAGTTCACCTTCCAGGCGTGGCTGGAAACGCCCAGCATGAAGATGTTGGCGCCGGAGCAGAAGATGCGGTCCTTGCCGCTGGTGACGATCACGCTGCGCACTTCGGGGTGCTCGAAGCGGATGCGGTTGAGCGCGTCGTTCAGCTCGATGTCCACGCCCAGGTCGTAGCTGTTGAGCTTGAGCTTGTAGCCGGGGCGGATGCCGCCGTCTTCCGCGATGTCGAGCGTGAGGCGCGCAATGGCGCCGTCGAAGCTCAGCGACCAGTGGCGGTACTGGGCGGGTTCGATGCGGTAGTCGACGCGCTGGGGCGCCTGGAGCGTGGTGTCGGTCATGCGGAAGTCTCCTGTGGGGCTGTGTTCAGAAAACCGTGAACAGGAATAATAATGCACTTCCTTGTTCCGATAACATGCATCATGCTGCATGCAAACAGGCAAGTCAATGCCTGTTGTGCTTTTTTTCAGATTTCAGGATCGGGCAGGGCTTGTGCGGGGCGCACGACGGATCAGGGGGTGTGCGCAGGACACCGGGTACTTCCCTCCGCGAATGTCCCCCGGGCTTCGCCCTCCTCCTTAATTTCGCTGCGGGAAGCACCCAGTGCCCTGCGCACGGGGGCACGCGGTCGGGTCACAGCCGATCAACAACGGCTCTGAAAACGCTCACGCCGATGGGGTGCCTTGCGCAGCGAAATTAAGGGGGAGGCCGCAGGCCGGAGGACATTCGCGGAGCAAGGTACCCCGTCGGCGGGAGCGTCGCCCTGAACGACGCCGCCAACGCCAGCAAGCAGAAACTCAGGCCAACCCCATCGACTGCCGAGCAACCGCGCGCAAGGCCTGGAAGCTCTGCGGCAACGTCTTCCCACTGGTATCGACCGACAGATCGGCCTTCGAATAGAAAGCGGCGCGCCCGTTCAGGATGCGGCGCAGGTCTTCCATGGCCTCCTTGCTGGCGGCCATCGGGCGGGTGTCGCCCTGCGCGGCCACGCGGCCCATGTGCTCCTCGGGCGCGGCCTGCAGCCACACGGTGGTGCAGTGGGCGAGCAGCTCGTTGAAGGTGGCCGGGTCGGACACGATGCCGCCGGGCGTGGCAATGACCACCTCGCTGTAGATCTGCACCGCCTCTTCCAGCGCGCGGCGCTCGTAGCGGCGGTAGGCGTTGGTGCCGTACAGGTCGTGGATTTCGCGCACGCTGCAGCCCGCGAGCTTCTCGATCTCGCGGCTCAGCTCGATGAATGGAATTTCGAGGTCCTCGGCCAGCATCTGCCCCAGCGTCGACTTGCCCGCGCCGCGCAGCCCCACGAGCGCGATGCGCCGGTGCCGCGCCGGGTCGACCGAAGCCGTGCCCAGCATCTCGCCGAGCGCCACGCGCACGCGGCGCAGGTCGGCCTCGCTGCGGTGCTCCAGCAGTTCGCGGATCAGCAGCCACTCGGGCGAGCTGGTCGTCACGTCGCCCACCAGCTCGGCCAGCGAGCAGTGCAGCGCCCCGGCCACCTGCTGCAGCACCAGGATCGATGCGTTGCCGATGCCGTATTCCAGGTTCGCCAGGTGGCGCTCCGACACGTCGGCCGACAGGGCCACCGCCTTGCGCGTGAGGCCGCGCTGCGCGCGCAGGTTGCGCACGCGGTCGCCCAGTGCCACCAGCAATGGGTTCTTGGCCTCCCCGGCCACGGCGGCGCCGTGGTTGCCGGTGCCGCCCTCGGGCGCGGTGGCCAGCACCGCGTCTACATGCTCGTTCATGCCATTCCTCGTTCTTCGCCGGGATTGTGCGCGCTCAGGGTAAACACCATAGATGCACTATATTGCTTGACACCTGTTGTCTCGCTGCTTATTGTTCGATCACACGCAAGATACTGCACACGCAGACTTCCTGCAAGAAGACGATAGTTCATCCGTTCGAGGCCCACGATGTCCGACACCCCCACGCCCGCCACCGGCAAGGCGGCATTTCACCAGCTGATCGCCGACCTGACCGCCGAGATCGCCGGCCAGCCGCTGGACGCCACGCTCGACCAGTGGCTCAACGCCACCCACGGCGCCGGCAGCGCCCGTTTTGCGCAACTGCGCCAGGCCTGCATCGGCGGCGTCGCCGAAGGCTGGCTGTGCGACCGCGAAGGCGGCGGCATCAAGTACGGCCGCGTCTTCAAGGCCGAGGACGCGCTGCATCGCTTCTCGGTCGACGTGGTCGACATGCAGGACCTCGCCGGCCCGCACCACACGCACCCCAACGGCGAGATCGACCTGATCATGCCGCTGGACGACACCCCCGCCGCCACCTTCGACGGACGGCCCGCGGGCTGGTGCGTCTACGGGCCCGGCACCGCACACCGCCCGACCGTGGCCCAGGGCCGCGCGCTCGTCCTTTATTTGCTGCCCGAAGGGCAGATCAAGTTCACTCCATGACCGACCTTCTCGCCAACCACGTCGCCGGCCGCTGGCAAAGCGGCACGGGCGCCGGCACGCCCCTGTTCGACCCGGTGCTCGGCACCGAACTCGCGCGCGTCGACGCCACCGGCCTCGACCTGCCCGAAGCCTTCGCCTTTGCGCGCGAGCAAGGCGGCCGCGCGCTGCGCGCCCTCACCTACCGCCAGCGCGCCGGCCTGCTCGCCGCCCTCGTGAAGGTGCTGCAGGCGAACCGCGACGCGTACTACGAGATCGCCACCGCGAACTGCGGCACGGTGAAGAACGACTCGGCCGTCGACATCGACGGCGCGATCTTCACGCTCGGCCAGTACGCCAAGTGGGGCGATGCGCTCGGCGACGTGCGCGCGCTGCGCGACGGCGAGGCCGTGAAGCTCGGCAAGGAGCCCGTGTTCCAGTCGCAGCACCTGCAGGTGCCGACGCACGGCGTGGCGCTGTTCATCAACGCCTTCAACTTCCCCTCGTGGGGCCTGTGGGAAAAGGCCGCGCCCGCGCTGCTGTCGGGCGTGCCCGTGATCGTCAAGCCCGCCACGGCCACCGCCTGGCTCACGCAGCGCATGGTGAAAGACGTGGTCGATGCGGGCGTGCTGCCGGCCGGCGCGCTGTCGGTCATCTGCGGCAGCTCGGCCGGCCTGATGGACCAGCTGCAGCCCTTCGACGTGGTCTCGTTCACCGGCTCGGCCGAGACGGCCGCCGTGATCCGTTCGCACCCGGCCATGGCCGCGCGCTCGGTGCGCGTGAACATCGAGGCCGACAGCCTCAACAGCGCCCTGCTGCTGCCCGGCGCCGCGCCCGGCAGCGAGGCCTTCAACCTGCTCGTGCGCGAAGTGGTGCGCGAGATGACGGTGAAGTCGGGCCAGAAGTGCACCGCCATCCGCCGCATCCTCGTGCCGGCCGAGGTGTACGACGCCGCCGCCGAAGCCATCGGCGCGAAGCTCGCGGGCGTCACGGTCGGCAACCCGCGCAACGAGGGCGTGCGCATGGGCTCCCTCGTGAGCCGCGCTCAGCTGAACGCGGTGCGCGACGGCCTCGACGCGCTGGCCGCGCAGACCACCGTGCTGCACGACAGCTGCAACAAGCCCCTCATCGACGCCGACCCCGCCGTGGCCGCCTGCATCGGCCCCGTGCTGCTGGGCGCGCGCGACGCCGACGCGGCGCAGCGCGTGCACGACGTCGAAGTGTTCGGCCCCGTCGCCACGCTGCTGCCCTACAACGACCTGGCACACGGCATCGCGCTCGCGCACCGTGGCCAGGGTTCGCTCGTCACCTCGCTGTATGGCAGCGACGATGCCGCGCTCGCCCAGGCTGCGCTGTCGGTCGCGCCGAGCCATGGCCGCGTGCACGTCATCACGCCCGAGGTGGCGCAGGCCCACACCGGCCACGGCAACGTGATGCCGATGTCGCTGCACGGCGGCCCCGGCCGCGCGGGCGGCGGCGCCGAGCTGGGCGGCCTGCGCGCGCTCGATTTCTATCACCGCAGGAGCGCGGTGCAGGCGAGCCCCGGCGTGCTCGCCGCTCTCGGCCTCTAGCGCCACGCACAGGCCCCAAGGAGACACACGATGAACAGCAGCCTGCCCGCACGATTCAACTTTGCCGAACACCTGTTCGCCCTCAACCGCGGCCGCGCCGCACGCACCGCCTACATCGACGACCGCGGCACGCTGGGCTACGGCCAGCTCGAAGACCGCGCGCGCCGCCTGGCCGCCGCGCTGAAGGCCGCGGGCATCCGCCGCGAAGAGCGCGTGCTGCTGCTCATGCTCGACGGCAACGACTGGCCCGTGAGCTTCCTGGGCTGCCTCTACGCGGGCATCGTGCCCGTGGCCGTGAACACGCTGCTCACGCCCGACGACTACGCCTACATGCTCGACCACAGCCGCGCGCAGGCGGTGCTGGTGTCGGGCGCGCTGCTGCCGACCTTGCAAGATGCGATGGCGCGCGGCGGCCATGAAGTGCAGACGCTGTTCGTGTCGCAACCGACGGGCGCATTGCCCCAAGGCGCGCAGGAGTTCGAAGCTGCGCTCGCCGCCGCCGAGCCCCTGCCCGCACCCGCGCTCACCGCGTCGGACGACCCGGGCTTCTGGCTCTATTCCTCCGGCTCCACCGGCAAGCCCAAGGGCACGGTGCACACGCACGCCAACCTGTGGTGGACCGCCGAGCTCTACGGCAAGCCCGTGCTCGGCCTCACCGAGGACGACGTGTGCTTCTCGGCCGCCAAGATGTACTTCGCGTACGGCCTGGGCAATGCGCTGACCTTCCCGCTGTCGGTCGGCGCCACCGTGGTGCTGATGGCCGAGCGGCCCACGCCCGATGCGACCTTCCGCCGCTGGACCGAGCACAAGCCCACCGTGTTCTTCGGCGCGCCCACCGGCTTCGCGGGCATGCTCGCCTCGCCGAAGCTGCCCGCGCGCGAAGCCGTGGCGCTGCGCATGTGCTCGTCGGCCGGCGAGGCGCTGCCCGGCGAGATCGCGCAGCGTTTCAAGGCGCACTTCGGCTGCGAGATCATCGACGGCATCGGCTCCACCGAGATGCTGCACATCTTCATCTCCAACCGGCCCGGCGACGTGCGCTACGGCACCACGGGCAAGCCGGTGGACGGCTACGAGGTCGAGCTGCGCGGCGAAGACGGCCGCCCCGTGCCCGACGGCGAGGTGGGCGACCTGTACATCCGCGGCCCGAGCTCGGCGCTCATGTACTGGTGCAACCGCGAGAAGTCGCGCGACACCTTCCAGGGCGGCTGGACCAAGAGCGGCGACAAGTACACGCGCGACGCCGACGGCTACTTCACGTACGCCGGGCGCAGCGACGACATGCTCAAGGTCAGCGGCATCTACGTCTCGCCCTTCGAGGTCGAGGCCACGCTGATGCAACACCCCGCCGTGCTCGAGGCCGCCGTCATCGGCAAGGACGACGCCGACGGGCTCACGAAGACCAAGGCCTTCGTGGTGCTGAAGGACGGCGCCGCCGCCACCGAGGACGAGCTCAAGGCCTTCGTGAAGGAGCGCCTGGCGCCCTACAAGTACCCGCGCTTCCTGGAGTTCGTGAGTGAGCTGCCGAAGACGGCCACCGGCAAGATCCAGCGCTTCCGGCTGCGCGAACGCGAGAAGCAGGCATGAGCACGCCGACGGTTGCCACCGACTTCGCCACCATCGACTGGCGCGGGCGCACCGTGCGCATCGAGTGCCAATGGATCGCCCCCGAGCGCGGCGCCGACACCCCGCTCATCGTCTTCCTCCACGAAGGCCTCGGCTCCGTCGCGATGTGGAAGGACTTCCCCGCCCAAGTGTGCGAGGCCGCCGGTGCGCGCGGCCTCGTGTTCTCGCGCCCCGGCTACGGCCGCTCCACGCCGCGCGCCGAAGACGAGATCTGGGACGTCGACTTCATGCACCGCCAGGCGCACGAGGTGCTGCCCGCGCTGTTCGCCGCGCTGAAGCTCGGCGACGAGAAGCCCTGGCTCTTCGGCCACAGCGACGGCGGCTCGATCTCGCTGCTGTACGCCTCGCGCTTTTCGGACAGGGTCGCGGGCCTCGTGGTGCTCGCGCCGCACATCTTCGTGGAGGACAAGACCGTCGCGAACATCGAGATCGCGCGCACCGCCTACCGCAGCACCGACCTGCCCGCCAAGCTCGGCCGCTACCACGACAGCGCCGACTCGGCCTTCTGGGGCTGGAACCGCATCTGGCTGCACCCGCCCTTTCGCGACTGGAACATCGAAGCCGAGCTGGCCACCATCCGCTGCCCCGTGCTCGCGGTGCAGGGCATCGACGACGAGTACGGCACGCTCGCGCAGATCCGCGACATCGCCCCGCGCGTGGCGGGGACATGCGAGCTGCTCGAAATCCCTGAATGCGGGCATTCCCCGCATCGCGATCAGCCGGATCGTGTCATCGTCGCGACCGCTTCTTTCATCACCAACAACAGGAGACAGACACCATGACGAACCTTCGCACCGCGCGCCTGGCGCTCACGGCCATCGCCCTCGCCGCCCTGGCCTCCGCGGCCGGCGCACAGGGCACGGCAAAGCTCAAGGTCGGCCTCATGCTGCCCTACAGCGGTACCTACACCGCCCTGGGCGTGGCCATTGAAAACGGCTTCAAGCTCTACGTGGAACAGCAGGGCGGCAAGCTGGCCGGCCGCGAGATCGAATACTTCAAGGTCGACGACGAGTCCGACCCCGCCAAGGCCACCGACAACGTCAACAAGCTCATCAAGCGCGACAACGTCGACGTGATCGTGGGCACCGTGCACTCGGGCGTGGCGATGGCCATGGCCAAGGCCGCCAAGGAAAGCGGCACCGTGCTCATCGTGCCCAACGCCGGCGCCGACGCGGTCACGGGCCCCATGTGCGCGCCCAACATCTTCCGCAGCTCGTTCAGCAACTGGCAGCCGGCCTACGCCATGGGCGAGGTGGCGGCCAAGCAGCAGGGCAAGAAGAAGGTCATGACCATCACCTGGAAGTACGCGGCCGGCGAAGAGTCGGTCAACGGCTTCAAGGAAGGCTTCGAGAAGAACGGCGGCAAGGTCGACAAGCAGCTCACCCTGCCCTTCCCCAACGTGGAGTTCCAGGCCCTGCTGACCGAGATCGCCGCGGCCAAGCCCGATGCGGTGTACGCCTTCTTCGCGGGCGGCGGCGCGGTGAAGTTCGTCAAGGACTACCAGGCCGCCGGCCTGAACAAGACCATCCCGCTGTACGGCCCCGGCTTCCTGACCGACGGCACGCTCGACGCACAGGGCGAGTCGGCGCAAGGCATGCTCACCACGCTGCACTACGCCGACGGCCTGAACACCCCGCGCGACAACGCCTTCCGCGTGGCCTATGCCAAGTCGTTCAAGCTGCAGCCCGACGTGTACGCGGTGCAGGGCTACGACGCCGCGCAGATGCTGGGCGTGGGCCTGAATGCCACCAAGGGCGACATCTCGAAGAAGGCCGAGTTCACGGGCGCGATCGAGAAGGCCAAGATCGACAGCCCGCGCGGCACCTTCACGGTGAGCAAGTCGCACAACCCGGTGCAGGACATCTACCTGCGCAAGGTCGAGGGCAAGGAAAACAAGCTGGTCAGCACGGCCATCAAGGGCCTGTCCGATCCGGCTCGCGGCTGCCGGATGTAAGCAGGGCCACGGGCCTTCGGTTCTCTCTCGTTCCCTCGCGGCCCCCGATCAAGTTCACGGGGCTGCGAGCCGCCTTGCGGCAACCACACTCAACTGGGATCTCACGGTGGATTTCGGAACCTTTCTCGTGCAGTGCCTGAACTCCGTTCAGTACGGCCTGCTGCTCTTTCTCGTGGCCTCGGGGCTGACGCTGATCTTCGGGATCATGGGCGTCATCAACCTCGCCCACGGGAGCTTCTACATGATCGGCGCCTACATGGCGTTCTCGCTGGCGCCGCTGTTCGGCGACCAGTTCCTGCTGATGCTGGTGGCCGGCGTGGTGCTGGCCGCGATCTTCGGCTACGTGCTGGAGTGGGCCTTCTTCAGCTACCTCTACCAGCGCGACCACCTGCAGCAGGTGCTCATGACCTACGGGCTCATCCTGGTGTTCGAGGAACTGCGCTCCATCTTCGTGGGCAACGACGTGCACGGCGTGAAGGTGCCCGCGTGGCTGGACGGCAGCTTCGCGCTGGGCAACGTCATGAGCTACCCGTGGTATCGCCTGTTTGCCTCGGCCGCCTGCATCGTGCTGGCCGTGGGCCTGTACTACGTGGTGAACCGCACGCGCCTGGGCATGATGATCCGCGCCGGCGCGAGCAACCGCGACATGGTGCGCGGCCTGGGCATCGACGTGAAACGGCTGTACCGCATCGTGTTCGCGGCAGGCGTGGCGCTGGCGGCGCTGGCCGGCATGATCGCCGCGCCGATGTCCTCGGTGTACCCCAACATGGGTGCGAGCGTGCTCATCATCTGCTTCGTGCTGGTGGTGATCGGCGGCATCGGCTCGATCACGGGGGCGCTCGTCGCCTCGCTGCTGGTGGGCTTCGTCGACACCTTCGGCAAGGTGTTCTTCGCCGACCTGGCGGGCATCGGCATCTACCTCCTGATGGCCATCGTGCTGATCTGGAAGCCCGAAGGCTTGATGGGGAGGCGGCCATGAGCCCCGTGGTTGCGTCCGCACCTTCGTCGCCGCGGCGCGGTGCCTTCATCGTGCCCGTGCTGTGCGCCATCGCGCTCGGCGTGGCCGGCCCGCTGCTGGGCAACTACGCATCGGACTTCATCGTCAAGGTGATGATCCTGTCGATCTTCGCGCTCAGCCTGGAGCTGCTCGTGGGCATGACCGGGCTCGTGAGCCTGGGCCACGCGGCCTTCTACGGCATCGGTGCGTACGTCACCGTGCTGGCCTCGGGCAACGAGGGCGGCAACTTCGCAGTGCTGCTGGTGCTGTCGATGGGCGCGGCGGCGCTGTATGCGCTGTTCGTGGGCGCGCTGAGCCTGCGCACGCGCGGCGTGTACTTCATCATGGTCACACTGGCCTTCGCGCAGATGGCGTTCTTCGTGTTCCACGACACCAAGGTCGGCGGCGGCAGCGACGGCATCTACCTGTACGTGCGCCCGGCCCTCGGCGCGCTCGACATGGAGAACCGCACGGTGCTGTTCTACGTGGTGCTGGCGGCGCTGGTGTTCACCTACGGCCTGCTGGCACTCATCCGCCGTTCGCGCTTCGGCGCGGCGCTCGCGGGCATCCGCGTGAACGAGCAGCGCATGCGCGCAGCGGGCTTCGCGGTGTACGGCTACAAGCTCGCGGCCTTCGTGCTCGCGGGCGCGCTGGCCGGGCTCGCGGGCTTCCTGCTGGCCTCGCGCGACGGCGTGGTCAACCCCGAGCTGATGGCCTGGCACAACTCGGGCGAGGTGCTGCTGATGGTGATCCTGGGCGGCCTGGGCCACCTGCGCGGCGCGGTGATCGGTGCCGTGGCCTTCACGCTGCTCAAGGAAATCTTCTCCACCCACGCCGTGATGGGCCCGCTGGCCGACCACTGGCAGCTCACGCTGGGTATTGCCATCATCGTGTTCGTGGCGCTGCTGCCCAAGGGCCTGATCGGCCTGGTGCAGCGCATGTCGCCGAAGGGAGGCGCATGACCGCCGCACTGCTGTCCGTGGACAAGCTCACGCGCCGCTTCGGTGGCCTCACCGCCGTCAACGCCGTCACGCTCGACCTGCACATCGGCGAGGTGCATGCGGTGATCGGCACCAACGGCGCCGGCAAGTCGACGCTCATCAACATGCTCTCGGGCGAGATCGAGGCCTCCGAAGGCCGCATTGCGCTGGACGGCGTCGACATCACCGCGCGCGCGCAATCGCGCCGCGCCCGCGACGGCGTGGGCCGCAGCTACCAGCGCACCACCATCTTCCCGGAGTTCACGGTGCACGAGAACTGCCGCCTCGCCGCGCAGGCCGCCACCGCGAAGCCCTGGGCGATCTGGCAGTCGTCGCAGCGCTGCGCCACCAGCAACGCCTCGGCCGATGCCGCGCTCGAAGCCGCCGGCCTCACGGCAGAGGCCCGGCGCGTCGCCGGCACGCTGAGCCACGGCGCGCAACGCCAGCTCGAAGTGGCGATGTGCCTGGCCACCCACCCGCGCGTGCTGCTGCTCGACGAGCCACTCGCCGGCATGGGCGCCGAAGAAACCGACCGCATGCTCACGCTGCTCGCGCGGCTGAAAGCCACGCACGCCATCCTGCTGGTGGAGCACGACATGGACGCCGTGTTCCGCATCGCCGACCGCATCACCGTGATGGTGAACGGCACTGTCATCGCCACGGGCAACCCACAAGAAATTCGCGAGAACCCCGAGGTCCGCACGGCCTACCTCGGCGAGGAGCAACACTGATGCTGATCGTTCGCGACCTCAACACCTACTACGGCAACAGCCACATCCTGCGCGGCGTGCACGCCGGCATTCCGGCGGCGACCTCGGTCGGCCTGCTCGGGCGCAACGGCATGGGCAAGACCACGCTGATCCGCACCATCATGGGCTACGTGCGCCCGGCCTCCGGCGAAGTGCAGGTCGACGGCCGCACCGTCACCGGCCTGCCGCCCGAGAAGATGGCGCGCCTGGGCATCGGCTACGTGCCCGAGGGGCGCGGCATCTTCCCGAACCTGTCGGTGCGCGAGAACCTCGTGATGAGCGAACGCGCCGGCATCGACGGCCAGCGCGCCTGGACCTTCGACCGCGTGATGGCCACCTTCCCGCGCCTGTCAGAACGGCTCTCGCACGGCGGCCAGCAGCTGTCGGGCGGCGAGCAGCAGATGCTCTCCATCGGCCGCGCGCTCATGACCAACCCGCGCCTCTTGATCCTCGACGAAGCGACCGAAGGCCTCGCGCCGCTGATCGTGGCCGAGATCTGGCGCGTGATCAGCGAGATCCGCGCGACGGGCATCGCCACGCTGATCGTCGACCGCGACTACCGCAAGGTGCTCGCGCACACGGACCTGGCGGTGGTGATGGAGAAGGGGCAGATCGTGCGGCATGGGGCGTCGGCGGAATTGCTGGGGCAGCCGCAGGTGCTGGAGGAGCTGCTGGGCGTTTGAAGGTCCACAGGGCCATGCGCAACGCTACGGCCCGCCGCTTCCAACTGTCTACAGGCAGGTTTCAAGCGGCCTGTGATGGAGGGACTTCACTGACGCTGAAGTTTCCGAATCCATGTGTCCCATGACTCGATGCGTATGGGCGGCGACATGCCGTGCTCGAAATCGTGCCGTTTCTTGCTCTCGGAGAAGTCGTCGCGTGTCCGGCCGCCGATAACCACCGAGCGAATCTCGATGTCCTTGTCGGGGTCGACCAACAACTTCGGATGCGGCCCCATGAAGGCACCGTGACGAGCAGCGCCTGATTCGACCGCGTGCCGTACTTTGTGGGCGTAGCGCCGGAACGTCGACATGTCTCTGTAGATGGCCCCGATCCGACGTCGTATCTGGCCCGCCGCTTGGTTGACCTTGTGCGAGAACTCGGCATAGCTGTCGTCGTTTACCAGAAAGAAATCCGCTCCTTTGATCTCTATCAGCACGACCTCCATCCGTGAGCGCCCCGTGAAGACAACGAAATCAATGAATCCATCGGCCAGCGGATACTCGGCAAGGACGATGTACTCCTCATGGGGATCTCCGTAGACCTCCCCAAAGAAGGAAGGGTCTTGCTTCAACAATTCCTGAAGCTGTCGTTCCGTTGCGCCCGCATTGACAAGCTGAGAAAGCATGGCTTTGGAGATCATTCCGCTTTCTATGGTTTCCCGTCGGTTGACGATCTCGGGTTCTTCCAACCATGGCGCATCAGCAAAGGGATCGATCGCATTTCGCAGACGTTCGATTTCCGCGACCAACCGCAGGCTCATCGCTGTCGAGCTTTTGAACTCGCTTGAATCACAAGAAAGAGTCGACAGCGCGTCTTGCATGGACATCCGCGTCCACGACGGATCGCCCGTGGGTCCAAAGCTGACCCGCGAGAACGATCCCCCGTCGCTATCGGGCCTCTCGTAGTGCTCAACGACACGCGCGTCGGGCGGAATCATTCCGCGCAGTAGCAGTGCTTGGTGAATGTGTTCAACGGAGTTCGTTATCGACGACCCCACAGCAAACTCACCGATATCCGTCAGAAGCGCGGTGACGCCACTTTGAGGAGCAAAGAACGTGCGGACGCGACAAAGGCCTTGCCTCGTATGAGCGATGCCAATAGGGAACTGAAATATGAAGTCCGACAGCTTCATCCTGCGCCTCGAGAATTGATAGGGTTACTTTTCTACAGTTTGTAGCAAGCCATATCTTGGCGACGACGTGCTGTCTTAAGTTGAGAAAATTTCTTCTTGAGCAAGCGAAAAGCGGACAGATCAACTCAACCCACCGGGTTTCACCTCTGTCCTGCGACAGCGCGACAGCCGAATCATGTCCGGCTGCGCAGCCCCTCCCCGTGCCGCGCCCACCCACGCACGAGGCTGCGCATGACGTCCCTGCAATCGCGCCACATCGACAACGTCTATTCGATCGCCACCGGCACGGCGCTGCGGGCCGATCCGGCGGCGAGCCTGGTGCACAAGTCGTGGGCGCGCTGCGTGCGCGACCACGGGCTCGATCCGTCGCGGCCGACGCCCGCGCGCATCCTGCCGGCGCAGGAGGTGCGCGTACACCAGCAGCAGCTCGAGCACTTCCTGCGCGCCGCGCGCGCGGGCATGGAAGACATCTACCGCCGCGTGGCCGAGCTGGGCTACATGGTGCTGCTGACCGACGCCGAGGGCATCACGGTGGACTACATCGGCAACCCGGCCTGGGACGACCAGCTGCGCCGCGCCGGCCTGTACCTGGGCGCCGACTGGAACGAGGCGCACGCCGGCACCTGCGGCGTGGGCACCTGCCTCATCGAGCGCCAGCCGATGACCTGCCACCAGACCGAGCACTTCGACGCCACGCACATCGCGCTCACCTGCACGACGGCGCCGCTGTTCGACCACAGCGGCAAGCTCACGGCGATCCTCGACGTGTCGGCGCTGCGCTCGCCCGAGGCGCGCGAGAGCCAGCACCTGGTGCGGCACCTGGTGTCGATCTACGCGCGGATGATCGAGGATGCCGACTTCCTGCGGCACTTTCGCGGCCACTGGATCCTGCGGCTGGGCAGTGCCTTCGGGCTGGTCGACGTGGCGGGCGAGGTGATGCTGGCCTTCGACGAGGGCGGCACGGTGGTGGGCGCCAACGGGGGCGCGCGCGAGGTCTTTTCGGGGCCGCAGCAACAACTTCTGGGTGGTGCGGTGTCGGAGCTGCTGCACCTGCCGATGGACGCGATCTGGCGCCTGGGCAACGGCGGCGCGTCGGCCCTGCCCTTTGCGCACACGGTGCTGCTGCCCGGCGGCGGCGAGTACCACGCCTCGCTGATCGCACCGCGGCTGCGCCGCTCGCCGGTCACCGCGCCCTCATCGCCGGCACCCCAACCTTCGGACCGTCTGCCGCCGCTCGAGCGCATCGCGGGCGACGACGACCCCGCCATGCAGCAGCTGATCGCGCAGGCGCGCCGGCTCGTGGACCGCGGCATCCATGTGCTGGTCGAGGGCGAGACCGGCAGCGGCAAGGAGGTGCTGGCGCGCGCGCTGCATGGCGCGAGCCGGCGCGCGGCGCTGCCCTTCGTGGCGGTGAACTGCGCGGCCATTCCCGATTCGCTGATCGAAAGCGAGCTCTTCGGCTACACGCCCGGCAGCTTCACGGGCGGCCGCGCCAAGGGCATGAAAGGGCTGATCGCGCAGGCCGACCGTGGCACGCTGTTTCTCGACGAGATCGGCGACATGCCGATGGCACTGCAGACGCGGCTGCTGCGCGTGCTGTCCGAAGGCGAGGTGCTGCCGCTGGGCGCCGAGTCGCCGCAGCGCGTGGACCTCGCGGTGGTGGCGGCCACGCACCGCGACCTGTCGGCACTGGTCGCGGCCGGGCGTTTTCGCGAGGACCTGTACTACCGGCTGTGCGGCGCGGTGCTGAAGCTGCCGCCGCTGCGCGCGCGGCGCGACCGGCGCTACCTGATCGAGGCGATGTTCCATGAAGAGGCGGCGGCGATGGGCTCGGCGGCGCGGCTGTCGGAGGCGGCGATGCTGCGGCTGATGGCGCACGACTGGCCGGGCAACCTGCGCGAGTTGCGCAATGTGCTGCGGCTGGCGCTGGCGTTGTGTGCATCGGCGTTCGTAACCGCTGACGAATTGCAGCTGGCAACGCCCCGCGCAATCTCAGCCATCGATGCATCGACGGCTCGAAAGGAACGCCACGATGCAACCACGAAAGACGAAGCTTATGGGGCGCAGTTACTCGAAGCGCTGCAACGCCATCGCTGGCATGTGTCTCGTGCAGCACAGGAACTGGGCATCTGCCGCGCCACGCTGTATCGGCACATGAAGCGCCACGCCATCACGCCACCGCAACGCGGCCGGCGCCCATGAAAAAACCCGCAGCCCTGTTCAGGGCATGCGGGCTCCGTCGCACTGACGTCTCGCTCAGTAGATGATGCCCAGATGCAGGAAACCAGCCTTTGGCGACGGGCTGCGTGCGCCAATCAGCACCTCAAGGCGCTTCGAACGCATCGCAAAATAAACGTCGCTGCCGACTACTGCGGCACGGATGCCAGCCGGTGACGTGGAAGGACCAGCGGAGAGCGCGAGGTCGGCTGAAGTACCACTTCCCGGAAGGCTCATGGAGAAGGTGTATGTCGACGCGGCGACCTTCGACAGATCGATGGTGCCTTTGGTCGACCAGCCCGTGCTGATGAAGTCCTCATAGCCCTGTGCGGCCGGAACGCCAATGGCGAACACTTGGTTGCCGTTGGCGGGTGACGTGCCGGCACTCAGGTAGGTCTTGTCGCCTTCAACATCGGCGATCCCAAAGCGACCGAGCAACGCACCAGTGGTCTGGTTTTTCAGCAACCAAGTGCCAGGTTGTGTATCAGCTTCGACATTGCTGGTGACCACGTTTGCCGCGGGGCAGTTCTCGATGCGGTAAATGACCGGATCGACACACTGCTTCATGATCGTACCGCCCCCGGAAATCTGGATCTGCGCAATGGCCGACTCACCACCAGCGGCCGAGACCTCGATACGCGCGCGGTCGTAAGTGCCGTCCAACTTGCTCTGCGTGATAAGCAACGCCCGCGACGCTACAAAGGGAAATGCACCGTACGTCGGGGATCCCGCGTAAGGCACGCTGAATGGAAGCGCACCGACGACGTTGTCGCGCAAGCCACGCAAACGCAACGCGGCGGCGGGGACGCCGGTGATGCGATCGCTCTGCACAAGCCAATCGCTGGTGGGCGACACGCCCGGTGTCATCGTGCCGGAACTCGCATTTCCAGACGCATCCGTCACGGTGTAGGTGAACTTGTTGAAGTCCATGTTGAGTGTCTGACGCGAGCCGTTGGCTGCGAACACGATGTAGTCACCGTTTCTGTAGTCGCCCGTTTGGACCCAGAAGTTCAACTCCTTGGTACGCCCCTCCGATGCGCTGGCCACCAGCTTGTAGCTGGTCGCGCCCAGCCCGATATTGTCAAAGCGAGAGACCCATTGCTTGGACGACGTGTCGACATCAGTGCGTCTCACGTTGGCACTATCCATGCCGCCGACCCACGAGACGCTGTCCCCCTCGCTGGTCTTGACTGCAACCAACTGGCCGGGCACCACGACATAGCGACCAGAACTGTCCGGTGTGGCTGCGCTGCCATTGATTTCGACCGTCAATTTCAGCTCTGCTGCTGTTGCGGGCGGCGGGCTGGGCTCCGGCGCTGGCGTGATGGCAACAGGCAGCATGGGCATTCCTCCGCCCCCGCCCCCCCCACCACCACCGCCGCCGCAGCCGGCGAGTCCCAGAACCAACGCCGCAGCGAATGCGGTCTCGACGTTTCTCCTCATCTCTGTCCCTCTCGAATTTGTATTGATCGACCATCCCCCCGGCGACGCCAGCGAGCCTCTGAAAATGTAACGAGAACATTGGTTTTCATAGATAGGTGCATATGAAGCAGTCGTCCGCGCGCCACACTTTTCAGGCTTGCTCCAGATAGCCGCGAATGGAATTAATTCGAAAGTTTTCGAATTGAATCTTGTGCGGCCACGGCTGCCTCCCAAAGGCTCCAAGGCGTCGCAGCACGCGAGCGACATCACAGAGACATTGCGACACGGCGTGCAACAAAAACACATCTAAGTCCTTGATTCCTCGTCGCCCTCCGCACGGCACGAAAGCTGCGCCACGACTCCCGCGTGCGCCTTGCCGCGCCGCGATTCGATTCGATTCGTTCAACGACACACGGAGACATGCAATGACAGACCCGACCACCGGCCCCACCCGGGCCGCCGCCCAATGGCTGGCCGACTTCGCCGCCGCGCTCGCACGCGGCGACATCGATGCGGCCGTCTCGCTGTTCGAGGCCGACAGCTACTGGCGCGACCTTGTCGCCTTCACCTGGAACATCCGCACGCAGGAAGGCGCGGGCGCCATCCGCGCGATGCTGCAGGCGCGCCTGGCCGACACGCAGCCCACGGCCTTTGCGCTCGAAGGCGAGGCGACCGAGGCCGACGGCGTGGTCGATGCGTGGTTCGGCTTCGAGACGCGCGTGGCACGCGGGCGCGGCCACCTTCGCTTGCGCAATGGCAAGGCCTGGACGCTGCTCACCACCATGACGGAGCTGAAGGGCTTCGAGGAAAAGACCGGCGACAACCGCATCAAGGGCGCGGAGCACGGCGTGCACAAGGGCCGCAAGAACTGGCTCGAGAAGCGCCGCGACGAAGAGGCCGCGCTGGGCTACACCGAGCAGCCCGAGGTGGTGATCATCGGCGGCGGCCAGGGCGGCATCGCGCTGGGGGCGCGGCTGCGTCGGCTGGGCGTGCCGACGATCATCGTGGAGCGCAACGCCAAGGCCGGCGACTCCTGGCGCAAGCGCTACAAGTCGCTGTGCCTGCACGACCCGGTCTGGTACGACCACCTGCCCTACATGCCCTTCCCCGACGACTGGCCGGTGTTCGCGCCCAAGGACAAGATCGGCGACTGGCTCGAGATGTACACGAAGATCATGGAGCTCAACTACTGGAGTTCCACCAACGCGACCAAGGCGCGCTTCGACGAGGCCGCGCAGCGCTGGGAGGTGCAGGTGGAGCGCGAGGGCAAGCCGGTGACGCTGCGCCCGAAGCAGCTGGTGTTCGCGCTCGGCGTGTCGGGCTACCCGAACGTGCCGAAGGTGGCGGGCGCCGAGAACTTCCTGGGCGACCAGCACCACTCCAGCCAGCACCCGGGGCCCGAGGCCTACGCGGGCAAGAAGTGCGTGGTGCTGGGCTCGAACAACTCGGCGCACGACATCTGCGCGGCGCTGTGGGAGCACGGTGCCGACGTGACGATGGTGCAGCGCTCGTCCACGCACATCGCGCCGTCGCAGTCGCTCATGGAGCTGGCGCTGGGCGGGCTGTATTCCGAGCAGGCGGTGAAGAGCGGCATCGACCATCACAAGGGCGACCTGATCTTCGCCTCGGTGCCCTACAAGATCATGCACACCTTCCACATCCCGGTGTACGAGGAGATGAAGAAGCGCGACGCCGACCTGTACGCGCGGCTGGAGAAGGCCGGCTTCCTGCTCGACTTCGGCGTGGACGGCTCGGGCCTGTTCATGAAGTACCTGCGGCGCGGCTCGGGCTACTACATCGACGTGGGCGCCTCGGAGCTGGTGGCCAACGGCAGCATCCACCTCAAGAGCGGCGTGAACATCGAGCGCGTGAACGAACGCTCGGTCACGCTCACCGACGGCACCGAGCTGCCGGCCGACCTGCTGGTGTACGCCACGGGCTACGGCTCGATGAACGGCTGGCTGGCCGACCTGATCTCGCCCGAGATCGCCGACAAGGTCGGCAAGTGCTGGGGCCTGGGCTCCGACACGCCGAAGGACCCGGGGCCGTGGGAAGGCGAGCTGCGCAACATGTGGAAGCCGACGCAGGTGCCGCAGCTGTGGTTCCACGGCGGCAACCTGCACCAGTCGCGCCACTACTCGCAATTTTTGGCGCTGCAGCTGAAGGCGCGCATGGAAGGGATCGACACGCCGGTGTACGAGCTGGCGGCGTCGCACCACAAGCGCTGAGCGGCCCGGTTTCCTCTCCCCTCGGGGAGAGGGAGTCGTTCACTCCTGGATGAAGCGCCGCAAGCCTTCGAGGTCGGTCACGGTGATACCGCCGTACTCGATGTGCAGGAACCCGGCCTCCTTCAGCCGGTTGAGCGCCGCGTTGCAGCGCTGGCGCGACACGCCCGACAGGTTGGCGATTTCTTCTTGCGAGGTCTGCAGGTGCGGCTCGCTGCCCGGGTGCAGCCAGGGGTGGAACAGGCCGGCCAGCGCGCGCGCCACCTGGCTGTCGGCGTCGAGCAGCCGGTGCGCGGCGTAGCTGCCCATGAACCAGTGCAGCCGCTCGTTGATCTGCTGCAGCAAAAAGTGATCGAAGCCGCGCTGCGTGCGGTGCAGCCACTCGAAGGTCTCCAGCGGCAGCTGCGCCACACGGCTGGGCCGCAGCGCGATGATGTCGGCCGAGCGCGGCACGGCGCGCAGCAGCGTGCCTTCGCCGAACCAGCTGCCCACCGACAGTCCGCCCAGCGTGACCGAGCGGCCGTCGCTGGAGGTGATCGACCACTTGAGCAGCCCTTCGAGGGTGCCGTACCAGTGCAGCGGCGTGTCGCCGCGCCGGCACAGCGCGGCGCCGGCGGCCACCTCGACCTCGCGCATCTCGTCGAGCACGCGCTCTCCTGCGCCCACGTCGAGCAGCGGGAACCAGGCCGAGCCCTGCAGCAGCTGGGGAATGGTCAGGGAGGCCGCGGGGATCGCCGGCTTGGTCGAGGGCATGCTGTCTTTTTTGTTTACTGCGCGCCCTTGAGCTGCTGCAGCTCGGCTTGCGCCTCGTGCAGCTTCTTCTCGCGGTCGGCGATCTTGCTGGCACGGCCCTTCTCCTGGGCTGCGCGCAGGTCACGTTCGCGCTCGGCCACCTTGCGCTCCTGGGCGCGGATGCGCTTCTGGTGCTCGGCCGCCAGCTTGGCGTCGGTGCAATGGCGGTTCACTTCCGCCAACGCGGTTTCGAGCCCGCGAACCCGCTGCTTCTGGCCCTTGGACTTGGCCATGTCGATGTCGCGGCCGATGGCTTCGCGCTTGGCGTCGCAGGTGGCGGGGCCGGCGGGTTGCGCGGCAGCACCGAGGGCGGTGAACGCGGCCGCGGCGGCCAGCACGATGGGCAGAAATTTCATGGAGAGGTTCCTTGTGTGCGCAACGGCGCAGGGGCGACTTTAGCGGCTGGCGCCGCGTAAACCCTGCCCCTGAATGTCGTCGCGATGACTGAGTACGAACGCATCACAAAAAATAATGGCGCGCCCCCCTGACTGACTGACCGAACGACCGACCCCAGGAGCCCCGAGCATGTCGAAGCGCAAAGTGATCGTGACCATCGCCCCCACCGGCGGCATGGCGCACAAGTCGCAGAACCCCCACCTCCCCACCCAGCCCGCCGAGATCGCCGCCGACGTGCTGCGCTGCTGGAACGCCGGCGCCAGCGTGGTCGCGATCCACGCGCGCCGCCCCGACGACGGCGCCACCTGCAACGCCGAGGTGTACCGCGACATCAACAGCCGCATCCGTGCGGCCGGCTGCGACATCGTGCTGAACAACTCCACCGGCGGCGGCGTGCACGGCGACATGGTGAAGCCGCTGGCCGGCGATCGCTGGGAGATCGCGTGGGAAGAGCGCATCAAGGGCATGGACGCCGGCGCCGAGATGTGCACGCTGGACGCCACCACGCTCAACCTGAGCTTCGAAGGCAAGCAGATCCTGATGGACACGCCCATCACGCGCGGGCGCGAGCTCGCCGCCGGCATGAAGGCGCGCGGCATCAAGCCCGAGTGGGAGGTGTTCAGCCCCACGCACATCCTGCAGGACACGACCACGCTGATCGAGGAAGGCCATGACGACGAGCCCTACTTCGTCAACCTGGTGATGAACGTGCACCGCAACTTCCAGAACGCGATGCCGTACTCGCCGCGCAACCTGCAGATGATGGTCGACACGCTGCCCAAGGGCGCCATCTTCGGCGTGAGCGGCATCGGCATGTCGCAGCTCGAAGCCAACGTGGCGGCGCTGCTGCTGGGCGGACATGCGCGCGTGGGGCTGGAAGACAACCTCTACTTCCGCCACGGCGAGCTGGCCACCAACGTGCAGCTCACCGAGCGCATCGTGCGCGTGATCCGCGAGCTCGACATGGAAGTGGCGACGCCGGCCGAGGCGCGCCAGATCATGGGCCTGCCGCGCGTAGGCGGCCCGCGGCCCGAGTTCGCGCTGGGCTGACGACGCACGAGAACAACGAACGGAGACACGCACATGAACATTCCCCGCACCGCCCTGGCTCTCGCACTCGGCGCCCTCTTCTCATCGAGCGCCTTCGCCCAGGTGTCCGACGACACCATCCGCATCGGCTTCATCAGCGACATGTCGGGCCTGTACCGCGACTACGACGGCCCGGCCGGCGCCGAAGCGATCCGCATGGCCATCGCCGACATGGGCGGCGCCATCGACGGCAAGAAGATCGAGCTGGTCACGGCCGACCACCAGAACAAGCCCGACATCGCCGCCGCCAAGGCGCGCGAATGGTTCGACGTGAACAAGGTCGACATGCTGATCGGCGGCGTGAACTCGGGCGCGGCCATTGCCATGGCCGGCGTGGCGGCCGACAAGAAGAAGCCGTACTTCGTGGTGGGCTCGGGCGCGTCGAGCCTCACCAACGAGTACTGCTCGCCCTACACCGTGCACTACGCCTACGACACGGTGGCCATGGCGCGCGGCACCGCGAGCGCGGTGGTCAAGGCCGGCGGCAAGAGCTGGTACTTCGTGGCCGCCGACTACGCCTTCGGCGCCGCGCTGCAAGGCGACGCCACCAAGACCGTGCAGGCCAGCGGCGGCACGGTGGCGGGTTCGGTCAAGCACCCGCTGGGCGCGAGCGACTTCTCGTCGTTCATGCTGCAGGCGCAGAGCTCGAAGGCGCAGGTGCTGGCCCTGGCCAACGCAGGCGGCGACACGGTGAACGCCATCAAGTCGGCGGCGGAGTTCGGCATCAGCAAGCACATGAAACTCGCCGGCATGATCATCACCATCAACGACGTGCACGCGCTGGGCCTGAAGGCCTCGCAGGGCATGTACCTCACCGACAGCTGGTACTGGAACCAGAGCCCCGAGTCGCGCGCCTGGGCGCGGCGCTTCTTCGACAAGCACAAGCGCATGCCCTCCTCCTTCCATGCCGGCGACTACTCGGCCGCGCTGCAGTACCTGCAGGCCGTGAAGGCCGCGGGCAGCGACGACGCCGACAAGGTGATGGCGCAGCTGCGCAAGACCAAGTTCAACGACATGTTCGTCAAGGGCGGCTGGCTGCGCGACGACGGCCTCATGGTGCACGACATGCACCTCATGCAGGTGAAGGCGCCGGCCGAATCGAAGGAGCCGTGGGACTATTACAAGGTGATCGAGAACATCCCCGGCGAAGCCGCGTGGACCACCAAGACGGAGAGCCGCTGCGCGCGGTGGAAATCGGCATGAACCTCACCACCGACGTGAAGCGCGTCGCCGTCGTCGGCACCGGCGTGATCGGCGCGAGCTGGGCCGCGCACTTCCTCGCGCACGGGCTCGACGTGAACGCGACCGACCCCTCGCCCGGCGCCGAAGACCGGCTGCGCGCCGCCGTGGCGCAGCACTGGCCGACGCTGGCGCGCTTCGGCCTCGCCGAGGGCGCCTCGGTCGACCGCCTGCGCTTTCACGACAGCCTGGAAGACGCGGTGGCCGTGGCCGACTTCGTGCAGGAGAACGGCCCCGAGCGCATGGACTTCAAGATCGACCTGTTCCGCCGCATGGACGCGGCCGCGCCGCCCGAGACCATCCTCGCGTCGAGCTCGTCGGGCCTGGCGATCAGCGGCGTGCAGTCGGGCTGCGCGCACCCGCAGCGCGTGGTGCTGGGGCATCCGTTCAACCCGCCGCACCTGATTCCGCTGGTGGAGGTGATCGGCGGCGAGCAGACCTCACCCGATACCATCGCCCGCACGATGGCCTTCTACGCGGCCATCGGCAAGCGGCCGATCCACGTGAAGCGCGAGGTGAAAGGCCACATCGCGAACCGGCTGCAGGCCGCGCTGTGGCGCGAAGCGTTTCATCTCGTCAACGAAGGCGTGGCGAGCGTGGCCGACATCGACACCGCCATCGCGCACGGCCCCGGCCTGCGCTGGGCCGTGATGGGGCCGTTCATGAACCTGCACCTCTCGGGCGGCGCGGGCGGCATCGAGCATTTGCTCGCGCACCTGGGCGGGCCCATCGAAGACTGGTGGAAGGACCTGGGCGCGCCGTCGATGACGGACGCGTTGAAGCAGCAGGTGGTGCAAGGCGTGGACGACGCCCTGGGCACGCGCCACACCGCCGACCTCCAAGCCGCGCGCGACACCCTGCTGTTGAACCTGATTCGCGCCAAGGCCGAGACGGGTACGCTGGATTGACATGACCGACTTCCTTCTCGACGACACCCTGGTCGCGCCGCCCCGCACGGTGCGCATCGACTTCGACGACGGCTCGTTCGTGCTGCGCTCGCCGACGGCGCTGCAGCCGTATGCGCGCTGCATCGGCGAATGGATCGAGCGCTGGGCGCGCGAGACGCCCGACGCGCTGGCCTTTGCCGAGCGCGATGAGACGGGCGAAGGCTGGCGCACGCTCGACTACCGCGCGCTGCGCGCCGCCGTCGGTGCCGTGGCGCAAGGCCTGCTCGACCTGGACCTGCCCGCAGGCCGCCCGGTCGTGATCCTCTCGGACAACGCCATCGACCATGCCGTGCTGATGCTCGCGACGATGCACATCGGCCGCACGGCCTGTTCGCTGTCGAGCGCGTACTCACGCATGGCGAAAGACCCGTCGCGACTGCACGGCATGTTGAAGGCGCTGCAGCCCGGGCTGATCTACGCCTCCGACGCGAAGGTGTACGGCGCATCGCTCGCAGGCAGCGACATCGAGGCAGTCACCGTGTTCAGCCGCAATGCCGACACGCATCCGGGCGCGCTGGCTTTCGACCAACTGCTCGACGCGAAGGAAACGCCCGCCGTCATGCAGGCCTTCGCCGCCGTGGGCCCCGACACGCACGCCAAGTACCTGCTGACCTCCGGCTCCACCGGCCAGCCCAAGGTGGTGATCAACACGCACCGCATGCTGTGCGCCAACCAGCAGATGATGGCGCAGACCTGGCGCTTCCTCGCGCAGGAAAAGCCCGTGCTGGTCGACTGGCTGCCGTGGAGCCACACCTTCGGCGCGAACCACAACCTGCACATGGTGCTGTGCCACGGCGGCGCGCTCTACATCGACGAGGGTCGGCCCGCGCCGGGCCTGATCGAGAAGACGGTGCGCAACCTGCGCGAGGTGAAGCCCACGCTGCTGTTCAACGTGCCGCGCGGCTTCGACATGCTGCTGCCGTTCCTCGAAGCCGACGACGCACTCGCCGCCGAGGTGTTCTCGCGGCTGCGCCTGGCCTTCTACGCGGCGGCGGCGCTCGCGCCTTCGACCTGGCAGCGCCTCGAAGCGGTGGCGCGGCGCGTGCGACCCGCGCGCCCGCTGTGGCTCACGACCTCGTGGGGCGCCACCGAGACCTCGCCCGCCATCACCTCGGCGCACTGGCAGCTCGACGGCGCCGGCTGCATCGGCGCGCCGCTGCCGGGGCTGGAACTGAAGTTCGTGCCCAACGGCGAGAAGCTGGAGATGCGCGTCAAGGGCGTCTCGGTGTTCCCCGGCTACCGCGACGCACCGCGCGAGACCGCCAGTGCCTTCGACGCCGAGGGCTACTACCGCATCGGCGACGCGGGCTACCTCGCGAACCCCGGCGATCCGACGCGGGGCGTGATCTTCAACGGCCGCGTGGCGGAAGACTTCAAGCTCTCGACCGGCACCTGGGTGTCGGTGGGCACGCTGCGCGTGAAGCTGGTGTCGCTGCTGGCGCCGCATGTGCAGGACATCGTGCTCACGGGCCACGACCGCGACGCGATCGGCATGCTGGTGTTCGCCAGCCCGCAAGGCGCCGCCCTCGCGCCCGAAGCCCTGGCCGCGCGCATCGCCGGGGTGCTGCGCGCCCTGCGCGACGAAGGTGCGGGCTCGTCGCAATGCCCAGCCTGCGCGCTGGTGCTGGCCGAACCGCCCAGCCTCGACGCGGGCGAGATCACCGACAAGGGCTACATCAACCAGCGCGCGGTGCTCACGCGGCGCGCGACCGAGGTGGCGCGGCTGCATGCGCCGACGCCGGGCGATGCGGACGTGATCCGCGCCACCTGAACGCGGCGGGGTTGGAGAACCCGGGAATGTTTTCTACGATGGCCGGGCCACCCGCCATTTCAACTTCCCGGAGACGCCGCCCATGTCCACCCCACCCTGCGTGACCTTCGAAGCGGACGGCCCCGTCTGCACGCTCACGCTGAACCGTCCCGACAAACGCAACGCCGTGGACGGCGTGGTGGCCGCCGCGTTGCGCGCGGCCTTCGAACGCTTCGAGGCCGACGACGCGCTGCGCGTGGCCGTGTTGACGGGCGCGGGCGGCCATTTCTGCGCGGGCGCCGACCTGGGCGCGGTCGGCGACCCCGCGCGCCGCAACGAGCTCGACCCCGAGGGCGGGGGCGCCGGCCCGATGGGCCCGACGCGCATGCCGCTGTCCAAGCCGCTGATCGCAGCGGTGAACGGCTACGCGGTCGCGGGCGGGCTCGAACTCGCGCTGCTGGCCGACCTGCGCGTGGCCGACGACGACGCGGTGTTCGGCGTGTTCTGCCGCCGCTGGGGCGTGCCGCTGATCGACGGCGGCACCGT